>NZ_JAEMSD010000081.1 GCF_016462955.1 Bradyrhizobium sp. | reverse complement strand
TCATCGCTGCAATCAGCGACCGCTCATCGCTGCAATCGGCTTCTTAACGGACGACTATCTCGCACGGGACTTCCGCCGGCAATAAGAGAGCTAACCGCTGGAGATTGTCGCTACTTCTCGCGTTTGCCTTATTGCTGCTCTACTCGCAAAGAGCATTTTCTCATGCAATCGTCATACAGTCCTCCCCGGCGGTCGATGCCAGTGTCGCCGCTGGCGACGTGGCAATCCGCCTTCGTTTCAACAGCCGCATCGATCATGCTCGTTCGAAGCTGCGGCTCTATACAGCCGATGGCAAAGAGATCATCTTGAAAACTGATCCAGATTTACCACACAGCCTCGAAGCGGACGCCAGAATTCTTGCGATTGGCGCCTGGCACCTGCGTTGGCAAGTCTTGAGCGTGGACGGTCACATCACCCGCGGCGATATTCCCTTCAGCGTCCGCTAAAGCTCGCTGTGTCATCCTTCCCTGAGATCTTTGGCTTTCTTTCGGTGATTCTGCGCGGCTTATTTCTCATCGCGCAATCTCTCACGCTTGGCGGCATCGGTTTTACAGTTTTGCTTTGGCAGCCCTTGAGCTTACGACTTTCGACTGAAAGCTCCGAAATAGGAAGGCGATGCCGTATCATCCTTGCCAATAGTAGCATCGCTTTCGCCATCTTCACGCTCAGCACTCTGATAGTCAACGCGGCGGTGCTTGCCGGTACCTTGGATCTCCCCTGGCGAGATACGCTCGATGCTGATTTCGCTCGGGCCGATATCGCCATCGCTGGCCGCGCTTTGCATCGGCCTCTTAAGCTGTGGACGAGAAAGCGGGTGGCGAACGGCAGCGCTGATCAGCTTCGCGGTCGCGGCTTTGGCCGGACAGCTTTCCTTGACCCATGCGGTGAGCCGCCCAGGTTTGCGCTGGCCCTATCTACTCGCAGATGCGTTGCATATGACCGGCGCAGCCATCTGGATCGGCGGCCTCCCCTATTTTCTTCTCGCGTTGGGTCTCTCTCGGGACGGCACCGATTGCAGAGTTGTTGGGCGACGTTATTCGGCTATATCGCTTACCTCTGTCACAGTCATCATTGGCAGTGGGATGCTGATGGCCTTCGGTTACATCGGCGTGCCTGAGGCGATCTATGGCACGGCTTGCGGTGTCATGGTGACGACCAAGATTGCACTTCTCCTCATGTTGCTCGGGCTCGGCGGAGCGAATTACCTCATCGTGGAAAAGCTACAGCGCGATCCGTCCACCTCCATTCTTCGTTTGAAGCGTTTCGCGGAGGCCGAGATCGGCATTGGCCTAACTGTCTTGCTGGCTGCAGCCTCGCTTACGTCCTTGCCTCCGGCAATCGGCCTTGTGCAGGACAGGGTTACCTGGCCGGAAATTGTCGAGCGCTTCTCGCCGCAATGGCCGCGCCTCACCAGCCCCAGCTCGGACCAACTGACGATTAACCAGTTGCAGGCCCAAATCGCTGAAGCGGATGCGCGGCGAATCCCAGGGCCCCGGGCTTATGTGCCTGGAGAAGGCATTATATTGCCCCGCAATGCGGAAGACGTGGCCTGGTCCGAATACAACCACCATTGGGCTGGCATTTTCGTCATGCTGATCGGCGTTCTCGCGTTGATTCAGCACTCCAGATGGGGCAGATGGGCTCGGCACTGGCCGCTGCTCTTCATGGCTCTGGCAGCCTTTTTGTTTTTCCGCGCAGATGAAGAAGCGTGGCCAATCGGTCAGATCGGCTTTTTCGAATCGATGCGCGATGTGGAGGTGGCGCAGCATCGAATATTTGAGCTGCTTATCGTACTTTTTCGAATGGAGAGTGCAAACGAGTCCCAAAAAAGACCAAAGGGCGACCCTGGCCTTTCCGCTGCTGGTTGCCATCGGAGGCGCGATGCTGCTTGCACATTCCCATGCTTAGTCATATCCACCGCCACGATTGCGAGCGACGACCGAGATCGTGGGATGAGCCGCCAGCCAGGCTTGGGCGGTCGCGGGCTCACGATCCGGCAGCAAGGTAACTACCCGGCGCCTTTCCGGGTTGCAGATGATGCTGGCGTATCGGTGATTGCGCCGCCAAGCCCAATCATCATCGCAGTGGACGCCGTGATACGCCTTGCTCCAAGCATTCCGCTCGCTGATTGCCGACCTTTACGGGCAACTGCTCCTCGACCAGATAGGGGTTCTCCGGCAGCGGCAGCAGTTGCCGCTATTCCTGAGCCAGGGCCTGCCGAATGGTCATGGTCCGATCCTCGGGACAGGGCCGGTCGGCCGCCTGGCCGCGACACCAGTGCTCGGCCTGGGCGTTCAGGTCGGCCAGATCGGTAAAGCTGCGCGCGGCGAAGAAGGCGTCGCGAACGTGACGAATCGCGCGTTCAACCCGGCCCTTCTCGTTGCCGCGGGCAACCGCCACGGGCCGGGGTTCGAAGCGATAGTGGCCCGCGAATGCCAGGAGCGTCGGATGAAAACGGATTGCCTCCCCCTGGCGCTCGAGCACCGCGCTCTTCAAATTATCGTAGAGCAGGACTCTCGGCACGCCGCACCAGGTATTGAAGGCGCCGACGTGGCCGCGCAAAAAGTTCTCCATTCGCGCATCGAGGAAGAAGCGCAGGTGGATGTCGCGCGAGTACGAAAGCACCATCACAAAGGCCATCAGCGGCCGGCGGGCGCGACTGATCTGTATATGGCCAAAGTGAGCCCAGTCGACCTGGCCCTGCTCGCCAGACAGCGTGCGCAGCCGCAGGTAGGCCTCGGCTGCTGGCCTTGGCCGATACAAGCTGATCAGTGTGATCAGGGCCGCCTGGTATCCGCGTTCGCGCACCATGGCATGCAGCCGGCTGGCGGTGATGTCGGGAAATTTGGTCAAGGTCTGCCGGATGAACGGCAGATAAGGGTCGATCATGGCGGAGCGCAACTGCGGCCCATGCCGGGGCGGTCCAGCCTGCGCAGCACGCGACGCACGGTCGTGTGATGCAAGTGGAGCTGGCGCGCGATGGTGCCGCAGCGCCACTTCTCGACGTGATGCAGGCGCAGAATCCGGGCCTCCAGTTCACCGGGATAGTCACGAACACGCTCCGTGGTCAGTCGGGTGGATCGAGGGAGGGCCTGCGACGTCGCACGAAGTCGAGCCGCACGAACGGTGGCAGCCGGCTGCAGCAGCGACAGCATCGTGATGAACGCGAATCGCTGTCGCCGCTGGGCCTTCGAGACATGCCGGTTGTCCGCCGGCGACAGCGATCGAGGCCGGCGGCACTACATCATCCATGGCCGGACAGGGTGAACCCTGATGCGTCACGATTTTATTGCGGGCCCGGTAACGTCGGGCGCGAGCCGCATGCAGATGGCGGCCGCGACGGGTGCGTTGATAGCGCCGGCCGGCGTCGCGCACGCTCGCCCGTCGCATCGTCCTGGAGCACTCGGCAGTGCAATAGCGCTGGCCGCGATCGCAACGGCCACAGATCAGCACCTGGGCCCGGCAACGGGCACACAAGAACAAGCGGCCTGCGGCCTGCATCGGCGATCCCCGGCAAATGCCGAAGACGAGGCCGACGTGAGGCTCGACGGATGCGCGATGGCCGCTATACTGCGCGCCACGCAATCCGCGGTCTGCCGATCACGCAGACTGTTGGTGGATTGGGTACAGGCGCGGCTCCGCTTCACTTTGCAGGGTTACGACGGCGCCGCGCCTGTTGGTCTGTTCAGGGACCCGTTCCCTATCCGCCGAGGCGGGGCGCTGCGCAACCCGGGGACAGCTCCCCGCCTCGGCTACCAGCCCGTCGTGGGGAAACAACGTCTTCCGCCATCCGCAAGGAAATAGCTTCCCGCCCAATCTCGCCGCGCGCACGATGTCGCCAGATTTACGCGGTTCTCGAAAGCCATTGATAGTGCGTCGATGCCGCGCCGCTCGATCGCGCCGAAAATCTTGGCGTAGACATAGCCAGCATCGGCGGTGACCGTTTTGATGTCGATGCTCGCGAAATGTCCGTGGCGCTCAGCTCGAGCCTGGTTCTCTGTACCCGAGGGATCCGGAAAGTCGTCGGGCTGCATCGGCGACCACCTTGCCCAAGACTCCATCTGGGCTTGCGTCCACCCGATTTGCTCGGCCGAAGACTGTCAAGGCCATGCAAAGGCTGCCGGTCACATCGAACACCGGAGCGCTCACCGCCCCATACCCGTCGCCGCCTCCATCAGACATGCAGGCAAATCCACGCGCCCGGGTTTCCTGGATCGCTCGAGCCAAGATGGCGCCATCGTGCGGGACGTTCAGCCTTCCCGATCGCCGATTCTGTTCGAGTTCGCGCTCGATCACTGTATCGGTTCTGGCGGCATCTTCGAACGAACAGAACAGTAGCCCAGTTGCGGAATAGGTCATCGGGCAATGATGGGTGAGCGCAATCGTCGTAGCGAACTCGTGGCGGGCCTCGATGATGCGGATCATCGTAGGTCCTTTCTCCCCCCAAACTGCCAGCGCGGCAGTTTCGCCGACTTGGTCGACGATTTCGCGTAAGGTCGCCTCCGCGAACCGGAGCGGCTCGAATCTCGAGAACCCCTTTAGGCCCAACTGTAGTGCGATTGGGCCAAGGTCATAGCGCGCCGATACTCCGTCGCGGGTAGCAAGACCGATCCGGATCAGACTCACCAGGTAGCGATGTGCTTTGGCGGACGGCATCCCAGCGCGCTGCGCCAGTTCCGCCAGCTTCAAAGGTCCGTCGGCTTGGATCAAGGCGTTCAGGATGTCGCCGGCGACTTCAACCGACTGGATCCCGAGTTGAGGCGACTCCGAGGCGCTTCTCCTTGTTTGCGCGCGATTCTCTCTCAGCATGCGACCGGCCTGCCCAAACCGAAGGTAATTGTCAAAACCAAAAAAGCCTCTTGACGCGTTTCGAGAAGGAAATAAGAATTACAATATAAGAATTATGTTACACAATATAAAATCTAGCTTTCGAAATGGATCGCACTTTGGGAGGAACGTCATGGTTGGAGGAGCGGTCTCCAGGCTCTTGGAAGGAGACGTCGCTTTCGTCACAGGCGCAGCCCAAGGTAATGGAGCTGCGATAGCGCGAGGAATGGCCGCCAGCGGTGCAAGCGTGATCGTTTCCGATCTGAATGCAGCAGGAGTTGGGGCGGTGGCCGAGGCTATAGTGAGCGCTGGCGGGAGAGCTGTCGGCATCGGATTGAACGTGGCAGACCGAGAGGCCTGTCAGGCGGCGGCGGCTCGCGCGGCAGAATTTTTCGGCGACATTTCGATCCTTGTGAACAATGCCGGCATCACTAGACGGACACCTCCCGACGATCCTGCTTTTCTCGACCACTTGGACGAACAGATAGCCATAAACGTCCGGGGCTGCGCCACCATGGCGATCTCGCTGCTTCCCCAACTCTTTCGCACGAAGGGCCGGATCCTCAATATCGGCTCGATCGCATCATTCGTTGCCTACCAGAATTCAGCGGCCTACGCGGCTTCGAAGGGCGCGGTGAAGCAATTGACGACGGCCCTGGCGGTCGATCTCGCAGAGCACGGCATCAGGGTCAACGGGATCGCGCCGGGCGTCATCGCCACGCCGATGACCGAAACGACGCGCGCCAATCCCGATGCCATCAATCGCTTCCTCCGTCACACGCCCATGGGGCGAGTGGGCGAACCCGACGAGTTGGTAGGCCCGGCCATCTTTCTGACCTCGCGGCTCTCCTCCTACGTCACCGGCGTCATGCTCCCGGTCGACGGTGGATATCTGGCGAACTGAGCGCAGCGTCCCGATCAAGAGCACAACGTCGACAGCAGGGAAGTTCGATGCCCGAAAGTCTTCTGGAATACGATCTCCTCGTCGCCGGATCGGGCGCAAGCGGACTCACGGCGGCCGTAGTCGCGGCCAAACACGGACTGAAGGTCATCGTCGTCGAGAAAGAGGCAGTCTTCGGCGGAACGACAGCCCTCTCCGGTGGCTACCTGTGGATACCCAATAATCATCTGGATGCGGCCGAAGGCATCAAGGATTCCATGGATGCCGCGCGGGCATACATGCGTCACGAAGCTGGCAATCACTACGACGCGGAGCGGGTCGAAGCCTTCCTCGAAGCCGGGCCGAAAATGGTCTCCTTCATGCAAGACAAGACGGCCGTCCGTTTCGAGGCTTCCCCTCTTTTTTCGGACTATCACCCCGATGCCCCAGGCGGAACACCTGGTGGCCGGTCGATACTCACGAAACCGGTGGATGCTAAAATTCTGGGCGAAGACATCGAGCGATTGCGGCCTCCGCGCCCCGAACTCACTCTGTTTGGTCTCGCCATTGGATCCGGTAAAGAGCTTTGGCACTTCTACCGAGCTACCCAGCGTCTGGAATCCTTTGTCTATGTGGCGCGCCGCCTTACGAAGTACGGTTTCGATCGGCTCCTAAAGGGACGAAGCCAGCTTCTGACGAATGGTAATGCTCTGGCCGCCAGGCTTTTCCGCTCCGCGCGAGATCTCGGAGTCGAGTTGTGGCTGGACAGTCCGGTTAAGGCCCTTCTTCAGGACGAGAATGGGGCCGTGACGGGTGCCGAGGTTCAGACGCCGAAAGGCTCTCGTCATATCGTCGCTCGTCACGGTGTAGTCTTGGCTTGCGGCGGATTTCCTCTGGATATTGCTCGTCGGCAAACGCTCTACGGCCACCGCGCGGATCTCGACGAGCATTGGTCTGCAGCCAGCCCGGGCAATACGGGCGATGGCATTCGTCTCGGGGAGACCGTCGGCGGAAACGCGGTGAAAGGCTATCCGAATGCGGCGGCTTGGGCTCCGACGAGCTTGGTGCCGCGCGAAGACGGCACCAAAGGACCGTTCCCTCACTTCATTGATCGCGGCAAACCTGGAGTGATCGCCGTCACGCGCGCGGGACATCGTTTCGTTAACGAGTCGAACAGCTATCATGACTTCGTCCAAGGCATGAAACACGCATGTTCGTCGGACAAGCCCGTCGAGGCATTTCTGATCGCCGATCACAAGACCATCCGAAAATACGGGTTGGGCCATGTGAAGCCGGCGCCCCTGCCGCTTGGTCCGTCAATCCGTTCGGGATATCTCATCGTCGGCGAAACGCTTGCCGACCTCGCTAACAATGCCGGCATCGAGGTTGGCGAGTTCGAAAGGACCATCGCCAAATGGAACGCCGACGTTCCCACCGGAACGGATTCGGTCTTCGGAAAAGGATCGACAGCGTACAATCGCTTTCATGGAGATCCAAAAGTCAAGCCGAACCCGTGTATGGCGCCGATCGCGAACGGCCCCTTTTACGCGGTTCGCGTCGTTCCCGGTGACATCGGTACCTTCGCAGGCCTACGCACCGACGCTCACGCACGAGTCATCGACGCGAACGGACGTCCGATTCCCCGGCTCTACGCAGTCGGCAACGATATGGCGAGCGTGCTGGGAGGCAACTATTCCGGTGGTGGCATCACGCTGGGTCCCGGAATGACTTTCGGGTACATCGCGGCCCTGCATGCTGCGGGCGCAAGATCTTGAACCGGGATCAATCGATAAACAAGGGGGAAATACCATGGTGATACGCAGAGCGCTTCTTGCGGCAGGTCTCATCGCGACAGTGATCCTCCCGGCTAACGCCGAGGACAAGGAGATCCGGATCGGTGCCTTGATGGCGGCAAGCGGTCCTGCAGCGTTCCTCGGCGCTTCGCAGAAAAACGTGTTTGAGCTGCTCGTCGAACAGATCAATGCCCGCGGTGGTATGTCAGGTTATAAGGTCAAGCCCTTCTTCTATGACACTGAGGGCAACGGAACCCTCGCGGCACAGCAGTTCAGGCGCCTCGCAGATTCCGACAACGTCTCGGTCGTAATCGGTCCGTCGACCACGGGCGAAAGTCTCGCCATCCGGTCGGTTGCGAACGAGATGAAGGTGCCGCTGATTTCGATGGCCGGCGCCGAAACCGTTGTCGTGCCGCCTACACCGTTTGTGTTCAAGACGCCGCCCACCGATCGCATCGTCGCCGAGCATCTTCTGGATTTTATGAAGAGCAAGGGCATCCATTCCATCGGTCTGCTGTCTTCGAACGACGGATATGGTCAGGCGGGTGCCAGCGTGGTGAAGGAAGTCGCCAGCAAGACCGGAATGAAGATAGTCGCAGCCGAGGAATTCGGACCGCGCGATACGGACATGACACCGCAAGTTCTCAAGATTCGATCGAGCGGCGCCGACGCGCTTCTTATCTGGAGCGTGAACCCCGGCCCGACGATCATCCTCAAGAACGCCGCCGCCGTCGGCTTCAACAAACCAATCTATAATTCTTATGGAGCTGCAAGCCCTCAGTTGATCGAGCAGGCCGGTGCGGCCGCGGAGAACTCGTTCGTATCTTCCATGCGTCTCCTTGCACCGGAGAGCCTTCCCGCGGACGATCCCATGCGTGCCGTGGTCAGCAAGCTCGCGGAGGACTACAAAACCAAATACAAGTCGGACGCCACGACGTTCATCGGTCATCCAGCCGACGCGCTCAGGCTTGTAGAGGAGGCGGTGAAAAAGACCGGCAGCATTGATCGCGCGAAACTCGCCGAAGCGATGGCCGACGGCATTAGCTTCCCGGGGGCGAACGGCATATTTAAGTTCACGGCTGACAACCACAACGGCCTCGATGCGTCGTCTCAGTCAATGGTCATGCTCAAGATTCAGAACGGGAAGTTCGTCGTGGTGAAGTGATCGGCGCGGCCGACCGCACACGCGTCACCCGGCTACCCTCCGAAGGATTCGATGGATATGTTTCTCCAAGTGGTGGTCTCCGGCATCGTCGTAGGCTGCGTCTACGGCATGGCTGCGTTGGGCTTCACCATCGTCTACAATGCGACTAAAATCATCAATTTTGCCAACGGCGAATTTATGATGCTTGGTGGAGTGCTTCTGGCGGGACTCGTCGCCGCCGCGAAAGTGCCGATCCCGGTCGGAATCCTTGCCGCGATTGCCGGATGCGCGCTCGTCGGGTGGGTCCTGCAGCGCGGCGTGCTCGATGGGGCGCGAAACTCAGATCCCCTCACGCTCGTCATGTTGACGATCGGGTCGGCATTGGCATTGCGGGGCGCCGCTGCTCTCGCCTTCGGCAGGGATGTCAGCTTCGTGCCGGAATTCGGCGTGCTCCCGCTCGTGCTGCTCGGCAATGTCTACATCCCTAGCCAAGGGCTTTGGATCATTATGGTTCTCGTCGTCGTCAGCGCGGCGCTCTGGTACGTTTTTTCCCGGACGATGCTGGGAAAGGCCATGCGTGCCGCGAGCCAGGAACCTCGGGCGGCCGCGCTTTGCGGAATAGAACCCAGGCGGACGGCGGCTCTGGCCATGATCATGGCCGGCTCCATCGGGGGTCTCGCGGGGGCGATGCTCGCTCCGATGTCCGCGGCATTCTACGAAAACGGCATTTTTCTCGGACTGAAAGGCTTTGCGGCCGCTGTCGCCGGGGGATTAGGCAATCCGCTGGGCGCCGTCGTAGGTGGCCTGTTGATAGGCCTCGTCGAGAGCCTCACCTCGGGATTCGTGGCATCTGGCTTCAAGGATGCGGTAAGCTTTATGCTTCTCATACTCGTGTTGATCCTGCGGCCTCAGGGGCTCGTCGGAAAAGCCGTCGTGCGCAGGGTCTGACGATGACACTGCACAAGACTTCGAGGCTGCGTCGCGACTGGCAGATTTTGGCGTTGGTAGCCGCTTTACTCGCACTCGTCGAATTCTGCGTATCGAGCCAATTTCACCGTTCGGTCATCATCTTGTCGATGATTCATTCGGTTGCGGCCGTCGGGCTGACTTTGCTTGTCGGCTACGCCGGCCAAGTATCGCTCGGACACGGAGCCTTCGTTGGGATCGGTGCCTACACCGTAGCGTTCTGTCTACAGCGGCTGGGATTGCCTGTCGTGTTCGCGCTGGCCGCAGCGGTCGTACTACCCGGCATCCTCGGATTTTTGATCGCTCGTCCAATCCTGAGATTGTCGGGACATAACCTCGCTCTCGGTACGTTAGCGCTGGGTGCGGTCTTCTACGTGGTAGCAGCACAGGTGCGCGATGTGACCGGCGGGCTCGATCCGGGGATCGTCGATCTGCCGAGCATGGCCTTCGCGGGTCTCGCCCACGAGCGCGTGGTCTTCTGGCTGTCGATTTTCGCGCTCTGCCTTGCCGCAGCGATAGCAGCCAGTATCGTCGACGGTCGGTTCGGACGGGGATTGATGATCCTGCGATCGTCGGAGCTCGTCGCCGAATGCATAGGCATGAACACGGCGCGGGCGAAGTCCATGATTTTCGCCGTTTCCGCCTCGCTCGCTGGCTTGTCTGGAGGGCTCCTGGCGCTCTATCTCCGCTCGTTCAATGCTTCCGCCTTCGGCGTCGGTCTTTCCATTGAGCTTCTAATGATGGTGATCGTCGGCTCATTGTCCACGATCTGGGGAGCCATGTTCGGCTCCTTCGCTATCATAGTCCTGCCGAACCTCCTCGAAGGATTTGATCAAGCCAAGCAAGTGGTCTATGGGGTCGCGATGATCTTGATCATGTTGTTCGCGCCGAACGGCTTGGGCGAGACCTTATTCCGCGTTTTCACGTTCCGGCGGAAGTCGGCATGACGCTCCAAGCGACCCTTGAAATCGCTGGCGTTTCCAAAAGCTTCGGCGGTGTCCACGCCGTTGCAGACGTGTCGTTTTTCATGGCGCGCGGCGAGGTGACTGCCTTGATCGGTCCGAACGGGGCCGGAAAAACGACATTGATCAACCTCCTCACGGGTGTTCTCCCGGCCGACCGAGGAACGATACGCCTCGAGGGACGCGATCTTGCGGGAACGCCCGCATATATGCGTGCTAGGGCCGGAATCGCCCGCACCTACCAAACGCCGCAGATGGCCCAGGGCATGAGCGTTCTGATGAACGTCATGGCGGGCGCCTATCGCTTCGGAAAGCATGGCCTGCTGGGTTCTCTACTCCGCCCATGGCTTGTCATGGCCGACAACGAAGAACTTGCCGAACGCGCCGGCACATGCCTCGCGCGGGTAGGGGTCTCCGAGGAATGGTGGGGGCGGCCTGCGGCCGATCTGCCGTACGGCCATCAGCGCCGGGTCGAAATCGCGCGCGCACTCGCGCAAGACCCGAAACTTCTGCTGCTCGACGAACCGGCAGCAGGGCTCAACCGGAGCGAGGCGGATGAACTCGCTTCACTCCTCGTGAGCATCGCCGCCGATGGCCGTGCCGTCCTGCTAGTGGAACACGATATGGGAATGGTGATGTCGATTTCGTCCCACATCGTCGTGCTGAACTTCGGGCGAAAGCTGGCCGAAGGAGCGCCAGAAACCATCAAGGCCGATAAGGATGTAATCGCGGCATATCTCGGGATAGTCGAGGAAGTCGCATGACGGCCCTCATGGAGGTCGACGGCCTGCGGGCGGGATATGGATCGGTCGAAGTATTGCACGGCGTTTCGCTCTCGGTGCGAGAAGGCGAAATCCTGGCGCTCGTCGGAGCGAACGGCGCAGGGAAATCGACGCTACTGAACACTATCTCCGGTTTCATCCGCCCCAGCGACGGCGACATTCTCTGCCGCGGACACTCTATTCTCGGTAGGGCGCCGGCAGTCATCGCTCGTGCCGGGATAAGACACGTGCCGGAGGGGAGAAGGATCTTCGCCGAACTCGCCGTCGAGGAAAACCTGATGCTCGGCGGGTACGGCCTAGACCGAGAGCGAGTGCTGGAGCGGATGAAATGGGTCTACGAGCTCTTTCCGAGGTTGATCGAACGACGCTCGCAGGCTGCGGGCACGATGTCGGGCGGTGAGCAGCAGATGCTCGCGATCGGTAGAGCCTTGATCGCAGATCCGAAGCTATTGATGCTGGACGAGCCCTCGATGGGCCTGGCTCCCATCGTCGTCGCGGAGATATTCAAGCTCATCGTTAAGCTGCGCGACGCCCACGGGCTAGGCATTCTTCTGGTTGAGCAGAATGCGCACGCGGCGTTACGCATTGCCGACCAGGCATGCGTTCTTTCCCTGGGTTGTGTCGTCAAGCAAGGCACGGGCGCGGCGCTGCTTTCGGATCAGACCTTCATCGAAGCGTTTCTGGGAGGACGATCGAGCGTCTGAATGTGCGTAGATTTCATAGTCGACGATGATCTGGTTTTCGGCTTCTTGCAGCTTGATCATCTTGCCGAACTCGTTGGGCTTGCCGGCCTTGCCCTTGCGGATGACCTCGGTCGACGGCTCGAACACGTTCAGAATCTTGCCCTCGACATGGGTGTCGCCATGGAAGAGGCGCGCCCGGGTCTGACGCATCACCTGCCGCACCAGCGGCACCATCTCCTCAAGCTCCGCGCGCAGGCCCTCCAGCGCGATTGCTGCAGAACATCCGCCGATCGCTTTACGCCTTGCGATATCTCCGCCGAGAACCGCTTCGCCTGTCCTGCGACCCGGCTCGTCGTATCGAGCAAGCGACGATACCGCCGCTGCAGCCGGTCCCGGTTGAGCGGGACCTTGGCGCGCGCTATTCGCGCGATCTCGAACAGACTGCAGCTTCACGCTCCGGCTGCGGTCATGCAGCTTGGTTCCGGCCGCGCCGACGATCCCCGTGATCTTCTTCATGGTCCGGGTTAACACCCCACACTCCGTCCCCCAGCAGCGTGCTGTCGGTCGGATAGTGGATGTTGGTCTCCACGACGATCGTGTCCACGCGCATCCGCCGTCTCGCGATGACGCCGTTCTCATGGGCAAGCTTCACGACCCGATCATGAACCTGCCTGAGCACTTGAGGGCCGACCGCCAGGCCCCATCGGCGCATGGTTGCGGATTCCAACGCAGCCGGCCATGCGTTCCAATTCGAAGCCGGCCAGGTATTCCGATCTGAAGCCGGCCACCCGTGGCGTCTTTTGCGCGGCGGCGATCAAGGTGAGACTTCGTATTGCCTCACCCAAGTTTGTTCCCGAGCCTATTTTCGTTTATTCCTGTCAAGTGAGGCGATGCCGCGCATCGCGCAATTGTCCTTTCCGGCATGGCAGCCCGATGGCGGCGCGCGCAGGCGCCGTCAAGGTTGGCCGTCGGATCGACCTGGAGGCTGGGGCCGAAGTCGACAGGCCACACCTTGACGGTGACGAGCACGACGCCACGCTCGGTCCATCCGGATGGACTTTAGGTTTGCAAACCTGCGGCTGATGTTGGCTCCGGACGCTGTGCGTCTGCGAGAGTAGCTTCGGAGGCTCCCAGATCTCGCCCGAACACGAGTTCATGTGCCATGGCGCTACGCCAGATCTTTAGGCGCCGTTGCACTGTGCGTACAAGCCCGTCCGGATATTCTCCGGGGTACTCGGCCTGCAATCGGTCGAGCAACTGACGACCGGACAAGGACGGATCGGCGTCGAACCAGGAATGCAGATCATTGGTCACCGCGACGAGAGGGTCGAGACGGCGCCGGCCGCGCTTTGCTTTCAGCTTCGGCTGAGATGTCGGACGAATCTCCCCACCTTGCCAGGCGGTGCGCAGCCCGGCGACGAAGCTGTCGAGCGGCACCGTCGGCTCCGACCTCGAGGCCGCGATCGACGCGTTGTCCGCCGCGTCCGCGAGCGGAGAAGTGCTCGTTGTGCGCTGCGTATCTCGGCCAATAGCCGGACCGGATCGAGATCGGCACGAAGCTCGGCGATGCGCTGGCGCGATACGGCGTCCACACGACCATCAGTCAGCAGTCGGTCGCACGGCGTCAGCGGCTTGTGATAGCGCTTCTTCACCTGGGCACCGTTGCGCGTCTTCTCAGCGAGCTTGAAGCACGGCTGGAAGGCATTCACGAACAGTCGAGCCGGCGCGTAGAGCTTCGCCAGTTGCTCGGCTGCCGCGACCCCTTCGTATCGGCGATATCCGACCATTCGCCGAACGATGTCGCCGTTCTTCTGCTCAACGTGCGCCTGATCGTTCTTACGATACGGCCGACATCGCGTGAACTCGATCTTCTCCGTCGCGCAGTAGTCACGTACTGTCTCGTTGATGAACACTGTATCGTTGTCGGTGTCGAAGCCCAGCAACGGGAATGGAAGCCTACGGCGGACCTCGCGAAGTACATCCACCAGCACGGTCTGCTCGCGAACCACGAGCGGCGCCAGCTCAGTCCAGCCCGATGCGATATCCGTGATCACCAGCGTCTGCACGAAAGACCCACGCGTCACCGGACCAGAATGTGCGAAAAGATCCGCTTCCACGTATCCAGGAGGTGGATCGCGCCAGTCCGAGAATGTGCGCACAGGGATCGAGCGGCGAATCGTTGAGATGGCACCCGCTCGCCTACGCTTTGGGCTGCACTGCTCGCGCTGGGGCCGCAGCCCTCGATCAATCGTGGCCGCGCTCATCCACAAGAGAGATGTACGTACTTCGGCGGTGAGCGCCAGATGGCCGTGGCGCTCCATCGCCTCGATCAGTGTCGGTATGATCGCCTTCAAGCGCTTGCCGCATACTCGGTCCGACGCCTCCCAAAGCACAATCAGCGCCCCGCGCTCGGCTTCTCCGTAGATACGCCGTGACGGCCGTGATGCCTACGCTTGCTTTGGGCCGGACCAGCACGCAATACGCGCATCGCGTGCTTCCGGTGATAACCTGCCGCAGCGGCAAACTCGTCGATGATCCTCTTCTTGTCAGGCCGACTGCTTCCTCTGTAGCGCTCGCTCACTGTCAGCAACTCGTCCACGGCCAAGGCGGGGTTCCCGAAAGCGAGTGCCTATCGGATCGAGGGCGACTCGCGCCTGCCATCGCAGAAGAAGACGCCGCGGGGCCGGCGCCGGTCCGATCCGCTCGCGCCTTATTGGGAGACCGAGATCGTCCCGATCCTGAAGGCTGCGCCCGGCATCCGCGTGATCGGCGTGCTGGACGAGCTGCGCCGACGGCATCCCGACCTAGCCCCCAACATCCGACGCACGCTGGAGCGGCGCATCAATGCCTGGCGGGGCTCAACGGCCCCGAACAGGACGTGATCTTCCGCCAGGAGCACGAGCCCGGCCGCCTGGGTTTGTCCGACTTCACCGGCACGAGCGCGCTCGGCATCACCATCGCGAGTGAGGCTTGGCTCTATCACTTCCGGCTGGCGTTGTCCGGCTTCGAGCATGCCCATGTCGTACTCGGCGGCGAAAGCTTCGTCGCCCTGGCCGAGGGCCTGCAGAACGCCCTGTGGGCGCTCGGCGGCGTGCCGCGGGAGCATCGCATCGACAGCCTGTCGGCGGCGTTCCGCAATCTGGCGGCCGATGCGCGGGAGGATCTGACACAGCGCTACGCCGGACTGATGGGCCATTACGGCGTGGCGCCAACGCGCAACAATGCAGGCATCTCATTTCAAGCTAGCCCTGGAGGATGCGCTGCTGCTGCGGGGCACGCGCGACTTCGCCAGTCTCGATGACTACCGGGCTTTTGTCGACGAGATTGTCGGCCGGCGCAACGCCAACCTCGCCACGCTCGTGGAGAAGACCCCTGATGCCGATCTCTTGCGCGAAATGATCGGCTTTGCCGCCCAGCGGCTGATGGAGCTGGAAGTCGAAGGCCAGGCCGGTGCAGCCTACGGCGAGAAGAACCCCGAGCGTCTGGCCCAGCGCAACGGCTACCCCGCGACCGGATCTGGGAAACCCGGGCCGGCACCGTCGAGCTTCGCATCCCCAAGCTGGGCAAGGGCTCCTACTTCCCGGGTTTCCTGGAGCCGCGCCGGATGGCAGAGAAGGCGCTCACCGCCGTGGTCCAGGAAGCCTATGTGCAAGGCGTTTCGACCCGCTCGGTCGACGATCTGGTGCAGGCGATGGGGATGAGTGGCATCTCCAAGAGCCAGGTAAGCCCGCTCTGTGCGAAGATCGACCACAAGGTGAAGGCGTTCCTCGCCCGTCCGATCGAGGGTGACTGGCCGTATCTGTGGATCGATGCTACCTACGTGAAGGTGCGCCAGAATGGCCGCATCGTGTCGGTCGCAGTCATCGTCGCGGTCGGCGTCAACAGCGACGGCCGGCGCGAAGTTCTCGGCATGGACATTGGCCCGTCCGAGGCCGAGACGTTCTGGACGGCGTTCCTGCGCAAGCTCGCCGCCGCGGCTTGAGTGGTGTCAAGTTGGTTGTCTCCGAAGCCCATGAGGGTATCAAGGCCACCGTCGCCAAGGTGCTCAATGCCAGTTGGCCAGCGGTGCCACGTCCACTTCATGCGCAACGCACTGGCCCATGCCGGCAAGAGCGGCCGGCGCGTCGTCTCCGCCTTCATCGCCACCGCGTTCGCCCAGGACGATGCCGAGGCCCGCTCGCATGCAGTGGCGCAAGGTCGCTGACCAGCTCCGTCCCAAGCTGCCCAAGCTTGCCGGCTTCCTGGACGAGGCCGAGACCGATGTGCTAGCCTACATGACCTTCCCGCTCGACCAATCCGATCGAACGCCTGAACGGCGAGATTAAGCGCCGGACCGAGGTCGTCGGCATCTTCCCCAATGAAGATGCCATCGTTCGCCTCATCGCGATCCTGCTCGAGCAAAACGATGAATGGGCCGTCCAGCGCGCCCGCTACATGACGCTGGAAACCATCGCGCCATTGAGCGATGATCCCACCGTCAGCCTTCCGGCGATCGCCAGCTGACCTGCCCCGGCTCTTGCCGGTGAACGCGGTCTCCCGCCGCCAGCTACACCACGCAACGGGGCACGATCTGTTGGAGCGGGTTGGAACCTAAAGACGTCTACCTGCGGGATTCAAGTCCCAGTGCGGGCAGATCGTTCGGGCGACTAATAATGGCCAACAAAGAAGAGCCAAAGCGAGGACATCGAGGAGCAGCGCAGACTGATCGAAAAGCTTCGACGCAAGAAAAGTTAAGGTGGCCCAAGTTGGCTGCGACCTGTTTCGGCCAGCCTCACCTTGCCGAGCAAGTCGCGAGGGTGTCCAGAAGGATGTATAAGTATGTGAGTTTACCTGTGAGGGGAGACTCACATGAGGACTGATTCGACGATCACTCCTGAACTGCTTGACCAGCTTCTGGCGAACTACAGCAAGCCAGAGGACCTGACTGGCGAGAACGGGCTGTTCAAACAGCTCAAGAAGGCCTTGATTGAGCGTGCGCTCGGCGCGGAGCTGACCGAGCAGGCAGCTTCGAGCCGCAGTTCGTCACCAAGGGGCAGACCCGGTTTGATGGCTTCGACGACAAGATCCTAAGCCTCTACGCCCGCGGCATGACGGTGCGGGAGATCCAAGGCCACCTGGCCGAGCTCTACGGCACCGAGGTCTCGCCCGATATGATCAGCCGGGTGACCGACGCCGTCCTCGATGAGGTTCGGGAATGGCAGAGCCGGCCGCTCGACGCGTCTACGCGATCGTGTTCTTCGATGCGATGCGGGTCAAAATTCGTGACTAGGGCCTGGTCAAGAACAAGGCAGTTACGCCGCGCTGGCCTACAACAGCGACGGCGAGAAGGACGTGCTCGGGCTCTGGATCGAGCAGACCGAAGGCGCCAAGTTCTGGTTGCGGGTCGTCAACGAACTCAAGACACGTGGCGTCAACGACATCCTGATCGCCGTGGTCGACGGGCTGAAGGGCTTTCCGGAAGCGATCACCTCGGTCTACCCGCAGACCCTGGTGCAGACTGCATCGTGCACCTGATCCGCAACAGCCTTGCCTTCGTCTCCTGGAAGGACCGTAAGGCGATCCTGCCCTCGATCAAGACGATCTATCGGGCCGAGAGCGCCGACGCGGCGGCGCTCAGGCTTGCGGAGTTCGAGGCCGAATGGGGCAAGCGCTATCCCGCAATCGGCCAGATCTGGCGCAATGCGTGGAGCATGTGGTGCCATTCTTCGCCTTCGCTCCAAGCATCCGCAAGATGATCTACACGACCAATGCGGTCGAGGCGCTGCATCGTTCGCTGCGCAAGATCATCAAGACCCCCGCCAGCTTCCCGACCCGACGAGGCGGCGCTCAAACTGATGTTCCTCGCCATCAGGAACGCCGGCGTTCATTGGCGGCGGCCGGTCGAGTGGACCGCCGCAATGGGCCAGTTCGCCATCCACTTTGGCGCTCGGTTTCCAGGAACCGCCCGCTGATGAGCACAA
>NZ_JAEMSD010000514.1 GCF_016462955.1 Bradyrhizobium sp. | reverse complement strand
GCCCAAGGCCTATGTGCAGGCGCTGTTCGACCAGTACGCGCCGCGCTTCGAGCACGTGCTGGTCAACGACCTCGGCTACCGCGCCCCTGGCCTGATCTTCAAGGCGGTGCTGGCGGCGCGCGTTGCAGCGAGGAAGCCGGCCTTCTTCAAACGCACCATCGATCTCGGCTGCGGCACCGGACTTGCAGCCGCGGCCTTCGCCAGGCAGGTCGATCATTTCGTCGGCATCGATCTCTCGCCCGGCATGATCAAGCAGGCGCGCGCGACGAATCTTTATGCCGAGCTCGAAGTCGCCGACATGATCGAAGGATTACGCACCAAGAGTGACGCGAGCGCAAACCTCGTCGTCGCTGCGGATGCGTTCGTCTATCTCTCCGATCTCGCGCCGGTGCTCACTGAAACCGGGCGCGTGCTCGCACCAGGCGGCGTGCTCGCCTTCACGGTGGAGACCCACGACGGCAGCGGCATCGTTCTCGGCGCGGGCCTGCGTTATGCCCACTCGGCGGAATATGTCCGTGGTGCGATCGGCAGGGCCGGCTTGAAGCTGCTGACCCTGGAGCCGGCCTCGCCGCGCAACGAGAACAACGAGCCGGTGAGCGGCCTCGTCGTCGTCGCCGAGAAAACTTGAGTCTAGGCGCTGGCACCTTGCGATTTTGAGCGTCATTGCGTCGCAAAGCGGCGACTTCCCACTTGCGAGCCGAGCTGCGATGCCAGCACAATGGACTCGCTAGGGAGAAACAAACAATGACGAAGAATCCATCGCGGCGCGATTTCAGCGCTGCTGCGCTCGCAACCATCGCCGCATCCACCTTGCCCGCGCCGTATGTCTGGGCCGCGGAGAAGAAATACGATGCCGGCGCCAGCGACACCGAGATCAAGATCGGGCAGACCGTGCCGCATTCCGGGCCCGGCTCGCTCTACGGCGTGCTCGGCCGCATCGGCGAAGCCTATTTCCAGATGCTGAACGAGAAGGGCGGCATCAACGGGCGCAAGGTCAAGTTCCTCACCATGGACGACGCCTACAGCGCGCCGAAATGCGTCGAGGCCACGCGGCGGCTTGTCGAGCAGGAAGAGGTGCTCGCACTGTACGGCTCGCTCGGCACCGCGCCGCAGACCGCCGTGCACAAATACCTGAACTCCAAGGGCGTGCCGCAGCTCTTGCTCAACACCGGCGCGTCGAAGTGGAACAACCCGAAAGAGTTCAAATGGACCATGGCGGGCCTGCCGCTCTATCCGACCGAGGCCCGCATCCTGGCGCGGCACGTCGTCAGCGTGAAGCCGAACGCGAAGATCGGCATCCTCTACCAGAACGACGATTTCGGCCGCGACTTCCTCGGTCCGTTCAAGAAAGTGCTGGCCGATGCCGGCGGCACCGCGCAGGTGATCATGGAGCAGACCTATGATCTCACCGAGCCGACCGTCGATTCCCAGCTCATCAATCTCTCGAAGTCGGGCGCCGACGTCTTCTACAACATCTCCACGGGCAAGGCGTCCTCGCAGTCGATCCGGAAAGTCGCCGAGCTCGGCTGGAAGCCGCTGCAGCTGCTGTCGGCAGGCTCGACCGGCCGCTCGATCCTCAACGCCGCGGGCCTGGAGAACGCCACCGGCATCGTCGCCATCCGCTACAACAAGGAAGTCGGCCTGCCGAAATGGGAGAAGGACCCGGACGTGATGGCGTTCGAGGAGCTGCGTAAGAAGTACACGCCGGCGATCGATCCCGACAACACCATCGCCTTCGCCGGCTACGGTCAGGCCGTGACCATGGGCGAGATCCTGCGACGCTGCGGCGACGAGCTCACCCGCGCCAACGTGCTGAAGCACGCCTCGACGCTGGCCGGCTTTCATTCGCCATACTTCCTCGACGGCGTCACCTACAGCTACACGCCCGACAATTACACGCCGATGAAGACGCTGTTCATTTCCACCTTCACCGGCAAGGACTGGGACATCTCCGACAAGCCGATGTCGGAGTAAAGTCGCGGAGCGGCTCGTTCACCTCTCCCGCTTGCGGGAGAGGTCGGCGCGAAGCGCCGGGTGAGGGCTTTCTCCTCTAGGGGATTGTCCCATTGCGGAAACACCCTCTCCCCGACCCTCTCAGGCCAATCGCATATGGGTCTTTGAAAGATCCAAGCGCGCGCCTCGCCCTTCGAGACGACCGCTTCGCGGTCCCTCAGGGTGAGGCTGAGTGGCACCAGTGTGCGTTGAAACCAGCCCAACACGCTCGGTCCTCATCCTGAGGGCCCGCCAACGGCGGGCGTCTCGAAGGATGGCCACAAGCAACATCGCTCCCATACGCGATGGTCCTGCGCAGGCGGGAGAGAGAGCGCACCTTCGTCTTTGCAGCGATCGAGCTTCATTTCATCGCGCTCTAAGCGGGGACACCAACCGATACGCAGCCTTGGCGTTCACACCAAAAGCCTTGTCCCGCACACGGCTGCCAAGCCTCGCCAGGCAATCCTTCAGCGCGGTCTTGATCTCGCCGTAGCTCCCGGCGAGCAGGCACACCGGCCAGTCCGAGCCGAAGATCAGCCTGTCCTCACCGAAGCAGCTCGCGGCGTGCGCGACGAACGGAAACAGGCGTTCGGCATCCCAATTGTCCCAGACCGCTTCGGTCGCCAATCCCGAAATCTTGCACCAGACATTGCCGCACGCGGCCAGCGCGGCGATGAGCTCGACCCATTCCGCGCTGCCGCCTTCGGCGATCGGCGGCTTGGCGGCGTGGTCGAGCACGAAGCGCGCGTCCGGGAAGGCCTGCGCGGTTGCGATCGCGGCGGGCAGCTCGCGGCTGCGAACGAGTAAATCGTAGGTGAGATCGCGGGCGAACACAGCCGCAAGGCCGCGCTGGACGTCCTCGCGCCGCAGCCAATCAGGATCGGCCTCGTCGTGCACCTGGTGGCGGATACCGACGAGCTTGTCCCCGCCCGGCAGAGCGCGCAGCCGCTCGAGCGTTTCGTCGAGCGCGCCATCGGTCAGATCGGCCCAGCCGACCACACCGACGACGAAGGGATTCGCCTGCGCGATGCGCAAGAACTCCTCGGTCTCATCCAGAGAGGAGCGGCATTGCACCACGATGCTGGCCTCGATGCCGCTTGCCTGGAGCAACGGCGCGAGATCGGCCGGACCGAAGGCGCGGCGGATCGGCGCGAGTTCAGGCGCGTCCATCCAGGGATAGTCGGCGCGCACCGGATCCCAGAAATGCTGGTGGGCATCGATGATCATGCCTCACGCTCCCGCCGGCAGCGGCGCGCGCGTATCGACGAGCTTCCGCGCCCGCAGCTCCTGCCAGAACGCGGCCGGCACCGCCAGCTCCGACATCGCGATGTTGTCGGCTACCTCGGCCGCGTTGCGCGCGCCCATCACGGCGACCGTCACTGCCGGATGGGCCATGCAGAACTGGAGAGCTGCGGCTTTCAGCTCGGTGCCGTGCTTGCGGCAGAGCGCATCAAGCTCCAGCGCGCGCTCAACCAGCGCCGCATCCGCGTCCTGATAGTTGAACTTTGCGCCGGTGCGCGGATTGGCCAGGATGCCGCTGTTGTAGATGCCGCCGAGCAGAATGCCGATGTTCTTCGCTTGACAGAGCGGAAACAGCGCAGCCAGCGCGCCCTGGTCGAGCAGCGTGTAGCGGCCCGCGAGCAGGAAGCCATCGACCGGCACCTCCTCCGCAAAGCGGACCAGCATCTCCGACTGGTTCATGCCGGCACCGATCGCCTTGACGGTGCCGTCCTCGCGCAGGCGCTGGAGCGCACGGAAGGCCCCCGTGACGGCTTCGTCATGGTGATCGTCGGGATCATGCACGAGCAGGACGTCGACGCGGTCGAGCCCGAGGCGACCCAGGCTCTCCTGGACCGAGCGCATCACACCGTCGTAACTGAAATCGAACACCGGCCGCTCGCGCGGTGTGCCCTTGTAGTGTTCGTCCTCGCCGTGCGCGCCATCTGGTGCGCGCAGCAGGCGGCCCACCTTGGTCGAGATGACGTAGGAGTCGCGCGGCTGTTCCCGCAGAAAAGCACCGAGCCGCCGCTCTGCGAAGCCGAAGCCGTACAGCGGCGCGGTGTCGAAGAAGCGGACGCCGAGCGACCAGGCGCGTTCGATCGTGGCTTGCGCATCGGCGTCGCTGACGGGGGCGAACAATCCGCCGAGCGGGGCGGACCCGAGCCCGATTGAGGTGACGTCGAGAGCGCCGAGCCGTGACCGTTTCATTTCCACGCCTTCCAACAGTCTGGCTTCCAGCAATCATCACCCCCGCTCGCGGGAACCGCAAGCGGGGAGATATGCAGGAGCGCCGGGGCCGATAGCGCTCCTACTTCAACATCTGCGCAACGTTGTCCTTGGTCACGAGGTCGAGGCCGGTATAGACGATCTCCGGCACCTTCTCGCCCTTCTTGATGGCAAGCAGCGTGTCCATCGCCTTCTCGCCCATCTCGAACGGACGCTGGCCCACCAGCGCATTGGCGTAGCCGTCGCGCAGCAGTTCGAGCTGCATCTTCAGCGTATCGGCGACGACAAGCGTGAACTTGCCGGAATCGATGTCCTTCTTGTTCCTGCTGGCGAAGGCCTTGAAGCCCTCAGGCGCGAACATCGGCCAGCCGCCGATCGGAACGATGGCGGCGAGATCGGGCGTTGCGGTGCGCATGTCGGTCATCTGCTGGACGGCGAGCGCGGGGTCGTCGTTGCAGAAGGTCGGTGAGCCCGCGACCTCGGTCCATTTCGAGCCCTTCAACGCCTCGCGCACGCCGTCGACGCGCTCGGC
>NZ_JAEMSD010000513.1 GCF_016462955.1 Bradyrhizobium sp. | reverse complement strand
CCAGCATGTCGGCAGCGGCGAGGAAGGCGCGCGCGCAGGCATCCATCGAGCCGACATGGGCATGGATGAGATCATCGGGATCGATCGATTGCCGCCGGATCTTGGCATCGAAATTGAGCCCGCCCGTGGTGAAGCCGCCGTGGTTCAGGATCTCGTGGAACACCAGCGTCAGCTCCGGCACGTTCATCGCGAACTGGTCGGTGTCCCAGCCGAGCAGATCGTCGCCGCGATTGATGTCCAGCGAGCCGAACACGCCGAGCGCCTCGGCCAGCGCGACCTCGTGATGGAAGGAATGGCCGGCAAGGATCGCGTGGTTCTGCTCGATGTTGAGCTTGACGTCCTCGAGCAGGTCGTAGCGTTCGAGGAAGCCGTAGCAGGTGGCGACGTCGAAATCGTACTGATGCTTGGTCGGCTCCTTCGGCTTGGGCTCGATCAGGATCGGACCTTTGAAGCCTATTCTGTGCTTGTGCTCGACCACCAGCGAGACGAAGCGGCCAAGCTGGTCGAGCTCGCGCTTGAGATCGGTGTTGAGCAGCGTCTCGTAGCCCTCGCGGCCGCCCCACAGCACGTAGTTCTGGCCGCCGAGCCGGTGCGTCACCTCCAGCGCGGCGCGGACCTGGCCGGCGGCATAGGTGAAGATCTCGGGGTCCGGATTGGTCGCCGCACCCGCCATGTAGCGGCGATGCGTGAACAGGTTCGCGGTGCCCCAGAGCAGACGGACCTTGCTCGATGCCATTTTCCTTTCCAGCAGATCAGCTATGGCGTTCAGATTGGCGACGGACTCGGTGAGCGAAGCGCCTTCCGGCGCGACATCGACGTCGTGGAAGGTGAAGTAGGGCACATCCAGCAGGCGGAACAGCTCGAAAGCGGCATCGGCCTTCGCGCGCGCCATCGCCATCGCATCGCTGCCATGGTGCCAGGGCCGCAAAAAGGTCTCGCTGCCGAACGGATCGCCGCCGGGCCAGCACAGCGAATGCCAGTAGCAGACTGCAAAGCGCAAATGATCTTCCAGCCTGCGGCCATGCACGAGGCGGTCCTTGTCGTACCAGCGGAAGGCGAGCGCGCTGTCTGTCTCCTTGCCGCCGAAGGCGACGGGTGCGCTTGCATCGAAGAATTTGGTTGGCGCGTTCACTTAAAAAGACTCCTTCAATGCGGGATAAAGCGCGCGCCAATGACGATAGGCCTCGTCATAGGCCGCAGCGACTGACGCGCGGGGCGTGAAGCTCGCGAGCCGCCGCGGACGGGTGCAGACCTCTGCGGGGTCTTCGCCGGTGGCGGCGAGCCGGCCAAGCCTGGCGGCGCCGAGCGCGGCGCCCACCTCGCCTTCCTCGACGCGATGGACGACAATGCCGAGCACGTCGGCGCAGACCTGCGCCCAGATCGGCGAGCGCGAGCCTCCGCCGACGAGATCGAGTTCGGTGATCGGCCCGCTGGCCGCGCTGAGCGCCGCCAGATTGTCACGGGCCGCAAAGGCCACGCCTTCGAGCACCGCCTGCACGATCTGGCCCCGGTTGGTCGCGCTGCGCAGGCCGACGAACGCGCCGCTGGCGGCAGCATCGTTGTGCGGCGTGCGCTCGCCGTCGAGATAGGGCAGGAATTTGATCGGGCTTGGCCCATTAACTCGCTCGCCGAGCGGCGCCAGCAGCGCTGCAGCCGGAGTCTGCATCACGGCTGCGAGCCAGGCGAGCGAGGCCGCCGCCGACAGCATCACGCCCATCTGATGCCAGAGGCCGGGCAGCGCATGGCAGAAGGCATGCACGGCCGATGCCGGCGCCGGGGCGAAGCGATCGGTGACGCGGAACAGCACGCCCGACGTCCCCAGCGACAGGAAAGCATCGCCGGGCGCGATGGCGCCGAGCCCGATCGCGCTCGCCGCATTGTCGCCGGCACCGCCCGCAACCACGACGTTTGTCGACATGCCCCAACGTTGCGCGTAATCGCGCGCGAGCACCGCGCTCACCGCATTGCCCTCGACGAGACGCGGCATATGGTGGAGATCGAGGCCGGTGGCGTGCAGCAGCAAAGCCGACCAGCGGCGAAGGCCGACGTCCAGCCACAGCGTGCCCGCGGCGTCCGACATGTCCTCGACCATCTCGCCGGTGAGGCGATAACGGACATAGGCCTTTGGCAGCAGCACCTTTGCGAGGCGGTCGAACGTCCCTGGCTCGTGCCGTGCCACCCAGAGCAGCTTCGGCGCCGTGAAGCCAGGCATCGCCAGATTCCCGGCGATCGCGTGCAGCGATGGACAGCGCCGCTCCAGCGTGGCGCATTCGGACTGCGAGCGGCCGTCGTTCCAGAGGATGGCCGGACGCAGCGGACGGCCGTCCTCGCCCAGCAGCGTCGCGCCATGCATCTGGCCCGACAGCCCGATGCCGCGGACCTGCGCGACGTCGCGCGGATGGCGGGCGGCGAGGTCGTCCACCGCGCCGACGGCCGCATCGACCCAGGAATCGGGATCCTGCTCGGACCACAGCGGCGCGGGATGCGACAGCGCAAGCTCGCGCGCCGCCGTCGCGACGACCGCGCCGGCTTCGTTCACGAGTACCGCTTTCACACCGGATGTGCCGATGTCGATCCCGAGATACAAATCATCCTCCCTTCTTCCTGCCGCGGTGCGCGATCTTGCGTCGCTTTCTCCGTAACGGGCCGTTGCCGAATTCACCTGCCGCTAGGGCAGATTGTCCCGCATCACGATGTCGATCCTGATCTTCTCCTGCTCGCTCAAGATCGGCTCGCCGCGGGCGAGCGCGAGCAGCACGCGGACGGCCGCGCGCGCTTCATGTCCGGGGTTCTGCGAGATCGCCGCGTCCATCAATCCCTGCAACAACAGCCGCCGCGTCAGCGCGGTGACGTCGTGCCCGACGAACACCACGTCGTGGCGACCGGCATCGCTCAATGCCTTGGCAACGCCTTGCGTGCCCGCGCCGACGTTGTAAAGGCCGACGATGTCGGCATGCTCGCCGAGCAGCCGCGTCAGCAGTTGCTCGGAACGGTCGTCCTCGTCGCGCCCTTCCAGCACTGGCAGCACATCGAGGTCAGGAAATTCCGCCGTCATCACCTGGTTGAAGCCGAAAATTCGCTCGGCATGGTCGCGCAGCCCCTGCGATCCCGCGACGATCGCGACCTTGCCGGACCTCTGGCCGACCAGCCGACCGACCAACGCGCCGGCGGTGCGGCCCGCCGCGATGTTGTCGATGCCGACATAATGATGCCGGCGCGAGGACGGCACGTCGGAGACCAGCGTCACCACCTTGGTGCCGGCATCGACGAGATCGTTGATGGCGGCGCGGACGATGGGGTGGTCCAGCGCCACCACGGCGACGCCGTCGTAGCCGCCCGACAGCGCTTCCAGCGACGATGCCAGCACGGGGGCGTCGAACACGTCGGTTGCGATCATCTCGACATGGAGGCGGCGAGCCGACAGCCAGGCCGCCATCTCGCCGAGATAGGCCTCGATCTGCTGCATGAACGGGTTCGGCCCCGACGGCATCACGAACGCAAAGCGGCGGGCGCGGCCGCGGGCGAGCTCGGCTGCGGCCACATGCGGCTGGAACGAATTGCGTGCGATGGCTTCCTTGACGCGCCGGACCGTATCCGGGCGGACCCCCGGCCTGTTGTGCAGGACGCGATCGACCGTGGCGAGACTGACACCGGCCTCGCGGGCAATGTCCTTCAGCGTTAGCGCGGTCGCGGTGAGGGTCTCGGCCATGACTGAAGGCTAGCAGAGGTGTTTTGAGGTACGCAACTCATTTTGAGGAAATGAACGTCCTTTGCCTTGCCCCGGTGCCGAGCAACAGTTGAAGAAATTGAGGCCTGACGCCGGACCGCCGGCTCAGCTGGCGCTCAGATCGAGCGTCAGGAACAGGCTGTTGGGATCCTCGGCGTAACCCTCGAAGGGGCTGCAGAGGACGAAGCCGTGCGCCTGATAGAGCGCATGGGCCGGCCTGAAATAGGCCCATGAGCCGGTCTCGAGGCTGAGCCGCCGCAAGCCGCGCGCCCGAGCTTCCGCGATGATGTGACGGAGCATCTGGCCGCCGAATCCGCGCCGCCGCGTGGTCTGGAGCGTGTGCATCGACTTGACCTCGCCGTGGCTGGCCGAGAGCGTCTTCAGCGCACCGGTGGCAACGAGTTGATCGCCGTCCCAGCCGGTCCAGAACGCGACATCGCTCGCCCGAAGGCCCGCCAGATCGAGCGCATGGGCGCTCCCCGGCGCGGTCTGCGCCCTGGCTGCGGCGACGTGATGATCGAGCAGCGCGGTGACACGGGGATCAAAGGTGTCGCCGGTGCGGATCTGCATCGTCATGATCTCCACGCTCTCACATCTTGCCGTAGGAGGCGCCGCGCCGCGTGATGATGACATAGCGCGCATCCTGCTTGGTCTCGTTCTCGAAGATCACGGCGCGCATCACGTCGAAATCCAGACAATCGCCCTCACGCAGCCGCACCGCCTTGGCATCGATATGCACGGCCATGGTGCCCTCCAGCATCAGAAGCTGCTGGGTGAAGGCGTTGCGGCCCCAGGGGCTGTAGGAGACGCGGGCCCCCGCCGGCAGGTCGACCACGATGATCTCGATGCCGCTCGCCGCATCCGGCGGCGAGGCATGACGCCGCCGGTAGCCGCTGTCGGGATCGCGCCAATGCGGCTGGTCGGCCAACCGCACCAGCCGCTCCGGCGGCTTCTCGGCCAGCGCGACGACATCGCTGAGCGTGACGTCGAGCGCCGCGCAGAGCTTGTTCAGCAGCGCCGCCGTCGCACTGC
>NZ_JAEMSD010000080.1:16119-18045 GCF_016462955.1 Bradyrhizobium sp. | reverse complement strand
GAGATCGTCACCACCGCGGTGGAGCATCCCGCCGTGCTGTCGCTGGTCGAGGAGCTCGGCGGCCGCGGCATCAAGAGCCATCTCATTGCCGTGGATACGCGTGGCCGGCTCGACATCGAGGCTTACAGGCGCGCACTCGGCCCGCGCACCGCGATCGCGTCCGTGATGTGGGCGAACAACGAGACCGGCACGGTCTTTCCGGTCGAGTTCCTGGCCAAGATGGCGCGTTCCGCCGGCGCGCTGTTTCACACCGATGCGGTGCAGGCCGTCGGCCGGCTTCCGATCGATCTCAAGGCGAGCGAGATCGACATGCTCTCGCTGTCCGGCCACAAGCTGCACGGTCCCAAGGGCATCGGCGCGCTCTATGTGCGCAAGGGAACGAAGTTCAAGCCGCTTATCCTGGGCGGTCCGCAGGAGCGTCGCCGCCGCGCCGGCACCGAAAACGTTCCCGGCATCGTTGGTCTCGGCAAGGCCGCCGAGCTTGCGGCGGCGCAGCTCGAACGGGAATGGGCGGAGATCGCCGCCCTTCGCGACCGGATGGAGAAGGGCATCCTGCGGCTCGGACAGTGCATGGTGCTGGGCGACGTCAAGAGCCGGCTGCCGAACACCTCGAACATCGCCTTCGAGCATGTCGAAGGCGAAGCGATCATCCATCATCTGAACCGCGCCGGCATTGCCGCCTCGCTGGGGTCGGCCTGTGCCTCCGGCTCGATGGAGCCGTCACACGTGTTGCGGGCGATGCATGTGCCGGCCGCATCGCTGCGCGGCGCGATCCGTTTCTCCCTGTCCCGCGAGACCACGGCCGAAGAAATCGACCGGGTCCTGCTGGCCCTGCCTGAGATCCTTTCGAAACTGAGAGCATTGTCTCCGTCGTGGCAAGAGCGCGCGAGCGACACCTCTCGTCCTGCGGAGATGAGCCTATGAAAGTTATGATTCGTCGCTCGCCGGAGACCGGCCTGTCGATCTACGTGCCGAAGAAGGATCTCGAGGAGCCGATCGTGGACTCCGAGCACGAGACGCTCTGGGGCGGCTGGATCAAGATCGCCAATGGTTGGGTGCTGGACCTGCCGCAGATGGCCGCCGATACCAACCTGCCGATCACCATCAACGCCAAGAAGCGCGGCGGCGAGGGAGACGAGTGATGAACGCTCCGGTCCCGCAGATCGATTTCGCCGCGCCCGCGGACGCCGAAGCCATTCTCAGCGAGGTTGTCTCGCGGCTGCGTGGCGGCAATGTCATTCCCTATCTCGGGCCAGGCGTCGCCGAGCTCGGCGAGCCGGCCGTGCCGATGAACCCGGAGGCGCTGGCGGCCTTCTTCGGCACCAGGGTCGCACTGCCGCGCCGCGCCCGCGGCAATGCCTGGGCTTCGGCGCAGCACATCGAGAGCACCAGGCACCGTGCCACCGTGACCGCGCTGATGGCGGAAGCCTTCGCCACCCCGGTCGCACCGACCGCGCTCCATCGCCATCTCGGCACCATGCCGCTGCCCTTGATCGTCGACAGCTGGTACGACGGCGCGATGCGCAGTGCGCTCGCCGGACGACAAGATTGGGGCGAGATCCAGGGGATCACCCGCGCCGGCATCGGCGAGGACCGCTGGTACCGGTTCTACGATGCCGAGGGCCAGGAGGTCGATCGAGCGCTGGCCAAGGCCTGGACCACGATCCTCTACAAGCCGCACGGCAGCGTCGCGCCGGCCAAGAACTTTCTGATCTCCGATGCCGACTATGTCGAAGTGCTGACCGAGATCGACATCCAGACGCCGATCCCGGACGAGGTGAAGGTGCGGCGGACCGGCCGCAGCTTCCTGTTTCTCGGCTGCCGTTTCAACGACCAGCTGCTGCGCACCTATGCGCGGCAAGTGTCGAAGCGTTCGACCGACACCCATCATGTCGTGGTCGAGCCCGATGCGCTCTCGAAGAACGA
>NZ_JAEMSD010000080.1:0-16109 GCF_016462955.1 Bradyrhizobium sp. | reverse complement strand
GGTCTGACCCCGCTCGCCATCCCGCTTCCGCGCGCGATCGAGATCGTGTTGGCGGGCTGACCTTTCGTCGCATTGTCGATCTGACCACGCCGCGCGGACCTTGTTCGCGCGGCGCGCGTTCGATTGGCGATCAAGGCACTCTGTCGGCGACGTCGCGTCTGTCACCTTTGCAACATGCGTCCGCAACCCGACATTCCCGCGTGATCGCGCTAACTCCTTGAAGCAAGCGAAGAAAGTCGCAGGGCCCGACGGTGGCATGCGGGTTGCTAATACCTTTCTAGAACGGCTCTTAGGACGCTTCTCGAAATCCGAGCCGCAAATCTGTTCGGCCTGCAAGGAGAACTGAGCACATGGACGTTTCAGCGCAACACGACGCGAGCGGCAACGGCGGCAATGTCGGCGAGATCATGCAGGCCATCGCAGAGCACAAGGGCTGCGGCACGACGGGGGGTAGCGGCAAGGCGAGTTGCGGATCGCAGGCCGGACAGGGCGACCTGCCGACCGAGATCTGGGAGAAGGTGAAGAACCATCCCTGCTACAGCGAAGAGGCGCATCATCATTACGCACGCATGCACGTCGCGGTCGCGCCGGCCTGCAACATCCAGTGCAACTACTGCAATCGCAAATACGACTGCGCCAACGAATCGCGTCCCGGCGTGGTCAGTGAGAAGCTGACGCCCGAGCAGGCCGCCAAGAAGGTGCTGGCCGTCGCCTCCACCATCCCGCAGATGACCGTGCTCGGCATCGCCGGCCCCGGCGATCCCCTGGCGAACCCCGAAAAGACGTTCAAGACCTTCGAGCTGATCTACAACACGGCGCCGGACATCAAGCTCTGCCTGTCGACCAACGGCCTGATGCTGCCCGATCATGTCGACACCATCGCGAAGTACAATGTCGACCACGTCACCATCACCATCAACATGATCGATCCTGAGATCGGCGCGAAGATCTATCCCTGGATCTTCTACAAGCACAAGCGCTACACCGGCTATGAAGCCGCCAAGATCCTGACCGACCGGCAGCTCCAGGGCCTGGAGATGCTCACCGAGCGCGGCATCCTCTGCAAGGTCAACTCGGTGATGATCCCGGGGATCAACGACCAGCACCTGGTCGAGGTCAACAAGGCCGTGAAGTCGCGCGGCGCCTTCCTGCACAACATCATGCCGCTGATCTCCGCGCCGGAGCACGGCACCGTATTCGGCCTGAACGGCCAGCGTGGCCCGAGCGCGCAGGAGCTGAAGGCGCTGCAGGATTCCTGCGAGGGCGAGATGAACATGATGCGGCATTGCCGGCAGTGTCGCGCCGACGCGGTCGGTCTGCTCGGCGAGGACCGCAGCGCCGAGTTCACCACCGAGAAGATCATGGCGATGGAAGTGAAGTACGACGCCGACACCCGCAAGGCCTATCAGGAGAAGGTCGAGGAAGAGCGCATCGCCAAGGTCGCCGCCAAGCAGGAGGAGCTTGCCGAGCTTGCTGGCAACTCCAGCGACATCAAGGTGCTCGCCGCGGTCGCGACCAAGGGCTCCGGCCTGATCAACGAGCATTTCGGCCACGCCAAGGAGTTCCAGGTCTACGAGCTCTCCACGGCGGGCGCCAAATTCGTCGGCCATCGCCGCGTCGACCTCTACTGCCAGGGCGGCTACGGCGAGGAGGACAGCCTGGAGACCATTATCCGGGCCATCAACGACTGCCATGCGGTCTTTGTCGCCAAGATCGGCGGCTGCCCGAAGGGCGACCTGATCAAGGCCGGCATCGAGCCGGTCGACCAATACGCCCACGAGTTCATCGAGAAATCCGCGATCGCCTGGTTCAAGGCCTATCTCGACAAGGTCAACAGCGGCGAGGTCGAGCATGTGGAGCGCGGTGATGCCGCAATCCGCCAGGGCGCCCTGATTTCGGCTGCTTGAGGAGAGACCGATGCCGTTCAAGATCATCGCCTCGCAGTGCACGAGCTGCTCGGCCTGCGAGCCGGAATGCCCGAACGTCGCCATCCGCGAAAAGGGCGGGACGTTCGTGATCGACCCCAAGAAGTGCACCGAATGCCTCGGCCATTTCGACGAGCCGCAATGTGTGGCGGTGTGCCCGGTCGACAACACCTGCGTCATCGATACGTCACTGCCGCGCTACCAGGCGCCTGCTTGAGGGGGGATGGAATGAACTTCACGATTACACCGGCGGCGCAGAAGTTCATGCGCATGATGCTCCGCGTCGATGGCGGCGCCGGCAGCGGGTTTCGTCTTGCAGTCAGCCCGGGCGGCTGCTCCGGCCTTGCCGCAGACATCAGCGTTCGTGCTGAGCCGCAGGCCGGCGACGCGGTGGTCGAGCGGGACGGCGTCAAGATGTTCCTGCCGGCCGAAAGCCGCCTGCTGCTCGACGGCGTGACCATCGATTTCGCTGATACGGCAACGCAGACCGGGCTCGTGTTCCACGATCCGAAGCAGGTCTCCTGCGGACATCATTGAACAGGCGCCGATGATGCCCGACAGTTTCGTCAGTCCGCAGGTCGAGATCAACGAGGCGCTCGTCACCGGCGCCTTGCTCGGTCGCGGGCTGCCGAGCGAGGCGGAGCATCATCTCTGGGAAGCGGGTCGTTCCTATCACCTGGACGACATCGCGGAGCGCCATCTGCGGGAAGCCGAGGCGCTCGCGCCCGGTCACGCGGCGGTGCTGATAGGCCTCTATCGCTTCTACTTTTACAAGGGGCGTCTGGCCGAGGCGCTGGACGTAGCGCGCCGCTGTATCGCGAAGGCCGCCGAGGAAGGCAATCTTCCTGCCGATTGGCGACAGGTGCAAGCGGGCGACGCCGAGTTCGGCCGTTACGAGAACATCCTGCCGCGCTTCTTTCTGTTCTCGCTGAAGGGCTACGCCTATCTGCAGATGCGCCTCGGCCAGACGGAAGAGGGGCGGTTCGCGGTCCAGAAGCTGCTGGAGCTCGATCCCACCGACAAGATCGGCGCCAAGGTTCTCCTCGGCGTGCTCGATCGGATGGGGCAGGACGATGAGTGACGACATCGACGAGACCCTCGATTGGCAAGGCCATCAGGTCGATTGCGAGGCCTGCCCGCATCTGACGCTGAGCGGCGCCGGCGGCTGCCGGATCGGGCATGCCTGTGTCCACGATCGCTATGCGCGCCGCATCGACCGCTTCTTCAACTGGAATCCGGGGCTTGCCGACGGTTATGTCGGCCATCCCCATTTCGAGGTCCGCGCAATCGCCGCGAAGTCCGCCAATCTGTTCCTGCTCCCGCCGCTGCTCGGAGATGCCGACGAGACGGTGCGCTGGAACGCCGTTCGCCGCCTGCCCAGGCGCTATGCGCTGCAATTGCGCGAGGACCCGCATCGCGAGGTGAGGATGCGGGTTGCCACCCTGATCGACGGCGATGATCTGCTGCCGATGGCGTCCGATGCGGACTATTACGTCCGCCTCGTCGTCGCGCGCCGCTTGGCGCCGCCGCTGCTCGGCCGGCTGATCGACGACGGAGAACCGGAGGTTCGCCGCGTGGTAGCCCGGCGCATTCCGGAGGATTGGCTGCTCGGCATGATCAACGACCATGACGCCGCCGTGCGGCTCGAGGTCGCGCAGCGCCTGTCGCCGGAGCTGCTGGCACTGATGCGCGGCGACCTGGATTGGCGCGTCCGCTACGAGGTTGCGAGCCGTGCCGCTGTCGGCGAGCTCATGAGTCTCGCCGAGGACCAGGACGGCCTGGTGCGCGAAGTCGCACGGTCGCGGGTCGCCGTGCGGCTGGAGCGAGGAACGGGAGCCTCCCTATGAGCAACATCGTCCGCGACAGCGACGTCGTCGAGCTGAGCGCTCCGCCGTTCTTCAGCTTCGGCGAGAAGGTACGAGCCAAGCGTACCATTCGCAACGACGGCACCTATGCCGGCAAGGAGATCGGCGACATTCTCGCCAAGAAGGGCGAGATCGGCTACGTGGTCTCGATCGGCACCTTCCTCCAGCAATTCTACATCTATGGCGTTGAATTCCTCGATAGCGGCAATCGCGTCGGGATGAAGCGCAAGGAGCTCGACCCCGTCACCCCGCGCGACGCGGTCGAGGACATTCCATTGCCGGAGACCGTGTCATGATGATCGAGCCGAGACTGCCGAAATATCAATGGGGCCAGCGCGTGAAGGCCGCGGTGGACCTGCTCAATGACGGCTCGTTCCCGGACGCGCCCGCCGAAGGCCTCCTCGTCGGCGTCGGCGGCACCGGCGAGATCGTTCAGGTCGGCCGGCATACCGACGCCAATCTGCCGATCTATCTCGTCGAGTTCGGCGAGCGGCTGGTGGTCGGTTGCCTCGAGGAAGAAATCAGTCCGCTCTAGGGATGATGTCACGATGAACGCCGCGGTCCTCAGACAGCCGGACGCAGGCTTGCCCGCGCACCCCAACGAGCTCGATCGTAGGCGGATCGAGCGCGCACTCGGATCGCGCAAGCGCTATCGCTACGTGTCGCCGATCGTCAGGGGCGTGACCGGCGGGTATCTCGTCGAGAGCCCCTGCTGCTCGCGCAACATCGACGCCGAGGGCGGTGTCATCGACGTCGCGCTGCTGCATCACGATGCGGCGGGCGCGAGCTGGAAGCTCTTCCGAAAGGACCACAAGACCGGCGCCTGGGAGCTGCACGGCGTGCACCAGCGGCTGGCGTCGGTGACGGAGATATTGAACGCCGACCCCGAGCGCGTGTTCTGGCAATAGCAGGAGGTTGGGAAGATGGCGCTTGCGGCAACCGAACTGACCGAGATCGAGCGGATGCTCGCATCGCCCGAAGCGGCGGCCCAGCTCTATCTCGAGCTGCGCCGGAAATTTCCCCACCTCGCCTGGATCCGCTGCGATGCCTCGGACGTAGCGGAGACCCCGTACCGCAGCTTTGGCGCGTTCGACCTGCATTTGCTCGACAGCGCCGATCATTGCGCGCAGATCACGAACGATCCCGCACGTGCGACCGGCATCGTGCTGGCGAGCCGGGGGGCCGCGTCATGACCGAGCCTGCTCTCGCTTACGACGACGTTGCGGAAGTGGGCGAGGCGCTCGCCGCCTCGGGCCACGACTTCATTCCGCTCTCCGACCCCGACATCACGCTGGCGGAGATCGGGGCGGTGGATGCCGTCCTGCGCGCGCCGCGGCTTTCCAGCGGGCCCATGGCGGAGGAATTTGAGGCGGCGTTTGCCGCCTATGTCGGCCGAGCCTATGCGATTGCAGTGCCGAGCGGCACCATCGGCCTTCTGCTGGCGCTGAAGGCGTATGGCATTGGTGCTGGCGATGAGGTCGTGGCGTCGTCCTATTCCTTCCGCGAGACCGCGCATGGGATCAGCCTCGCCGGCGCGCGGCCGGTGTTCGCCGATATCGATTATTGGTCCGGAACGCTTGCGGCGCAGAAGGTGGAGGAGCGGATCACGCCCCGGACGCGCGCCATTCTCGCAGCCAATACCAATGGCCATCCGGCGCCCTGGTCGGAGCTGCGCGACATCGCGGAGCGGCGCGGCGTCCTCCTGCTGGAGGATTCCACCGAAGCGATCGGTTCGCGCTACAAGGACAGGCTGGTCGGCAGTTTTGGCGATGTCGCCGTGTTCGATTTCGCACAGCCCTCGCTGCTGACCTGCGGCGAGGGCGGCATGGTCGTCACCGACGACATCGACCTCGCGGTGACCTTGCGCCGTCACCGCTCACATCGGCTGAACGAGCGCTCCTCGGTCGTGGTGAGTTCGGCCGCTGCCTATCAGGCCGGGATCAGCGATCTCGCGGCGGCGCTCGGCCTCGCCCAGCTCAAGCGCATCGACGAGATCATCGAGCGCCGCCGGCTGGTCGAGCAGCTCTATGCGACGCATGTGCAGTCCTTCGAGGGCATCAAGCCCCCCTATATCGCCCCCGACGTGACGGAGGTGAACTGGTTCCTCTATCTCGTGCATCTGGGCACGCGCTTCACCCGTTCCAGTCGCGACGCCATTGCCGAGGATCTCCGGGTCGAGCAGGTCGAGGCCGTCGCCTACAGCCATCCGCTGCATTTACAGCGGCATTACTTCGATCTCGGCTACCGGCGCGGCGACCTTCTGGTGACCGAGAAGATCGCCGATCGCGCGGTCGCGCTGCCGTTCCACACCCATCTGACGGACAGCCAGATCGAATTCATCGTCGAGACCATGAAGGACGCCTCGATCAACGTGGGCGCGGGTGCGGCGATCTACTGAAAGAGCCCATCACCAACGAAGAGGATGACGATCATGACCACGCTGACCGTGATGCCCGCCGGCAAGACCATTGAGGTTTCCGAGGGAACGACGATTCTTGCCGCTCTGCTCGGCGCCGAGATCGCGATTCCGCACAAATGCGAAGGTCAGGCCAAATGCGGCTCCTGCCACATCTTCGTGCAGGAAGGACGCAAGGGCTTGTCCAAGATCGCGCGGCTCGAGAACGAGAAGCTCGACAGCATTGTCGGCGTCGGGTCGAAGTCGCGCCTCGCCTGCCAGGCCACCGTGCTCGGCACCGAGGACGTCAAGATCGAGCTGCTCGGCTTCTCGTCGGGTTTTTGAGCGGGGGAGCGGCACGATGGATACGCAGAAGTTCATTCTTCACGCGCGCTTTGCGCCGAACGGCACCGTGGTCGAAATCAGCGAGCGGCCGGAGGGGCTCACGCCGCAGGCCTGGTTCGACTTTCTCAGCGACAAGGCCGGCGACGTCTATCAGGCGCTCGCCGGCGGCCGCGGCGTGTTCCGCCTGACGCGCGAAGAACTGACGGCGCTGAAGCAGGCGGCTGCGCTGGCGGCGGCCTGACCCGGAGGAGTGCGGATGGCCCCGGAACAGATCGATGTCTTCGTCATCTGTGCGAGCGGCGAGATCGAGCGCGGCGGCGCGAGGGCGTTCAGCCTGTCGCGCTTCGATGCGTCCGGCGAGAGCCGGCCGTTCCCGATCGTCGTGATCCGGACCCATGGCAACGACTATGTCGGCTACGTCAATGCCTGCCCGCATGACGGGGTCTGGCTCAATATCGGCAGCGGCGACTTCTTCACCCAGGACCGAGCCTTCCTGAAATGCGGCCGCCACGGCGCCACCTTCGAGATCGACAGCGGAATTTGCATCGACGGGCCCTGCAGCGGCAAGAGCCTCCAACCCATCGCGCTCGCCGTCGTCGACGGCGAGGTCTGCCTCTGCGGGGAGCGGCTGGTCGAGGACGACCGTCCGTTCAACGCCTTCGACGACCATGACGAGACCATGGATATCATGATTCATCCGGATTAGCGGAGAAGGGGTCGTGACAGTCGCCCAGCTGCTTGATCGCCTGAAGAGGCTGCCGGAGGACGCCGTCGTGCTGATGGACAGTGGCGACGGGCTCTCGCGCGTCTCCACGCTGGAGTTTGTCGCCGATCAAGGCCCCGGCGCGCCGGCGGAGGTTATCCTGTCGCCCAGCATGGACGAGTAGACACAACGAGAGGCTTCGGCATGAGCGATACGGTGGTCACTGTCTCGATGTACGAGCGGATCGGTGGGCCGGTCGTGATCGACCGCCTGGTGGAAAGCTTCTATCGCCGGATGGACGCACTGCCCGAGGCCGCCGGCATCCGCGCCATGCACGCGGACGACTTGACGTCGACCAAGCAGGTGCTGAAGCGATACCTCACCGAATGGACCGGCGGGCCAAAGCTCTATTCGCCCGAGAAGGGCCACCCCCGGCTGCGCCAGCGCCACATGGGCTTCCCGATCGGCAAAGCCGAACGCGACGCCTGGCTGCTGTGCATGCGCGGCGCGCTGGAGGAGACCGTCGCCGACGAAGCGGCACGGGCAGAGCTTGATGCCGCGCTCACCAAGCTCGCCGACTGGATGCGCAACCAGGCCGGCAATCCGCACGATGCGCGCGGTGGGCCTCACTGAGGGGCTTGAGAGATCTTTCCTTCTCCCCTTGTGGGAGAAAGGTGGCGCGAAGCGCCGGATGAGGGTTTCTCTCCGCGCCCTCGAACAAGAGTTTCTCTCGCGGAGTGAACCCCTCACCCGTCTCGCCGCTACGCCATAGCCGATGCGAAGCATCGGCGTTCTTGAGAACGGCGGCCGAAGGCCGCCTATGCCACCCTCTCCCACAAGGGGAGAGGGGCCGCTCTCACTCCGACAACGGCAAGCCGAAGAATTCCTCCTCGGCGCCGCCCCAGGCCTTGTGCAAGGCAAGGCCGCTCTGCCACCGGCCTAGCTCGGACTCATTGGCGGCGCGGTGAGTGATCTTGCCTTCGGGCTTCTCGGCGAGCAGGAAGGTCCTGCCGTTGCGAATGAAGCGGTTGAGATCCTTGGTGTCGGTCGGACGCACCACGCAGCGCGGCGCATCGTCGATGAGGATGGTGGTCGGAAGCATCGCGCGGGACTCCCTCAGTCCATCGGCGGCCCGAGATCGTCGTCGCCCTTCTTCTTTTTCTTCTTCTCGGTCTTGGCCTGGGCATAGGAACCCGCATTCTTCAACAGGATCGGCTTCTGTCCCTCGACATATTGCGAGATCCAGAACAGAGTCCGTTCCAGTGCCGTCGCCGCCGCGCCCTCGCGATAGCTGCCGCGCTCGCCGCAGCCGAAGCCATTGATGGACTCGGGATAAGTGAAGGCGCTGACATCGGGACGCCAGGCGCGGAATTGCGTGATGGCCTCGAGCGGCAGCTCCGGGTCGCTCTCGCCGAAATGCAGCAGCGTCGGCACCTTGCGCTTCTCGCGATAGTCGGCAACGGTCTCGCTGCCGTCATAGCCGATCACGCAGGCAATGCCGTTGACCTTGTTGGCCGCGGTGTAGGCGAGGTCGCCGCCCCAGCAATAGCCGACGACCGCAACCTTGCCGGCGTGCTTCACCGAATCGACGGCCGCCTGGATGTCCGAGATCGCCTGCGCCCTGTCGATCTGCACGCTGATGGCGGTGCCTTCGGCCTTGCCGCCGTCGTCGTGACCGAGACTGATGCCCGGCTTCACGCGGTCGAACAGGGACGGTGCGATCGCGACATAGCCCTTGGCCGCAAAAGCGTCGGCAACCTCACGGATCTCGGTCGTGACGCCGAAGACATCCTGAAGGACCACGACGGCTCCCTTGGGCGTCTCCGCAGGCTCGGCTCGATAGGCGGTGAAACTTGCTCCGTCGCTGGCGGTCAGATCGATCATGGCATCCTCTCCTCTCCGGTGGGCCTTTGGTTGTTCTAGAGCAAGCCGAGCTCGAGCTTGACGTCGTCGCTCATCCGCGAGGAGTCCCATGGCGGATCAAACACCAGCTGCACCGCGACCTCAGTGACGCCATTGACTTCGATGACCGCCTTCTCCACCCAGGACAGCATCTCGCCGGCGACCGGACAGCCCGGCGCGGTCAGCGTCATGTCGATCTCGATAAGGCCGCCGTCCTTCGGCGCGATCCGGTAGATCAGGCCGAGGTCGTAGATGTTCACGGGAATCTCAGGGTCGTGAACCGTGCGCAGCGCGGCGACGATGCCCACGATCAGCGTCTCGTTGTCGGCAAGCTCTGTGCTCGTCATCGCTCCCTCATTGAAGTCCCTCGGCGAGCGCCGCAACGACTGGCCAGCCCACCGCGCCTGCAGGGTCGAGCCTACGCAGGGCCGCGAGAAGCTCGTGTGCCTGCCTACGCTCGTCCTTGCGCAGATGGATGAAGGCGAGCGCTTTCAACGTATAGAGCGCGAAGCGGCCGGCGCCTTCCGGCAGCTCGGCCTGTGGCTGCCAACTTCGCCAATCGGGATCCAGGCCGGCCTGGTGGGCGGCCTCGCGCAGCCCGCGCTCGGCGATGCTCTGAGCCTCGTCGAGACGGCCGCGATAGGTATGGGTCTTGTAAAGGCAGAAATAGACCGCGAGCTCGGTCGGGGCCGCATCGAGAGCCTTGCGAAAGATCCGATCGGCTTCGATCGGGTTCCGCCGATAGCTCACCACGCCCTGCTGGAGCAGCGAGTCGATCTCCGGTGCAAGCTCGCCGAAATTGATGCCGTCGGAGTCGACGAGCACGGCCGTCATGATGCGCTCGCCGGCATCGCGATCGGGCGCCGCTCGTCCAATCTGCTGGAGCCTGTGTGAGACAATTCGATTTCCTCCTCTGGCATGGCGCAATGCGGATGCAGTCCTCACAAAGCAAAAGCCGGGCCGGACGAGATTGCGGCGAAAAGCGCGTTGTTTCCGGCCATTGCGAGGGTTCGTCGCAGTGTCCGGAGCGAGGTCCGTCGGCGTTCGTCACGTCATCGACATGCACGCACGAAGTGTTGTCGCAAGCCGGACATCGCTGTGATGCCCGGCACGCAAGTCCCTCTGAACACACATGTTCCGAAACTGGTTTGGCGCTTGCATGGTTCGGACGCAGAGCAGGAGTGTACGACATGGCTATGGCGGGACCGGACATCGAGCAATTGATCAGGGACGCGTTTCCGGACGCTCATGTGATCGTCACCGATCTGGCCGGCGACGGCGACCATTACGGCGCGCGCGTCGTCTCGCAGGCGTTTGCCGGCAAGAGCCGGATCCAGCAGCATCAGATGGTCTATGCCGCCTTGAAAGGGAAAGTGGGCGAGGCGCTGCATGCGCTGGCGCTCGAGACCGCGGTGCCGACATGACTATGGAAGGATAGACGAATGAGCGAATCGACCGAACAACGGATCCGGGACATCATCTCAGGCAGCGATGTCGTGCTGTTCATGAAGGGCGTTCCGGCCGCGCCGCAATGCGGCTTCTCCGGCAGCGTCGTGCAGATCCTGAATGGTCTCGGCGTGCCCTTCACCGGCATCAACGTGCTCGCCGATCCCGACATCCGCGAAGGTATCAAGTCATTCTCGAACTGGCCGACCATTCCCCAGCTTTACGTCAAGGGCGAGTTTCTCGGCGGCTGCGACATCGTGCGCGAGATGTTCAAGCTGGGTGAGCTGGCAGCCGTGCTGAACGACAAGGGTGTTGCGGTGGCGGCGTCATGAGCGACGGGATGACCGAGGAGTTCGAGCTGCCGCAGCTCTACCGCCATCACGTCTTCGCCTGCCACACCCAGCGGCCGCCCACCCATCCGCGCGGTAGCTGCGGTGCGTCCGGCGGCGGGCCGCTGTGGGAGCGGCTCGGAAAGGCCATCGAGGCGAAAGGACTCACCGATGTCGGCTTCACCGCATCGGGTTGTCTCGGCTTCTGCGCCGCCGGCCCGCTGATGGTCGTTTACCCCGACGGCGTCTGGTACCGGCCGACGACGCCCGAGGATATCGACGAGATCGTCGAGGAACACCTGAAACAGGGCCAGCGCGTCGACCGTCTGGTGATGGTGCTGGCGCGGAGCTAGGCGAATCTTCCTTCTCCCCTTGTGGGAGAAGGTGGCGCGAAGCGCCGGATGAGGGGTTCTCTCAGCAAATGCAGGCGCAAGAGTATCGCGCGCGGAGACAACCCCTCACCCGTCTCGTCGCCACGCGACGAGCCACCCTCTCTCCGCACACGGCGGCATCGTCTCCGGCCGCGTGCAGCCCTGAAAGTCGTTTCGCTCAGCGCCGAGCAGCGACGGGACCGGCTCGCGGTCGAAGCCGGCGCATCTGGCGTCGCCGGCTTCGATCAGCGGACGCCGGATCAGCAGGGGATCGTCGCGCATCAGCGCGATAGCGTCCGCCGCGTCGATCTCTGCCGGTTCACCTCGCCGGATTTGACGCGAGGCGCGGCGGGGTTGAACCAGGACGTGACGGGGCTCGTACCGAAGAACGTTAGCAGACGCTCTGCAGTCCACGGCTCGGTCAGGAGATTCCTCGCAATCACCTGATGGCCTGCCGCCTCCAGCGCGCGGATTTGCCGGGCGTTGGTTCCGCAACCGGGCTTCTGGTAGAACAGGATCGTGGCCACGCCGCTGGTCCTATTTCATCATGCTGAGCTGCACCAGCGGCGCGGCGCCGCCGCGGCCGAGGATGGTGTCGACCTTCTTGCGGACACCTTCGAGCGTCAGCGGCTTCACCACCGCCCCATGGGCGCCGGCCTTCATGGCCTCGACCGCGGTGGCCTCGTCGGACTTGTCGGTGACGATGAGGATGCGGACGCCTGGAAATTTCGCGCCGAGATCGCCGACCAGGCCGGCGCCCCGCGCCTTCAGGAACGAGACGCCGAGCAGCACCACGTCCGGCCTCAGCCAGTCCACGCCCTTCTCATAGGCCTCTTCCGGCGTGGCGAGCTCGTGGGTCTCGATCTCGTCATGCAGCATAAACTGCAGTGCGGCGCGGGTGATCTCGTCCTCGTCGACAACGAACACGCGCCGCTGGTCGACCGCCTTGGCCGTCTCGACACCGATCTGCATCTGTCGTTCTCCTCTATGGCTTCGCGAGAAGAGGTAGCAATTTCCGTTCCGCATCTGCGCACGGCAATCACGGTGCATTGGCACCGCAAGCACGCCGATTCTTGTCCGGTTTCTGACAGAGACCGTACCTCTGTAGGGTTCGGCACAGCTCCTGTCGGCGGCGGCCCTCGAAATATTTCGCAAGCGCAGTCAGCGTCTTAGAGCGCGCGCAGCGAATGGCACGCCAGTTGCTATTTGGATGCCGCAACAACGAGTGAGGGCTGAGAACACGCCGACGCCGCTGGCGAGCGATGTTCTCCTTCCCGAACCCCGCGGGCCCACGCTTCTGAGAGAGAAGCAAATCTCGCGCGAGCAGCGCGGAGTCATTTGGCAATCGGTTGATGGAGAGCAACATGTCTTCACTGAGGCAAATCGCGTTTTACGGCAAGGGTGGCATCGGCAAATCGACGACGTCGCAGAACACGCTCGCGGCGCTTGCCGAGATGGGTCACAAGATCCTGATCGTCGGCTGCGATCCCAAGGCGGACTCGACCCGCCTGATCCTGCACGCCAAGGCGCAGGACACCATTCTGAGCCTCGCGGCCAACGCGGGCAGCGTCGAGGATCTCGAGATCGAGGACGTCATGAAGGTCGGCTACCGGGACATTCGCTGCGTCGAGTCCGGCGGGCCGGAGCCCGGCGTCGGCTGCGCCGGCCGCGGCGTCATCACCTCGATCAACTTCCTGGAAGAGAACGGCGCCTATGAGGACATCGATTATGTGTCCTACGACGTGCTCGGCGACGTCGTCTGCGGCGGCTTCGCGATGCCGATCCGCGAGAACAAGGCGCAGGAGATCTACATCGTGATGTCCGGCGAGATGATGGCGATGTACGCCGCCAACAACATCTCCAAGGGCATTCTCAAGTACGCCAATTCCGGCGGCGTTCGTCTCGGCGGCCTGGTCTGCAACGAGCGTCAGACCGACAAGGAGCTGGAACTGGCGGAAGCGCTGGCCAAGAAGCTCGGCACCCAGCTCATCTATTTCGTGCCGCGCGACAACATCGTGCAGCATGCGGAGCTGCGCCGCATGACGGTGCTGGAATACGCGCCGGATTCCCAGCAGGCGGATCATTATCGCAAGCTCGCGACCAAGATCCATAACAACGGCGGCAAGGGCATCATCCCGACCCCGATCAGCATGGACGAGCTCGAGGACATGCTGATGGAGCACGGCATCATGAAGGCGGTGGACGAAAGCCAGATCGGCAAGTCCGCGGCCGAACTCGCGATCGCCTGACGATCCTGCCGGCCTTCCCATCCGGGAAGGCCGGCCTCTCTCGACAACTCGAGCGGCATAACCGGCGGAGTCTTCCGTGATTGCGGCGCAGGCGAGGACGAGCGAAGCGGCGGCGAACCGACCAGCATGGCCCCTTGGGCCGCATGCTGGAATAGCGTTCTACCGTCTGCTGACCGGCTGCGACCCGGCAGAAGCCGATATCCGCGCCGACGATGATTTCGACCGCCACGTGCTGGCCTCGATCCTGGCCGCAGCGGTGATGGATGGCGGCCCTCTCGCCGAACGTGTGGGGCTGTCGGAGCAGGACCTCAACGACCTGCTTGCCCGCAATTTCCCCTCCGCCATGGTCCGCGCGTTCGCATGGTTGCCAAGATCCGCTTCCGGGAGCGAGGACGAGACCATCATGGTGCGTGATCTCCTGCTGGCGCAGCGTTCGACCGCAGGCGATGTCGGGCACTGGCTCGCGGCCATGGTCGCGCGGCGCGCGATCGAGCCGAACCACCTCTGGGAAGATCTCGGGTTGCGTGAGCGCTCCGAGCTGTCGCGCCTGCTGGCGCGCCATTTTGCCCCGCTGGCACAGCGAAACACGGCGAACATGCGCTGGAAGCGTTTCTTCTACCGCATGCTGTGTGAGGACGACGGCTTCGTCATGTGCACGACACCCGTCTGCACGGAGTGTAACGATTTCGATCTCTGTTTCGGCGAGGAGAGCGGCGAGAGCCGGATGGCGGAGCGTCGGCGCGAAATCTTGCGCGGCGACGGCGAACGGGGCGATGCCGCCCGACCCGCGTGAGGTGATCATGTACGCTTATCCCGGAGCCCTCTCGGTCGACATGATAAATGCAGGAGCGCCCGCGCAGCTCCAGGAGGAAGAATGCCCGATGTCCCAGCGATTGCGCGGCGCGGGCCTGCGGCCGACGCGCCAGCGCATCTTGCTGGGGGAACTGCTCTATGGTCGAGGCGATCGGCATGTCACGGCGGAGATGCTCTTTGCCGAAGCAGCCGACGCCAACATCCAGCTGTCGCTGGCGACCGTCTACAACACGCTGAACCAGTTCACCCAGGCCGGCCTGCTGCGCCGGATCGGACTGGATGGCTCGCGCTCGTTCTTCGATACCAACACGACGGTGCATCCGCATTTCTACCTTCACGGCGAGGATGTCCTGATCGACGTGCCCGAGACGCTCGCCCTCGCGCAGGTGCCCGAGCCTTTGCCAGGCCATGAAATCTCGCGGCTCGACATCATCATTCACATCCGTCGCAAGGCATCCGACATCTGACGCCCCTGTCTGCCCCTGTCGCATTTGCGACAAACCGGGTGGTGCCGAGAAGTCCATCAATTTCAGGTGCTTGACGGTGGTTCTGACACTGGCACGAGGGTTGCTGAACTCCTGATCGGAATGAATGATTGGAGGACGCGGATGGCGTTTCCCGGCCCAACGACCCGATCGGACGGAGTTCAGCACCGGCTCGTCGTTCTCAACGACACCACCTTGCGCGACGGCGAACAGGCGCCGGGCGTCGCCTTCACCACCGCGGAGAAACTCTCGATCGCCCGCGCGCTGGCCTCTGCCGGCGTCACCGAGATCGAAGCCGGCACGCCTGCCATGGGCCATGACGAGGTGAGTGCGATCCGCGCCATTGTGGAAGCCGGTTTGTCGGCGACGGCGATCGGCTGGTGCCGGATGCGCACGGCCGACGTCGACGCGGCGATCGAGGCCGGCGTGTCCATGGTGAACGTCTCGATCCCGGCCTCCGACGTCCAGATCGCCGCCAAGCTTAGTGGCGGACGACCGGCGGCGCTGGAGCAGGTGAGCCGGGTGGTCGGCTATGCCCGCGACAGAGACCTCGACGTTGCGGTCGGCGGCGAGGATTCCTCGCGCGCCGATGTGGATTTCCTGGCCGAGCTGATCGCGACCGCGAAGGCAGCAGGCGCCCGGCGCTTCCGTATCGCGGACACCTTGAGCGTGCTCGATCCCGACGCCTCTTTCGCGTTGCTGGCGGCGCTCCGCGCGACGACCGACCTCGAGCTCGAATTCCACGGCCATGACGATCTCGGCCTTGCGACGGCCAACACGCTGGCCGCGATCAAGGCCGGTGCGACGCACGCCTCGGTTACCGTGATCGGCCTCGGCGAGCGGGCGGGCAATGCACCGCTGGAGGAGGTCGCCGTTGCGCTCAAGCAGCTGTACGGCTGCGAGACCGGCATTGTTCTCCCAGAGCTGGAGAAGGTTGCATCCGTCGTCGCGGCCGCGGCCGCACGCGCCATTCCGCTCAACAAGGCGATCGTCGGCGAGCACGTCTTTACCCACGAATCCGGCATTCACGTCGACGGTCTGTTGAAGGATCAGCGCACCTATCAGGCGCTGGATCCGCGGCTGCTCGGCCGCTCGAACCGCATCGTGATCGGCAAGCATTCCGGGCTTGCGGCGATCACGGCGCTGCTCGCCGAGCTGAAGCTGTCCGTCAGCGCCGAGGAAGCCAGATCCGTTCTCGCCCGCGTCCGCCGGCATGCCGTCGAGCACAAGGGTGCGGTTGCCCACGAGACGGTGAGGGCGATCTGGCGCGAGGTGCGCGAG
>NZ_JAEMSD010000512.1 GCF_016462955.1 Bradyrhizobium sp. | reverse complement strand
TGGTGGGGGCAGTTCTTCATGACGCAAAGGGGGCAGTTCCGGATGGCGTTTGACAAGCTCGCAGTGATCCTGCATCGGATCTGGGTCGATGGCACGACTTACCGATGGACCGAAGCGGGCCCGATCACAGCATAGAACACGTCGAGGAGATCAAGAACGCGACCGGGCTGAACTGAAGCCCGATGCCCGAAGTCCCGTCGCCGGGACGGTGGATCCGGTGAAGCCGTTACACGGCCCTCAGGTTCATGCGGTCGACGAGACCGGCAGGGTCGTCGCCCGTAAAAAGCTTCGCCGCTCCGAGGTGATCGAGTTCTTCGAGGCGTTGTCGCCCTGCTTGATCGGCATGGAGGCCTGCGGTAGCGCTCATCATTGGGGCCGGGAGCTGACCGCGCTCGGCCACGACGTTCGGCTGATGCCGGCAGGATATGTCAAACCCTACATCAAGCGGGGCAAGAACGACGCAGTCGACGCGGAGGCGATCTGCGAAGCGGTCGCTCGACCAATGGACTGAACGATCGTATGACCAGTTAAAGATCAGTGCGGAGATGTAATGCGATGGAGCGACATGCAGCGGGGCGTTCTTCGTTAAAAAAAGAAGAATGGATGGCGCAGTCAGAGTCTCCGTCCATCAGTCCCCAAGTTCGCAAATCGGCCGAAGAATCTCTTCCCGAAAAACCACCTTCCCAGGAGACGAAGCGTCCCCCTGCCCAAAAATCACGACTTCGCTCCCTGATGTTTGCTTTGCTCCCGCTCGCGCTTGTGATCGGGACGTATTACTACGTGACCGGCGGAGCGACCATGTCGACCGAGAACGCGTATGTGCAGGCCGACAAGGTGGGATTGTCGACCGATGTCGGCGGAATCGTCAGTGAAATTCTGGTGCATGACAACCAGACAGTCGCCAAGGGCGCCATTCTGTTCAAGCTCGATCCCCAGCAATTCCAGTTTGCTCTTGATCGGGCAGAAGCCCAAATTGGCAACACGAGAAACGATTTACTCGCGTTGCAGGCGAGTTACCGGAATATGCAGGCTCAAGTCGAGCAGGCCAAAAAGGATGTCGAATTCAACACGGTCAATTTCCAACGCCAGCAACAGCTCCTCGCCAGTCACTTCACGCCACAAGCGACCTTCGACGCGGCGCGCAATACATTGGAAGGGGCACAGCAAAAGCTGGCTTCATTGCAGGCGCAATTGGCTGGACTTGCCGCCAACCTGAATGGGAATCCCGATGCGCCAATCGAAGACCATCCGCGGTACAAAGATGCGATAGCCGCTCGCAACGAAGCCGCCCGCGAGCTGGCGCATGCGGTTGTAAGGGCGCCTTTCAACGGCATTGTCACCAATGTGCCATCGCTGCAGCCGGGACAATATCTCGCGGCTGCTGCAACTGGTTTCAACATCGTCTCAACCGATGATGTCTGGATTCAATCAGACCCGAAAGAGACCGAGCTTACGTACGTCAAGCCGGGCCAACACGCGGTTATCGAGGTCGACACATATCCTGGGGTCAAATGGTCGGTACGGTCGACAGTATTAGCCCCGCGTCGGCTTCGAGTTTTTCGCTTTTGCCGGCAGAAAACACCAGCGGCAACTGGGTGAAGGTCGTGCAACGCATTCCGATGCGCGTCTGGGTTAAAAACGATCCCGCAAAGCCGGCGCTCCGGGTGGGGATGAGCGTCGTGCTTAGCATTGATACAGGCCATCCGCGCGGATTTCCGAGCTTCCTGGTCGACTTGTTTGGATCATCGAGGACATCGAATGGCTAGCCCACAGTCGGGTGCACGTCCTGTCAATCGCCCAGCGATTACTGCCTGCGTCATTCTCTCGGTCATCATGCAGGCATTGGATACCACCATTGCGAACGTGGCGCTTCCGTACATCCAGGGCAGTGTGTCAGCCAGCGCGGACCAGATAAATTGGGTTCTCACCTCTTACATCGTCGCAGCGGCGATCATGACGCCTCCCTCGGGTTTCCTCGCCAGCAAGTTCGGGCGCCAACGCGTGCTGCTGGTGGCGATCGCCGGCTTCGTCGTCGCTTCGGTCCTGTGCGGCATCGCGCAATCCCTGTCTCAGATCGTTGCCTTTCGTCTGCTTCAGGGATTCTTCGGTGCCGCGCTGGTGCCGATCGCGCAGTCCATTCTCCTCGATGTTTACACGGCGAAGGAGCGGGGTTCCGCAATGGCGCTGTTCGGGGTCTCCGTCATGGTAGGGCCCGTTTTGGGACCCATCATCGGAGGCTATCTCACCGATCATTTTAGCTGGCGCTGGGTCTTCTACATCAATATTCCCATTGGGGCGCTGGCATTTGGCGGAATCTCTGCGTTTTTGCGGGAGAAGAAGGAACTGGGCAACACCAAGCTCGACTGGCTCGGCTTCGGGAGCTTAAGCGTTGCAATCGCTGCAATGCAGGTCTTCCTCGATCGGGGCGCGCAACTTGACTGGTTTTCCTCGCTGGAGATCCTGATCGAAGCGACCGTAGCAGTTTCGGCCTTCTACGTTTTTCTCGTCCACACCTTCACGGCGGCAGCAGGCAATTCGTTCGTCGATCCGCGGCTCTTCCTCGACCGCAATTTTGCGGTAGGCATGCTTTTCATCTTTATCGTTGGCATCACATATCTTGCCTCGCTCGCGTTGCTGACGCCGTTTCTGCAAACCTTGATGGGGTATCCGGTCGTGACGGCCGGAATCGTCATGGGGCCGCGCGGTATGGGAACGATGGTTTGCATGTTTCTGGTCGGTCGCCTGATCGGGCGTGTCGATACCCGATGGCTGCTGATGATCGGTCTGTTGCTGACTGCCTGGGCAATGTACGACATGACCGGCTGGAATCAAAACGTCTCGGAAGCAACTATTGCGCTGACCGGATTCATCCAAGGTGCAGGTCTGGGATTTCTCTTTGTACCTCTGACGACGGTGACCTTCTCAACCCTTCCTGAAAAGAAGCGCGGAGATGCGACGGGGCTGTACAACTTGTCGCGCAACGTGGGCTCGAGCGTTGGAATATCGATCGTATGCTATCTTTTGATCCGAAACGGACAGATCAATCATGCCACCATTTCGGCTCACGTCACGGCGACCAATCGCGCATTCGATAACTCCGCTGTCTTGCATGCATTGAGCCCATGGAGCCCGACGGGGCGAGCCGCACTCGATCAGCTTGTTCAAATGCAGGCTTCGATCATCAGCTATATTGATGATTTCAAACTGATGATGGTCCTATCCTTGGCGGCGATTCCGTTGGTTCTGCTTTTGCGGCGAGGTGGCAGCTCTTCGCCGAGTGATCATGCGATGGTCATGGAATAGTTTAGAAGCCACAGTCGCCTCAAAGGAGGTGAAACAGCGGAGGCAGCCTCCTTCCTCAACATGGGGCCTCTCCCGGAACTTACTTCGAAAGCAAGTGTTCATCATGTGGTGCAGAGGAGATTTGAATGACATGGGCTATGTTCGCTTCCGCCGCGCTTGGACAAGAGGGGAGTGCTGCGCAACGCGAGGCTTGCACACCAGACGCGCTACGTTTGTGTGGACAATACATTCCGGATGCGAACGCCATTGCCACCTGTTTGCGTCATTCCGGGCCTCGTCTCAGCCCGGAATGCCACGCCGTATTTTATCCCTCCCGAGCCGAACTTAGGAATGCACGGCGCGGTGACCTGCCGCCGGCCTCTGGTAGCGAGGACAGCGATAAGTAGGGCATATCCCACCCTCACGCAGCACATACCCCCGCCGCTTCAAGATACAAGCTTGCGATTGCCGGGGGTGCACGCTTTGTCGTCGGGCTCCTGCCGTGTGCCTTTGCGCGCTCTGCTTCATTATGGTTGGGGCTTTCTGCCGGGAAGGGATGTTCAATATGCTTCCCTCCGCAGACTGTGGCTGTAACGCCACGTATGTCCCGTAACGCGCGAGCATTGGCTGGATGGGTAGCGATGCCGGCCAACCGCGGGCACCGATTTGGCGAGCACCTGCGGGTGATCGACAGGCGTCTTTTGACGTCGCTTTTGGTGAGAAGTCGCAAAGAGGCTATTCCAAGAGAAGTGAGAACGAGTAGTATCCGCTGGAACGGTTTCGCTCGATAAAGACGAGAACATGATGGCAGGTATCGAACCTATCTCGTCGTCCGTGAAGTTCGGCTAAGCGACTGAGCCAGAATCGCATTTGTCTTTGTGGATGGTTTTGGGATTGCAGGGTTTTGATGGGTCGGGCATCGGAACCTTGCAATTTCATTTTCAGGATTCCGTCGAATCGCCAGTCATGATTCCTTCGTCGTATCGGAGGTGGCGATGCGACCGAAGAAGCACAGGACGACGGGATCGGGCGATCTGTTCCGGGCCAGGCTGGACCAGATCATCAACATGAAGCACGAGCTGGTTCAGCTCGCCGGCAAGATCGATTGGGACTGGCTCGACGGCGAGATCGCGCCGCTCTACAGCGAGAACGGTCGGCCGGGCATCGCGACCCGCTTCGTGATCGGGCTGCTGCTGCTCAAGCACATTTACGGCCTGTCCGATGAGGGGTGTGCGAGCGTTGGGTCCACGACCCGTATTTCCAGTACTTCACCGGCGAAGAGTTCTTCCAGCACGCGTTCCCGCACGAGCGCTCGGACCTGAGCCATTGGCGCAAGCGGCTCGGCGACAAGCTGGAGCTGTTGCTGGCCGAGAGCTTGCGGGTGGCGCACGAGGCCGGCGCGTTACGCAGCCAGGACCTCAAGCGTGTCACGGTCGATACCACCGTGCAGCCGAAGGCGATCACCTTCCCGACCGACGCCAAGC
>NZ_JAEMSD010000511.1 GCF_016462955.1 Bradyrhizobium sp. | reverse complement strand
GACCCCCCGCCCGGGCGGAGTCCGGCACGACCCTAAGGTGCATAGGGTTAATGCCGCGTTAGGATCGGGCGCGGCGGCAACGGACAGACACAATGCGTTCGAAAAGCCACACCCCGAGGCGGCGCCCGCCGCTCAAGCCGGTTGCGCCGCGCGCAGTTGCAGCAAGAGCAGCAGAGCCAGCAGCACCGCCGCCGACAGTCCGAGCGACCAGTGGATGCCGATCGCTGCGCCTGCTACCCCGACCGTGATGCCGCTGAAGGCCCGCATGCCCAGCCCCGCCATATTATACAGGCCGACCACTCGCCCGCGGATGTCGTGCGGCGCGTTCAGCTGCACCAGCGCCTGCGCCATCGTGTTGAAGGAGAGCTCGAAGAAGCCCGCGAAGAACAACAGCGCGATCGCGACCGGATAGATCGGCACCAGCGCGAAGCCGAGCAGCGCCACGCTCCACAGCATCGCGAGCGCGATCGCGGTGCGCGGCGTGCCCTTGAGCCGCCCCCAGGATTCCAGCGCGATGGCGGCGAGCACTGCGCCGGCCGCATCGGCCGCGAGCAGCACACTGTAGGAGACGCCGGGATCGCCATGACCGAGATCGCCGGCAAAGCCCGGCATCTGGGCGTGATAGGCATTGCCGATCATGAAGGAGGTCAGGCCGGCGAGCCACGTCATCGCCGTCAGCACCGGCTGGGTGCCGATCGCTCGGATGGTCAGCACGATGTCGGCAAGCCCGCGCACGGCGAAGCGCCGCGCCGCCGCGCTCCTGTCGCGCACCGGCGCCCAGAACAGCCAAAGCAGCATCGGCAGGTAGAACAGCGTGTTGAAGATGATGCCGTGCGAGGGGCCGAGCGTCAGCATGATGATCCCGCCCACCGCAGGCCCGACCAGGATGCCGAGATAGCGCGCCATCGCGTTCAGCCGCACCGCGCTGGGAAGATCCGCAGGCGCAACGAGGTCGTAGAGCAGGAGCTGGTTCGGCGTCTGCCAGAGCACGCCGGCGCAGCCATGGATCACCAGGAGCAGCATGGCGTGCCACATCTGGATCGTATCGGTGAGGAAGAAGAAGCCCCATCCGGCGGAGGCAATGATGAACAGCAGCATGCCGCACTGGATGATGCGGCGCGGATCGAACCGGTCGGCAAGCCCGCCCACCGCGACCGAGAACAAGAGGAACGGCAGCCAGTGCGACAGCACGGCGAAACCACCCAGCGTCGGCGACTGGAATTTCTGGAGCACCACCCAATAGCTGATCACATGCTCGATATTGTCCGCCATCATCGCCAGCACGTAAGAAGCGAACTGGAGACGGTACGGCACGGACTTCATCGCCGCAAACGATCCGGATGCGGCCACGGGATTTTGGGGGAGGGGATTCACGGGATGACCTGAGGTGAGACTCGTGGCGCCTTACACGTTCGCCGGTCGACGCTCAAGACAATTGGGTGTGGTTGAAGATCAGCCATGCTGGCTGGCCACATGCTCAGCCGTCATCCTGAGGTGCGAGCAAAGCGAGCCTCGAAGGATGAGTTGCAGGCGCCCGTGGCTAATCCTTCGAGGCTTCACCCTTGCGATGCGGTGCATCGCAAGGCTGGGACCTCAGGATGACGGTTGAGCTTGTGGCAGCAGACGCAAGCCGGGCCGTTCCGTCAGGTTGTGCGGCGTCCTGACATTCCACGCCAGCCCGACAGCCTCAAGCAATCGGATCAGCCACCAGCCGGGATCGACCTGTCCTGGCAACAGTCCAAGCTTGGCCGAGCCTGGATAGGCGTGATGGTTGTTGTGCCAGTTCTCGCCCATGCTGATCAGCGCGGCGAGGCGGACATTGTAGCCTTGGGCGGCGACGCCATCGACGCCCCAGGTCTGATCGCCGCTTGTGTGGGAGAAGTGCCCGACCAGCCAATGGCCGGTGACGCAGACGCTGACGCGCACGCAAATGCCCCAGACCAGCCAATCCAGTCCGCCGATTGCAAAGAAGAGGAGGGCCCACGGCAATTGCTGAAATGTCCATGTGCGTTCAATGAATGCATAGAATCGGTCACCGGCAAGCCGCGGTTCGAGCTGAAATCTCGGCGGATGGCGCAGCACCAGCCGGCAATGCAGTTGCCACCAGGCATCGCGCCAGAAGCCGGCGCCGTGGCGGGAATACTCATGGCACGTGGGCTGCCGCTGCGCCCAGTCGCGGAAATCGTGCAGACGGATCATGCCGAGCGGCCCGGCCATGCCGACGAGCGTGCCGAGATAGACGAAGAGATGTTCGAGCCAGAGCGGGCAGTCGTAGCTCGCATGGATCAGCTTGCGATGCATGCCGACGGAATGTCCGCAGCACAGCGTGACGGCACTGGTCGCGATGAAGAGAGCGAAGGCCTGCCAGGAGAAGGTGATCGGACCGAGCGCGATGGCCGCTGCGGTCATGCCCGCGAGCCACACCGATTTCGCCGGCGCCCATTGCACGGTGCCATCCAGCGGATCGGTGTCAGGCGTGACGACAATTCGTTCAGAGCCCGGTTGCAAATCCATGGTCTGATCCCGGCAGATGCTGGCGCACGTGCAACCTGCGGATACAACTGCCGCGTGTCAACGGGGGCGCTGCTATTTGCAATGTCGCGTACCTGTCATAGGCTGAGTGCGCCCGCATCATCAGAACACAACAAGCGGGCAGCGAGGAGGCACCATGGAGCAAATTCGCGTCTGCACCCACGCAGGGCCGGGCAGTGAACCCGTCATCCGCACCGTGCCGTGGCCGAAGGTCGGCTGCAAGGCCGCGCTGATCAGGGTCGGCGCCTGCGGGGTCTGCGGCACCGATCTGCATATCCTGAAAGGACATTGGCCGAAGCCGCTGCCGTGGCCGCGCCGTTCACATTGGGACACGAGATCGGCGGCGTCATCGTCGAATGCGGCGACGAATTCACCGAGGACTTCATGAGCAAGCCGCTTCAGGTCGGCTCGAAGGTGATGATCCCGCCGCTGATGCCCTGCGGCCATTGCTACCATTGCATCCCCTATCCGTAGCGGGGACCGGCGAGATAGTGTTCGGGACCGACCTTGATGACCTGTGCGAAGTCGAAATAGCGTCGTTCGATGTCTTCGAGATCGTTTGGAGATGCTACGCTGCGCCGGGCGTCGGCAAGGACGAGCTCTGCATGACGGTTGAGAACGTGCATGCGGGCCGTGTCCCGTTCGCAGCTGGCGACCTGGGTCAAGGCCCTCAGCAATTGGATCAGCACGGCCGGCGTTCCTGCTGCGCTCTGCCTGATCATATGGAACATGGTGTTCACAAGCTGATCGTACTGGATGCTCGGCACGTAGAGCGCGAGGCGCCCGCCCCGATGGAACACGCCGGTCGGCAGATGGCGCTGGCTCAGGCTGCAAAGGGTGGCGCCAAGCCGGTCAACAACACTGATCGCGGTATGGGGATCGTTGATTCCCGGCGAAAGCGCGCGCACGGCGACCTCAACGAGCTGTCGGACCGCGAAGCGCAAGTCCAAAGAGCTGTTACGCTCCTTCGCAATCACGCTTCGCTCCCGGATCGCCTCCTCGACGCCGTCCGGCGCAGGCTTGGTCAGAGCAATCGGCGCGCCCGGGGAAACGAAATCGCCGATGCCCACGAGCAGACGAATGACGCAGCCATGTTCGGCCGCCCAGGAGGCAAGGCCCTCATCGTCGATCCGCTCCAGATAACCGCGCCTCGTGTCGGTCACCATCCGCGCACCCAGCCAGAATTCAGCAGACGGTGGCTCGGTCTCGCGCTTGTCAACGGTCAACCGTTCAATCGCATCGTCCAGATCTTCCGTGACGAGCTCCAGCACCGTGTCGACATTGATGCGCGAGGCCATGTGACCGATGAAGTACACCATCGTACCGACGCAGGCGATGCCGAGCGCGATGCCGACGGTCAACCCCAAATGCGGGACGAAATTGCCCTCTTCCTCCGTACGAATACTCCTCAGGGCGATCAGCGCATAGCTGAAGGTTCCGAGCAAGACTCCGAGCGTAACCTGATTACCGCGATCACGCGTGAAGTTGTGCAGCAGCCGCGGGCCCATCTGGCCCGCCGCGAGCGACAGCGCGGCGATGGTGATGGAAAACACGGTGCCGGCGACCGTGATCGTGGACGAGGCGATTGCGCTGAGAAGACTTCGTGCACCGGCGGCTCCGCCGTCGTAAACCCAATGCTGGAGCAAGGCCTGCGGTAGCAGGTCGCCGTGGTCAAGCTGGACGAGGCCGTAGCCGCCGAAGAGTCCGAGCGCAACGAGCAAGCCCGGAATGGGCCAGAATGACCCAGCCAACCTGTCTGCCAAGGTGCGTAGCCGGACCAGCATGGCGGGTGTTTTTCGGGACTTTCGACGGAGATGATTTGAGTGAGTTCCATATCCAACAAAGCCGTTTGGCAATGGTTCCGCGTCAGCGCCTCATCGCCTCCGCAGCGACTGGTCCTCCCGTCTTGTCGTCGTCTTGCAGCCCGGACGAGCGCCGCGACAACCGGGGCCGCTGCCCCCGCATGTTGCTTTACTCGTGTGGCTACGAGACTGCTCGCTTGGCACCACCGCACATCTCACATACGCTTGTCGTCAGCCCGCACCAATCAATCATAACAGACGGGCAGCGAGGAACGCATCATGGAGCACATCCGCGTCTGCACCCACGCCGGTCCCGGCTCGGAGCCCGTCATCAAGACCGTGCCGTGGCCGAAGGTCGGCAGGAAGGCCGCGCTGATCAAGGTCGGCGCCTGCGGGGTCTGCGGCACCGATCTGCATATCCTGAAAGGACACTGGCCGAAGCC
>NZ_JAEMSD010000510.1 GCF_016462955.1 Bradyrhizobium sp. | reverse complement strand
ACCAGCGCCTCCTCGCGGCGCGCGACCTCGAACACCTCGAGCAGCTGCTTGTCGCTAAGCACGAGGTCGTCATAGGTCATGAACACCTTGAACGAGGTGTAGCCGTCCTTGACCAGGGCGGGCAGCTCCTGCCCGAGCACGACCGCGGTCGGATCGGAGATGATGAGATGAAACGCCGTGTCGACGTAGCACTCGCCTTCGGCGAGCTTACGATAATTCTCGACACAGGTGCGCAGCGAGGTGCCCTTCTCCTGCAACGCGAAAGGCAGAACCATGGTATTGCCGCCGGCCGCCGCCGCGCGCGTCGCCGAGGCGAAGTCGTCGGCCATCACCACGTCGGGGCCCGAGGGCTGCGAGATGTGGACATGGCTGTCGATGCCGCCCGGCAGCGCCAATAGGCCCGTCGCATCGATCTCGCGGGCCGCGCCCTCGATGCGATCGGCGATGCTGACGATGCGGCCGTCGCGAATACCGATATCGGCGCGGAACTCGTCGCTGGCCGTCACGATGGTGCCGCCGCGAATGGCGAGATCGAGCTGGGTCACGTTTTGTCTCCGTCACTTGATAGCCCGCATTGTTTGGAATATGCGGCGCACCTCCGCACGAGCCGTGATGCCGCCGGCGAGACCTGGCGGGATGCTGGCATGCCCGATGCATCGCGGGAGACAAACCGGATTGCATCCGCGAGCGGAATAGGCGATCCCAATCGGAAAGGCCCGGCGCCCAGGGCCGCAATGGAGAGTTTCATGGTTGACGACGCTCGCTCGACAATTCGGCCGCTCGATCCCCGCGACAGGTGGTCCGAACTGTCGCCTGCGGAGCGCAGCGCGGCCTATGACAACAACGCGGCCGTCAAGAACAGCCCGGCGCTGATCGCCGAGCGCAACGAAGCTTCGGCGCGGATGCGGGGCGCACTGAAGTCCCATCTCGACCTGCCCTATGGCGAGCGGGCCAACAACAAGATCGACCTCTATCCGGCCGCGACTCCCGATGCGCCCTGCCTGGTGTTCCTGCATGGCGGCTATTGGCAGCGCAATTCGCGCGAGCTGTTCGCGATGCTGGTCGAAGGCGTCGCCGCCCATGGCTGGTCGGTCGCCATACCCGGCTATTCGCTGGCGCCCGAGGTGTCGCTCACGGACATCGTTGCCGAGATCCCGCGCGCGCTCGACTGGCTCGCCGCTCATGGCCCGTCCTATGGCGTCGCCGGGCCGGTCGTGCTGTCCGGCTGGTCCGCCGGCGCCCATCTCGTCGCGATGGCGCTGGATCATCCGCGTGTCCACGCGGGGCTCGCGCTCTCGGGCGTCTACGATCTCGCGCCGATCCGCGATACCGGGCTCAACGACGCGCTGAAGCTGACGGATGCCGAGATCGCCACGCTGTCGCCGCTGCGCCTGCCGGTGACGCCGAAGCGGCTCGACATCGCCTATGGCAGCAATGAGCTGCCGGCCCTCGTGTGCGATTCCATCAATCTCCACCACAAACGCGCGGCGGCTGGAGCGCCCGGCAAGCTCATCCCGGTCGAAGGCGCCGACCATTTCACCATTCTCGAAGCGCTGCGCCGGCCGGACGGCATTCTCGTCGACGCCGCTCGGCGACTGCTGGACTAGAAACTTCGAAAACAACCCCATGCACAGTAGAGATGCCATTGGTCCCAAAAGGCAAATTCTCGAAGACCAGATTGACGCCTTGCGTTTTGACTCGTCGGGCAAAACAGGGGCATGATGCCATCATCGCCCGCCTCATCGCTGCTGCACCTCGATCGAGATTCCCTCGGCCGTGACGCGCGCCGGATAGAGCCGCAGCGGCGAGCTTGGCCATCCCGAACTGATCGTCCCGTCGCGCAGATCGAACGATGCGGCGTGCCGCGGGCAGTACAGCCGCCCTGCTTTCACCTGCCCGAGACCGAGATCCGCCTGTTCGTGCGGACAGGCGCGATCGCATGCGACGACCTCGCCTTCGTTCCAGATCACGAGCATGTCGAGACCTCCGACACGGACGCGAACCATCGTCTCCGTCTTCAGCCGGTCGAGATCGCAGACCAGGGTACAGGTGGAACGGACGGCCTCGTCATCCACCGAGATAGGCCTTGCGCACATGCTGGTTCGCGATCAGCTCGCTGCCGGCGCCGGACAGCACGATGCGTCCGTTCTCGAGCAGATAAGCATGATCGCACATTTCGAGTGCGGCGAACGCGTTCTGCTCGACCAGCAGCACCGTGGTGCCGGAATCGCGGATGGCCCGGATGATCGCAAAGGTGCGCTCGACGATGTTGGGGGCGAGCCCGAGCGACGGCTCGTCGAACATGATCAGCCGCGGCCGCGACATCAGCGCCCGCCCGATCGCGAGCATCTGCTGCTCACCGCCGGACAGCGTGCCTGCGGCCTGCCGGCGTCGCTCGGCAAGCCGCGGGAATTCCGTGTAGATGCGGTCGCGGTCGGCCGCGATCTCGCCCGAACCGCGACGGAGGTAAGCCCCCATGTCGAGATTTTCCTCGACGCTCATATGCGGGAACACTCGCCGCCCCTCCGGGCAATGCGCAATGCCGCTGGCCAGCACGCGCGGCGGCTTCGCCCCGGTGATCTCGATGCCCTCGAACCGCATCTGGCCGGAGCGCGGGGGCACCAGCCCGGAGATGGCGCGCAACGTCGTGCTCTTGCCGGCGCCATTGGCACCAATCAGCGCGACCAGCTGGCCGGCCTTCACGTCCAGCGAGATGCCGCGCAACGCGGTGACGCCACCGTAACCACACACCATCTCGCGGATTTCAAGCATGTCCCGCTCCATGTCCGAGATAGGCTTCGATCACCGCGGGGTCGTTGCGGATCACATCGGGTATCCCTTCCGCGATGATGCGGCCATAGTTGAGCACGACGATGCGGTCGGAGACCGTCATCACCATGGGCATGTCGTGCTCGACCAGGAGGATGGTGATGCCGCGGTCGCGGATGCTGCGGATCAATTCGACAAAGCGATGGGTCTCCGAGGCGTTCATGCCGGAGACCGGCTCGTCCAGCAACAGCATCGACGGTTCCGCGGCAAGCGCCAGCGCGACACCGACGAGACGCTGCTCGCCGTAGGACAGTGAGCCCGCGGCATCATGCGCGCGCCGCTCCAGCCCGACCCATTCGAGCAGCTCGCTGGCCCGCTGCCGCAGCTTGCGCTCCGAGGCACGCGCGCCCGGCAGGCCGAGGATGGCGTCGAGCAGCCGCACCCGGCCCTGTCGATGCAGGCCGATCAGCAGATTGTCGTAGACGGTGTCGTTGGGAAAAACGCTGGTGCGCTGGAAGGTGCGGATCAGGCCGAGATCGGCAATCTCGTGCGGTTTCAAGCCGGCGAGCGCCGTGTCGCGATAGGTCACGCGGCCGGCGCTCGGCGTCAGGAAGCCGGTCATGACGTTAAAGGCGGTGGTCTTGCCGGCACCGTTCGGTCCGATCAGGCTGACGATCTCGCCCTCGCCCACGGTGAAACTCATGTCGGAGATCGCAACCAGCCCGCCGAAGCGGACGGCGACCTGGTCGATGCTCATGGCAATGTTGCGCGCCGTCATCACGCCGGCTCCTTGGCAGCGGTCTCCGTGAGGGTCGCCGGCGCAGGCGACCGGCGCCGCCGCCCTGCCAAACGCAGCGCGAGCGACGGCACGATGCCGCGCGGCAGCACGAACAGGATGACGATCAGCACGCCGCCATAGGCGATCCATTGCGCTTCCGGCGCCATCACCGGACGGAGCGCAACCGGCAGCAGCCCGAAGATGAGTCCGCCGACGACGGGCCCGGCCAGGGAGCCTTTGCCGCCGGTGATGACCATGATCACCATGGTGACGGTGTTGATGAAGGCGAACACTTCGGGGTCGATGATCCTGATATAATGGGCATAGAGGCTGCCGGCTGCGCCTGCGATGGCAGCCGAGATCACGGCCGCGATCGTCAAGGTCCTGGTCACGTCGATGCCGACGGAGACGGCCAGCGTCTCGTTCTCCATCAGGCCACGCATGGAGCGGCCAAAATGGGAATGAACGAGGCGCGCAATCAGGAGATAGGCGATGAGCGCGACGACCAGCACAAGATAGTAGTTGTGGAATTTCGTGCGCAGCGTCAGCTCGCCAAAGACCGGCAACGGCAACGCGATGGGCGGGATATTGGTCAGCGCAAGCGGGCCCTGGGTCAGCTCGACCCAGTTCAGCGCGACCAACCGGACCACCTCGGCAAAGGAGATCGTAACGATGACGAAATAGGCGCCGCGGACGCGAAACGAGAGCAGGCCGACGAAATAGCCGCATAATCCTGCAATCAGGATCGCCAGCACGAAGCCTATGATCGGCGGCCAGGGCGTGTGAACCAGCCGAAAGCCTCCGGGCAGGCCGACGTCGAAGCCGAGCGAGGTCAGCGCGCTCACATAGGCGCCGATGCCGAAGAAGGCGATGTGGCCGAGGCTGAGCTGGCCGGTGAAGCCGAGCAGCAGATTGAGGCTCATCGCGCCGATGATGAAGATGCCGGTCGTGATCAGGGCGTTGAGCAGATAGGGATCGCGCAGCCAGAGCGGCACCGAGGCGAGAGCTGCGACGGCAAGAATGGTGGTGATCGCCTTCATCCGACGCGCTCCGCGCGCGCGAACAGGCCGGTCGGCCGGAAGATCAAAACGGCGATGATGATGACAAAGCCCATGGCGTCGCGGTAGCCCGACGAGACGTAGCCGGCGCCCAGCTCTTCGGCCAGGGCGAGGATGAAGCCCCCGATCACGGCGCCGGTGATGTTGCCGAGGCCGCCGAGGATGACGATGGCGAAGG
>NZ_JAEMSD010000509.1 GCF_016462955.1 Bradyrhizobium sp. | reverse complement strand
GAACAAGACCAATCTCGACAAGCTGCTCGAGATGATCGCGCTCCAGGCCGAACTCCTCGACCTCAAGACCAATTCGGAGCGTCCGGCCGAGGGCACCGTGATCGAAGCCAAGCTCGATCGCGGCCGTGGTCCGGTCGCGACCGTGCTGGTCCAGCGCGGCACGCTTCGTGTCGGCGACATCATCGTCGCCGGCGCCGAAATGGGCCGTGTCCGCGCGCTGATCTCGGATCAGGGCGAGACGGTGCAGGAAGCCGGTCCCTCTGTGCCGGTCGAAGTGCTCGGCTTCAACGGCCCGCCGGAGGCCGGCGACCGCCTCGCCGTGGTCGAGAACGAAGCCCGCGCCCGTCAGGTCACCAGCTACCGCGCGCACCAGAAGCGCGAGAACGCGGCTGCCTCGATCTCCGGCATGCGCGGCTCGCTCGAGCAGATGATGTCGCAATTGAAGACCGCGGGCCGCAAGGAATTCCCGCTGATCATCAAGGCCGACGTGCAGGGCTCGCTGGAAGCGATCCTCGGCTCGCTGGAGAAGCTCGGCACCGACGAAGTCGCCGCCCGCATCCTGCATGCCGGCGTCGGCGGCATCTCGGAATCGGACGTGACGCTCGCGGAAGGCTTCAACGCCGCGATCATCGGCTTCTCGGTTCGTGCCAACAAGGAGGCCGCTGCGGCCGCCAAGCGCAACGGCATCGAGATCCGCTATTACAACATCATCTACGACCTCGTGGACGACGTGAAGAAGGCGATGAGCGGCCTGCTCGCGCCGACCTTGCGCGAAACCATGCTGGGCAACGCCTCGATCCTGGAGATCTTCAACATCTCCAAGGTCGGCAAGGTCGCCGGCTGCCGCGTCACCGACGGCACCGTGGAACGCGGCGCCAATGTGCGCCTGATCCGCGACAACGTCGTCGTGCACGAAGGCAAGCTGTCGACGCTGAAGCGCTTCAAGGACGAAGTGAAGGAAGTCCAGTCCGGTCAGGAATGCGGCATGGCCTTCGAGAACTATCACGACATGCGTGCCGGTGACGTGATCGAGTGTTATCGCGTGGAGACGATCCAGCGCTCCCTGTAAGTCCAAATCTTACCGAAGCGTCCGGATCTTTTTGAACTGAAATTGCGGGAGTGCGATGGCCGGATTTTTCCGGCCATCCGCCCCTCTTCGTTTCAACAGGACAAATGACAGTGCCCGTGTCCAAGGGATGCGGGCATGACGAGGTGATTTCTAGAAAATGCCACGCCATCATCAGAAGAAGAGTTCCGTGCCCGGCGGAGGCTCGCAACGTCAGTTGCGCGTCGGCGAGCAGGTTCGCCACGCGATGGCCGAGATTCTGGCGCAAGGCAACGTGCATGATGCCGATCTCGAAGGTCACATCATCACCGTGCCGGAGGTGCGGATGTCGCCCGACCTGAAGCTCGCGACGGTCTACGTGATGCCGCTCGGTGGCCGCGACACCGAGATCGTCATCGCTGCGCTCGAGCGCAACAAGAAGTTCCTGCGCGGCGAGGTCGCGCGGCGCGTTAACCTGAAATTTGCACCTGACATTCGCTTCCGCGTCGACGAGCGATTCGACGAAGCGGAACGAATCGAGAAGCTTTTGCGAACACCTGCGGTGCAGAAGGACTTGGACAAGGATCCGGACAAGGATCTGGAACAGAATCCGGCTTCGGATCGGGAAGAAAAGCAATGACGATGGACCCGGCTCACGGCACGGTCGACGGCAACGACGCCGATCAGCGCGATGTGCAGAAGAATGATTTCGCGGACATGGGCGGCAAGTCTCAGCCCCATCAGGAGCCGCGCCGCGTCAACAACGATCCGCGCGCCAAGCAGCAGAGGGGCAACCAGGTTCGCCGCGACCGGCGCGACGTCCATGGCTGGGTCGTGCTCGACAAGCCGATCGGCATGACCTCGACGCAGGCGGTCGCCGTGCTCAAGCGCCTTTTCAATGCCAAGCGCGCCGGACACGCCGGCACGCTCGATCCGCTCGCCTCGGGGGGCTTGCCGATCGCGCTCGGCGAAGCCACCAAGACCGTTCCCTTCGTGATGGACGGCCGCAAGCGCTACCGTTTCACGGTGTGCTGGGGCGCAGAGCGCGACACCGACGACATCGAGGGCCGGGTGACCGCGACCTCCGACCAGCGCCCGACCCGGGAGGAGATCCTGGCGCTGCTGCCCCGCTTCACCGGGGTGATCGAGCAGATCCCACCGCGCTATTCGGCGATCAAGGTCCAGGGCGAACGCGCCTATGACCTCGCGCGCGACGGCGAGATCGTGGAACTGGCCCCCCGCCCGGTCGAAATTCACCATTTAACCCTTGTCGATCAACCCGATAGCGACCGGGCCGTATTCGAGGCCGAGTGCGGCAAGGGCACCTATGTCCGGGCGCTGGCCAGGGATATGGGCCGGATTCTGGGCACTTACGGCCATATTTGCGCGCTCAGGCGCACTCTGGTCGGCCCATTTGGCGAGAACGACATGATTCCGCTGGATCAGTTGGAGGCTTTGTGCGATAGAGCCGCGTCCGGCGAGGGAAGCCTCGCCGACGCGCTTTTGCCCGTTGAGACCGCGCTGGACGACATCCCGGCACTGGCCGTCACTCGGGCTGATGCGGCAAGGCTCCATCGGGGCCAGGCCGTTTTGTTGCGCGGACGGGATGCGCCCACTTGTAGCGGCACAGTCTATGTCACGGTGGCAGGCCGTCTTTTGGCGCTTGCCGAAGTCGGCAACGGCGAAATCATCCCCAAGCGTGTGTTCAACCTGACCGGCGTGACTGCCAGCCCCGGTCGCAACGAGAGAAATTGACGATGTCGATTGCCGCAGAACGCAAAGCGGAAGTCATCAAGACGAATGCCACCAAGGCCGGCGACACCGGCTCGCCCGAGGTTCAGGTCGCGATCCTCTCGGAACGCATCAACAACCTCACCAACCATTTCAAGACCCACGTGAAGGACAACCATTCGCGTCGCGGCCTCTTGAAGCTGGTCTCGACCCGCCGCTCGCTCCTCGACTATCTCAAGAAGAAGGACGAGGCGCGGTACAAGGCGCTGCTCGAGAAGCACAATATTCGTCGTTAAGTGTTCCTGCGCGCGCCACTGGCGCGCGTTTTCGTGCGTGGTTTCGAACGAGAATCGTTTCTTTGAAGGTTTTTGATCGAGGCTGCGTGCGCGTCGGATGCAAGCCGTTGTCGGCGAGCATCCGGGCATGAACAGCGAAGACCGCGGTTCGGTATTCGCGCTCGTGCCGACTGACAGTCCAGCAGCAATCCGGCGGCTGGGCACAACGGGCAAGGCGCCCGTATGACCCGAAAGGATGGACGCCATCCGACATTCAAAAACCATGGCAGGATCGCAGGACGCTGATCATCCGCTCCGATCAGCGTCCCGCAATCTTGCGCATGGTTTTTGTTTTTGGAAGCGTCCCTTCTTTCGAGAAACCATGAAAGAAGACCTCTATGTTCAATAAGCATTCAGTCGAGATCGACTGGGGCGGACGCCCACTCAAGCTCGAAACCGGCAAGATCGCCCGCCAGGCCGACGGTGCCGTTGTCGCCACCTATGGCGAGACCGTGGTGCTCGCCACCGTTGTCGCGGCGAAGGCGCCGCGCGAAGGCGTCGATTTCCTGCCGCTGACCGTCGACTACCAGGAAAAGACCTACGCCGCGGGCCGCATTCCCGGCGGCTATTTCAAGCGCGAGGGCCGTCCGACCGAGAAGGAGACGCTGGTCTCCCGCCTGATCGACCGTCCGATCCGTCCGCTGTTCGTCGACGGCTGGCGCAACGAAACCCAGGTGATCGTCACCGTGCTGTCGCACGACATGGAGAACGACCCTGACATCGTCGCTCTGGTGGCCTCGTCGGCCGCGCTGACCTTGTCGGGCGCTCCGTTCAAGGGCCCGATCGGCGCAGCCCGCGTCGGCTTCGCCAATGACGAGTTCATCCTCAACCCGACCCTCGACGAGATGGTCGACACCCAGCTCGACCTCGTCGTCGCCGGCACTGCCGACGCCGTGCTGATGGTGGAATCGGAAGCCAAGGAGCTGAACGAGGACATCATGCTCGGCGCCGTGATGTTCGGTCACCGCCACTTCCAGCCCGTCATCAAGGCCATCATCGAGCTGGCCGAGAAGGCCGCCAAGGAGCCGCGCGAAGTCACCGTCATCGACAATGCCGCGCTCGAGAAAGAGATGCTCGGCCTCGTCGAGCAGGAGCTGCGCGCCGCCTACGCCATTCCGGTCAAGCAGGATCGCTACGCTGCGGTCGGCAAGGTCAAGGAAAAGGTGATGGCCCATTACTTCCCCGAAGGGCAGGAGCCGAAATACGACAAGCTCCGGATCGCCGGCGTGTTCAAGGAGCTCGAAGCCAAGATCGTTCGCTGGAACATCCTGGACACCGGCAAGCGTATCGACGGCCGCGACAGCAAGACCGTGCGCAACATCGTCGCCGAAGTCGGCGTGCTGCCGCGCGCTCACGGCTCGGCGCTGTTCACCCGCGGCGAGACCCAGGCGATGGTGGTGACCACGCTCGGCACCGGTGAGGACGAGCAGTATATCGACGCGCTGTCGGGAACGTACAAAGAGACCTTCCTGCTGCACTACAACTTCCCGCCCTATTCGGTCGGCGAGACCGGCCGCCTCGGCGGCACCAAGCGCCGCGAGATCGGCCATGGCAAGCTCGCCTGGCGCGCGATCCATCCGGTGCTGCCGCCGCACCATGAATTCCCCTACACGGTGCGCGTGGTGTCGGAGATCACCGACTCCAACGGCTCGTCGTCGATGGCTTCGGTCTG
>NZ_JAEMSD010000079.1:16331-18162 GCF_016462955.1 Bradyrhizobium sp. | reverse complement strand
CGCCCGAACTGGGACGTCTACCGCTCGGGCCTCGGCACGTCAGCCTTCGTCTATGGGCGATTATGAACTCTTTTGTTTTGCCTCAATTCAAAACCGCGGTCCGGGCTGGTCCGGCTGCACTGCAATCGGAGCTCAGTCGTCATGACTTCTCGTGTTAAACAAGCCGCTACACTCGTGTGCATGGGGGCCGTTCTCAGCATCGCCTTGGTCGAGCCTGCGCTCGCGCAGACCGCGAACATCGAGGGTGTGCTGCAGAACATCGTCAACATGCTCACCGGCAACGTCGCGCGCCTGCTGGCGACGCTGGCGGTCATCATCGTCGGCATCGCCTGGATGTTCGGCTATCTCGATCTGCGCAAGGCCGCCTATGTCGTACTCGGCGTCGCCATTACGTTCGGCGCCTCCGAAGTGGTCTCGACCCTGACCGGGGGTCGTTGATGATTGAGGCCACGCGTCTCACGGAGGATACCTTATTCCTCGCCTGCACGCGGCCGGCCATGATTGCCGGAGTCACCATGGAAGCCATGGCGCTTAACGTGATGTTTTCCTGCATCCTGTTCCTGGAGGCCGGAAGCATCATCTACGGCCTGGTTGCGATCCCGATCCATGGTCTTTGCCGCGTCATCTGTCGGTATGACCCCAACATGTTCCGGATTCTGCTCGCCTGGATCGAAACCCGCGGACGCACGCGCAATGGATCATTCTGGGGCGGATCGTCCTGCACGCCGCTCAAGCTCGTTCGGCGATATCGAGCACGAGACCTTGGCTATGCGTAACGCAGCGCTCAAAACCCGGGAGATCGGGCCCGATGTCTACCTGCCGTTCGGCCGACACGTCACCGATACGGTCATCAGTCTTACAACGCGCGCTCTGCTGACGGTGATCCGGCTCGACGGCGCCTCGTTTGAGACCGCTGAGACGGCGGATCTGAACGACCTGCATGCCAAGCTCAATCTCACCATGCGCAATGTTGCAGATCCGCGGCTGGCGCTCTGGACCCATCTGGCCCGACGCCGGACGTCGGACTATCCGGACGGTGCATTCCGATCGCCATTTTCAGCTTCGCTAGACGCGCAATATCGCGACCAGCTCCGCAAGGCGGCGCTATTTCGCAACGATCTCTATCTGACGCTGGTGTGGCATCCCGGGCGCGCCCCCACCGACGCCGCGGCTGCGTTCTTCAAACGGCTTGGCTGGAGCGCTGCGGCTTCCCTCGAAGTCGACAGCGCCGGCATCAAGCGGCTCAACGATGCCACGCGCGATATGGTCGCGGCATTGGAGCGCTACGGCGCCCGTGCCCTCGGACTGATTGAGCGCGACGGCATCGTATTCTCAGAGCCAATGGAACTGCTCCATACCGTCGTCTCCGGCGAGTGGATGCCGATGCCATTGCCACAAGGACCGATTGGCCCGGCACTTTACTCAAACCGCGTCATCTTCGGCCGTGAGGCCATCGAAATCCGCAGCGCGGGCGGATCGCGCTTCGGCGGCATGTTTGGGCTTAAGGAATATCCGGCGTCGACAAGGCCTGGCCTGTTGAACGCGCTGCTTTCCGCGCCTTTCGAGGTTATCCTCACCCAATCCTTGGCGTTTTTGTCGAAAGCAGACGCCAAGACTGTCCTGACGCGCAAACAGAACCAGCTGGTCTCAGCCCAGGATCCGGCGGCCTCGCAGGTCGATGAGCTCTCTGACGCGCTCGACGATCTCGAATCCAACAGGTTCGTGCTTGGAGATCATCATCTCTCGCTGCTGATCTATGCCGAGACGCCTTCGCAGCTCCAGGATCACATGAGCGTGGCCCGGCGCGCTTTGGCCGACGCGGGCGCCGTGG
>NZ_JAEMSD010000079.1:0-16321 GCF_016462955.1 Bradyrhizobium sp. | reverse complement strand
GTGGTGGCCCGCGAAGATCTCGGCCTTGAGGCGGCCTATTGGGCGCAGCTCCCGGGGCTGTTCAAGTATCGGGCGCGAACCGGCGCGATCAGCTCGCGCAATTTCGCGGCATTCTCTCCGTTCCACACCTATCCGACCGGAAAGCCTGCCGGCAACCTTTGGGGACCGGCGGTTGCGATGCTCAAGACCGCGTCCGGCTCGCCGTTCTACTTCTCGTTCCATCACGGCGATCTTGGCAATACCTTCATCTGCGGCCCCTCCGGGTCTGGCAAGACCGTCGTGCAGAACTTCCTGCTGTCGCAGGCCGAGCGGCTCGGCGCGACTTACGTCTTCTTCGACAAGGACCGCGGGGCCGAGATCTTCGTCCGCGCCGCCGGCGGGACCTATCTGACGCTCCACAACGGCGTTGGGACCGGCTGTGCGCCGCTCAAGGCGCTGGAGCTGACGCCAGCCAATCTTTCCTTCCTGGGCGCACTCGTCCGAAAGCTTGTCACACCGGAAACCCGTCCGCTGACCGTCACCGAGGAGGAGCGGATCGACTCCGGCTTGCGAGCGCTTGGGCAGCTGCGGCAGGCGGAACGCTCGTTCGGGGCGCTGCGGGCTTTTCTCGGCCAACAGGATCGCGAAGGGATCGGCGCCCGGTTGGAGCGATGGTGCCGGGGCGCACCTTTCGGCTGGGTGCTGGATGGCGAGCAGGATGCGATCGGGCTAGAGGCCCGGTTCATCGGCTTCGACATGACCGATCTCTTGGATCATCCCACCGTTCGCACACCGCTCATGATGTACCTGTTCCATCGCGTTGAGCGCCTGATCGACGGACGGCGCCTGATCATCGACATCGACGAGTTCTGGAAGGCGCTTGGCGACGAGGCGTTTCGGGATCTCGCCAACAACAAGCTGAAAACCATCCGCAAGCAGAACGGCGTCATGGTGTTCGGCACGCAGTCACCACGCGATGCGCTGGCTTCCCCGATCGCACACACCATTGTCGAACAGTGTCCCACGCAAATCTTCCTGCCAAACGCGCGGGGAACACGCTCGGACTATGTCGATGGATTCCATCTGACCGACACGGAATTCCGCCTGATCAAGGAGGAGCTCGCGCCCGAAAGCCGACGGTTTCTCGTCAAGCAGGGCCACAACTCGGTGGTGGCGGAACTTGATCTCAGCGGTTTCGACGATGCGCTCGCTGTGCTGTCCGGACGCACGGAGACGGTCGAACTGCTGGACCGCATTCGGGCGGAGGTCGGCGACGATCCGGTCCGCTGGCTGCCGGTCTTTCACGCCGAACGGAGGACAGTCCGATGACGGCTCTGCGTATCCCGATGGTTCTCACATCCGTCTCAGTCCTGACCCTCGTGATGACATCACCTGCGGGAGCCGAGATTGTGTTCGATCCTAGCGTCTATGCGCGGCAATTCGAGCAGCTGACGGAACTGAAGAAGCAGGTCGATACCCTGACGTCCCAGCTCAAGGTGGCGCAGGACCAATTGAACCAGGCCAAGCAGCTCTATGACAGTTTCAACAAGCGGACCAACGCGAACGACATTGGCGCGCTCTTGAACACGCCGCAGTTCCGGAAAGTTCTGCCCCAACAGTTCTCCGATATCGAACGCCTTGTCGCGGGGCAGGGTGGCGGCAACTTCGCCGACGCGATGAACCATTATCTTTCGCAGAACCGCGCCTATGCCGGCAACAGCGGCAATTCGTATTATCAGAGCGAGCTCGACCGGATCGCACGGCAGACTGGCGCCAAGCACTCCATGGGCCAGGCTGTCTATGACACAGCATCGCAGCGTATCGAAGCACTCGAAGACTTGAGAACGCGCATCAGCTCGGCCACCGACGTCAAGGAGACGCTCGATCTGTCCGCGCGGCTGCAAGCCGAACAGGCGTTGCTGCAGAACGACGTGCTGCGGATGCAGGGTCTTGCAATGATACAGCAGGCCCGCACCGACATGGATGGCCAGCGGGAGCGCGAGAAACAACAGCAACTGATCGATGAAATGAGCGCGGCGCTGCAATGAAATTGAACACCTCCATTTTGGTACTCACTCTCGTCGCTGTTCTTGCAGGCTGTAACGAGGACAACAAGAGCGAGCGCACAAACACGGTCGGCTGGTACCTCGACCATCGGGACGAGCTTGCGGCGGTTCTCACTACGTGCGGCGACAATCCCGGAGAGTTCGCGAAGACGCCGAACTGCATCAACGCGAACGAGGCTCGCAACAAGATTACCGTCCAAGAGATGGAAGACGCCCTGAAGTAAGGATCGCCGCGATGGCCATAAACGTCTTTGATAGCTTTCTGAAGGAGTTCGAGCAGCCGATCACGGCATTCGTGTCGACCTCGGTATCGAATCTTGCCTCCTACATTGATGGTCCCCTCCGCACGGCCGTGATGCTCTATGTCATCTTCTACGGTTTTGCGGTGATGCGCGGCGCAATCTCCGAACCAATCATGGAATTTGCCTGGCGGGCGATGCGGATCGTGGTTGTGGTTCTGCTAGCGACCAACTCGAGCGCGTTCCAGCAATACGTCACGGGGCTGTTTTTCGATTCCTTGCCGAAGGAGATTGGCAATGCCTTGGCGGGTGCCGGGCTGAATACCAATTCCGGAGTTCCGTTCGATCAGCTTCTGACCAAAGGCATTGATGTCGCTAATAAGATCTACAAACAGGCCGGACTGACCAACATCGCACCAGCGCTGGTCGCCGCCATTCTCCTAGTCTTTGTGGCGGTGGGCTCCTTCTTGCAGTTTGCCATCCTGCTCTATGCCAAGGTTGGTTTGGGCGTTGTGATCGCGCTCGGCCCGATCTTCATTGCGCTTGGACTCTTTGAGGCCACGCGGCCGTTTACGGAAGCCTGGCTTCGGCAAGTCGCGAACTTCGTGATCCTCCTGGTCCTCGTGGTCGCTCTGGTCGGACTGATGCTAACGACTGTTACCGGCTTCATCGACAGGTTTGCGGCAAACGCCGGCACGGCTGGGGAGATGGTGGTGGCCGCTGTCGCCATCAGCGCGGTGCTCGGCCTGTCCGGTTACATCTCGCTTCAACTGCCGGTCATCGCAGGCGGCCTCGCCGGAGGTGGTGCGTCGCTGGCAAGCCGGCTCGTCACGAGCCCCATGATCGCCAACGCCACGACCGCAGCCGGCGGCGCTTATGCCGGTGCCCGCTGGTCGGCCAGCCGCGGTCTCGACGCACTCCGAGCGAGCCGGCAAGGCGGCAGTATGCGGCGCACGCGATCGCAGGGGTCCACGGCGGCGTAGGCAATCATCGTCGGTATCAGACGACAAAGACAAACAGGGGCATCAGAACGATGTGGCGTCGACTATTTATCATCTGCGTGATCGCGTTTCAGCTTGGCGGATGCGCGATCTGGTCAAAGGGACCACCGTCATGTGATGGCCAAGCTCGGCGGCCGCTCAATCGTTCGCTGTGGGATTGGGAGACCAACACGCCGTTGGCGGCACCCGAGCCGCCACCTGCGCCATCCGCTCCAGCACCAGTCATCCGCAAAGGTGAGACCAACCCGGCGGCACTCTCCTCGCAACTGGGTGCATCAGGCCACCAAGTCGACGTTGCAGCCTCTTACCGTTCCTGCGGCAAGGAGGCCTAAGATGGTCGGCCACGATGAGCTGAAAGCTTATTTCGACAATGCGCGGCGATGGGAACAGGATCTCCTGCTATCGGCCCATCGCTCGCGTCGAACAGCATGGGTGATTGCCGCGGTTGCCTGCGCGTTGGCGGTCGCCTCGGTTGGCGCAGTCGCAGCACTTGCGCCGCTGAAGACGGTCGAGCCGTTCGTGATCCGGGTCGATAATGCCACCGGCATTGTGGACACCGTCTCCGCCCTCAATTCAACGCCGGCGCGTTACGATGAAGCCGTTACCAAGTATTTTCTTGGTCGCTACGTCCGCGCGCGCGAAGGTTACAGTTATCCGGAGGCCGAAACCAATTTTCGCACCATTTCGCTACTCTCGGGGCAGGGCGAACAGGCACGGTTCGCGGTCTGGTACCGGGGCTCCAATCCCGAAAGCCCGCAAGTCGTTCAGGGCCGTTTCGGCGTTGCGACCGTGCGGATCAAGGCGATCTCGCTCCTGGCCGACAATGTCGCCTCGGTGCGCTTTATGAGAGAGAGCCGCAAAGGCGAGGAAACCCGCATCACCCATTGGGTCTCGACCCTGACGTTCACCTATGCCAACGCGCCAATGTCCTCCGCCGACCGTCTCATTAATCCTCTCGGCTTTCTGGTCTCGGAATATCGCGCCGATCCGGAGGTCGTGCCATGAAATCCTTCGCTCTCTTGATGATTTTCGCCCTCGGATTCGCGGGGCCGGCAATGGCCTTGCAACAGCCGTCACCAGGTCAACATGATGCCCGCGTGAGAACCGTGACCTACGATCCGGCCAACGTCGTCAAGGTCAACGGCGTGATTCGGGCATCAACACAGGTGTTGTTTGCCGACGATGAGGAGGTTGCGCATGTCGCGATTGGTGACGCGATTGCATGGGAGGTCGCACCGGCGGGCTCAATCCTGTTCCTTAAACCCCGAGAGAAACATCCACCAACCAATTTGCAGGTCGTCACCACGCGCCCTGACGGACGCAAGCGCTCGTATCAATTCGAGTTGTCAATTGCCGAGACGACGCTCGCGGAGAGTTACTTCGTCGTCCGCTTCGCCTATCCCGGCGACGAGATAGAGCGCCGGCGCACTGAGGCGGCCGCGCGCGGCGCCGAGCGGGAAGGCGCGCTGATCGACCAGACCTTCGACTTGCATCATGCCTATGGCGCGCGCAATTGGCGTTTTTCGGCGCAGGGATCGATCGACCTCGAGCCCGAAGCTGTTTTCGACGACGGCAAGGAGACCACGTTCCGCTTCGCAGGCAACCGCGAAGTCCCCGCGATCTATCTGATCAACTCCGACGGCTCGGAAAGCCTCGTGCCAAAAGACGTCCGCGGGGAGCTCGTGGTGGTTCATGCCACGGCGCGGGAGTTCAGGCTGCGCAAAGGCGACAACGTTCTCTGCATTTTCAACGAAGCATTCGACGCGGTGGGGATTAACCCGGGCACCAATACCACCAGCCCATCGATCGAGCGGCGGGCGAAGAAATCACCACTAACCCCAAGGCCGCGATAGGCGAGGGCGATATGACCGAACATCAAGATGAGACGATCGCCGGCGACCGCGGCATTACGCCAGTGGGCGGAGGGGACAATGGCCGAACGGCAATGCTCAAACGCGGCTTCGGTGCGCTGGCGCTCACCGCCTTTGCCGCTCTGATCATCTGGGGGACCTGGAAAGGCGATAAGCCGGTCAGCGATTCCGCCCGGAAGCTGGTGATCCGCCAGGCGGCGGCCTTCGAGCCCCTCCCGGAAGCGCCGGCCGTGCCTGTTACCACGGCCTCAATTGGAGGCGCTCCGGTCCCAGCCACGCCAGCGGCTCCGGCACCCGCCTCCGACCAGCTTCTGGAGAGCGCCCGGCGCGCGCCCGTGCTGGCCTATAACCGGCCAAGTTCTGCTGGGCGGGCGGCCCACGACAGCGTGACAGGAGGTGTCGTCACCGACTCTTACGGGTTTGGCCGGGGCGAGCCGCGCAATGACCTCGCCGACAAGCTGAAGCCCACGCCGATCGAGGGCGTGCGCGCGGCGCGGCTCCCCAACCGCAATCTGCTGGTCACACAAGGCACCTCGATCCCGTGCGTGCTGGAAACCGCGATGTCCTCGGACGTGGCCGGTTTCGTTTCCTGCGTCGTCGTGCGGGACGTGATGTCGGATTCCGGCAACGTGGTGCTGATGGAAAAGGGCACACAAGTGGTCGGCGAATATCGCGGCAATGTGCGGCGCGGATCAAAACGCCTGTTCGTACTGTGGACTCGCGCCAAAACGCCGACCGGCGTCATTGCAGCGCTGGCCTCGCCGGCGACCGATGCGCTGGGGCGCGCCGGCTTCGACGGCGACATTGACACCCATTTCTTTGAGCGGTTTGGCTCAGCACTGCTGCTGTCGGTCGTCAATGATGCCTCCTCGATCGGGCGCCAGCAGCTGCAGGACAGCTCCATCCAGATCAACAACACCACCGGCGCCACCAATACCGCCGCGGCAATCGCCGTTGAGCAGTCGATCAACATTCCGCCGACGCTGAACAAGAACCAGGGCGAACTGGTCAACATCTTTGTCGCTCGCGATGTTGATTTCTCCTCGGTCTATCAATTGCGGCGGGTCGAGACCCGCACGCAGATTTTGGACCGCACTGTTCCCGGAGGCCTCGCGGCCCCGGCCGTGGTGACTAAGTGAGCGCCGTACATTCCATCGAGCGCGATGGCAGCCGCCTCGTGCTGACGCGCTATCTCGAGCCGTTGGCGCCATTTCTGGCGGACAAATCCTTGACCGAAATCATCGTCAACCGTCCCGGCGAGGTTTTCGTGGAAGGACCTGACGGCTGGACCCGGCACGAAGCGCCAGCTTTGACGCATGCCTATCTCTCACACCTGGCGACCGCGGCCGCTGGCCACACCCGTCAAGACATAGGTCCGGAGCACCCCGTGGTGTCGACCACCCTGATCGGCGAGGAGCGCTGCCAGATCGTGGTCCCGCCGGCGGTGCCAGAAGGCACCGTCAGTCTTACCATCCGCAAGCCGTCAGGTTTGACGATGACATTGGAGACCTTTGAGCAGGCAAAACTGTTCGATGAGGTCCGTGTCGCCGATGACGAACTCACAACCGACGAGAATCGGCTCATGGCGCTGAAAGACGCCGGCGCCTGGCGCGAGTTCCTCCAGCTTGCCGTCGAAACTCGCCGCAACATCATCATTTCCGGGGCGACTGGTTCGGGAAAGACGACGCTATCCAAGGCGTTGATCGCGGCGATCCCGGCACAAGAGCGGCTCATCACCATTGAAGACACCGCTGAGCTAGTCATCCCTCATCAGAATTGCGTGCGGCTGCTTTACGCCAAGGACGGGCAGGGCGTTGCCAAAATAGGACCGCGCGAACTGCTCGAATCCTGCCTGCGGATGCGGCCGGATCGCATTCTGCTGCAGGAGCTGCGCGATGGTACGGCGTTCTTTTATCTGCGGAACGTGAACTCCGGCCATCCAGGATCGATTACAACGGTTCATGCCGACAGCGCCCGGCTCGCCTTCGAGCAGCTGACCTTGTTGGTCAAGGAAAGTGCGGAAGGCCGCGACCTGCATCGCGACGACATCCGCTCGCTGCTGCTGCTTCTCGTCGACGTCGTCATCCAGATGCGGAAGCGGGACGGTCGCTATCGCATTTCGGAGATCTACTATGACCCCGTTCGCAAGCGCGACCACCTCCGTTAAGGCGGCGCAGGGCCTCGCGGTCGCGCTCGCGGCCAGCGCACTGTTCCTGCTGGTCGCCTCCAACGTTTTGCTGCTGGGGCTCAGGCTTCACGATGGCGGCCTGCACTGGTCGGAGATCGCCACCGGCTGGCCCCGCTACGGTGCCGACCCTCGTTTCGACCGCTGGCTGACCCTGTCGAGCCTTGCCGGCGCGGTCGTCGTCTTTGGGCTGCTCGGTGCGATCTTCCGGCACCGTCCTCTCCCGCTGCACGGCAGCGCGCGCTTCGCGTCTGAACGCGAAATCAAGGCCGCTGGCCTGCGATCCAAAGATGGCGTGCTTCTCGGCCGCAAGGACGGCGCGCTGCTCTGCTTCGGCGGGTCGGAACACGTCCTGGTCTACGCTCCGACCCGGGCCGGGAAGGGTGTCGGCTACGTCATTCCGAACCTGCTCAATTGGCCAGATTCAGTCGTCGTTCTGGATGTGAAGAAGGAGAACTGGGACCGCTCGGCCGGATTTCGCGCAGCCCACGGGCAGGAGGTCTATCTGTTCGACCCGCTCGAGGAGAACGGTCGCACCGCGCGTTACAATCCTCTTGGCTACGTGCGCAGGGATCCTGCCGACCTCTATGACGATCTGCAACGCATCTCCGTCATGCTGTTTCCGGCCGAAAGCCGCGGTGATCCCTTCTGGTTCGAGGCCGCGCGGTCTGCGTTCGTAGCAATCGGCGGTTATGTCGCGGAGACGCCGGGTCTTCCATTGACGATCGGCGAAATCCTGCACCAGCTCTCCGTGGCCAGTGACCTCAAGGCACATTTTGAGAAACTCATCGCCACTCGCAAGTCCGGCCCTTCGCCACTGTCGCGGCATTGCGTCACGGCCTTGAACGATTTTCTCGCTGCGTCCGAAAACACCATGAACTCGGTGCGCAAAACCGTGACGGCACGGCTCGGTCTCTGGCTCAATCCCCGCATCGATGCCGCAACCTCGGCCAATGATTTCGATCTGCGAGAGCTGCGGCAACGGCTCATGTCGATCTATCTCGGCGTGACCCCTGACAATCTCGACCGCATGGCGCCGCTTCTGAACTTGTTCTTTCAGCAGGTGGTCGATCTCAATACCCGCGAGCTGCCGGAACAAAATCTCAAACTCAATCGCAAGGTGCTGCTGTTGCTCGATGAATTTCCGGCGCTGGGCAATGTCAACGTGCTCGCGAAATCGGTGGCGTTCATCGCCGGTTACGGCATCCGTCTGCTGACCGTGGTCCAGAGTCCGGCCCAGCTGCGGGCGATCTACGGGATCGATGCGGCCCGCAACTTCATGACCAACCATGCCGTCGAAGTGGTATTCGCGCCGAAAGAACAGGATGTCGCAAATGAACTCTCGGAGCGCATCGGCTATGACACGGTCAAAGCGCGCAGCCGCAGCGGACCGAAAGGGCTGGCAACGCGGTCGACCAGCGAGACCGTCTCCGAGCATCGGCGCGCCCTGATGCTGCCCCAGGAGCTGAAGCTTCTTCCAAGGTCCAAGGCCTTCATCCTGGGCACCGGCCTTCCGCCGATCGTCGCCGACAAGATCGTCTATTACGAAGACAAGGCGTTCCTCACACGCCTGCTACCCGCGCCTGTCCAGAATCTGCCGAAAGGTCGCTCGACAGCACTGCTTCACGCCGAGATCAACGAGCTTCGCTCCGAGGTTGCGGAGCTCCAGGCGGTATTGCGGTCGCGGCCGATGACCGACGAGGAGGTCGCCGATCCCTCCACAATTCCCGCCGACGCCTCCTTCGATTTTGGGGACGTGGATGTCGATCTCGAAGGCCTCTCTGAGGACGACCTGAAAGCCTGGACCCTGAACTACATCGACGCTCAGGTCATTCCGCCGACGCGGCGGACGGGCCGCAAGCAAAAGGGCGAGCAGCATGAACGGCGGGCATGACGCGAGCGAGGAATTCAGCCTGCAGCGGCAGCGTCGCGCGGGGCACGCTTCCGCCCGAGAAAAGGGGGAAGACGAGGCCGCAACTACAGCCCCCAACAAGCCTTCTTCCGCGGAGGTCACAGATAGTGCGTTTCCGGACCGCATCCGTCGGAAATATTACGTGGTGGCCAGTGAATTCCACAAGGATGGATCCGACCGCGAAGCGCGGCTCTATGCCGACGAGCGGAAAGAGTACCTCGCGTTCAAGACCACTGACGATCGCCTGGTCACCCGCATAGCTGCCGCAGAAGTGATCCGGGACATGGTCAGCGTGGCACAACATCGCCAGTGGGAGGCACTTCAGGTCCGTGGTTCTGTCGAGTTCCGACGCGAGGCCTGGTTCGAGGCTAGCGCGCGCGGGATGGATGTGAAGGGCTATCAACCAAGCGAGCTCGATCGCCAGGCGCTCGCTGACCGACGAATCCGATGGGATCGAGCCCAGGCCCACAACAACGAAGTCGGAGCCAGCACGCCTTCCGACAGGTCACTACAGGCGGATAGGCTCGATTACGACAAGGGCGTTTCCGGACGTCTGCTGGAGGTCGGTTATGGCCCCTACCGCAACCGCGCCGACGCGGAGCCATCAACCTATGTAGCCATCGAACTGGACAATGGCCGGCGACATCAGGTGTGGGGCGTCGGCATTGTAGCAGACGTCGCAGATAGTGGCGCCAAGCCTGGCGACCGTATCTCTCTGCGAAGAGATAACGTCGTACCCGTCATCAGGGCGATCAAGTCAGTAGACGACGCCACTGGACTCGCTCGTATTGAACAGCGCCAGATGTGGCGCAACATGTGGAGTGTGACGGTAGAGGAACGCCGTGCAGACCGACCGGCGGCCGCGTATGATTCCGACCTGCTCGCGGCCCAATCCCAGATGGCCGTCATCAACAAGCTTGTCGAACGCGCTCTGCCGAACGATGAGAATGCTCGTCACAACATTATGGCTTTCGCCAAGGAGCGCATTGCCCAGCATCTGGAGAACGGACATTCGTTTGCGCGGGCAACAGTCATGGAACCGGTTCGAGATCGTTATCCGTCGCAAGGAGATAAGGAGATCCGAGCTCAGACTGGTCAAAGCGCGAGAATGCGTGAGCGTGAGCGCTGAATTCACGAGGTCAATCAATGAGCCGAACTGGGCTTTTGGGAAAGTACCTCCGCTCGAGCCAACCCAACCGTCGCGACAATGCAGAACAAGAGAAGCAGAATCGTCACCCCAGCGGACGAGTGCGGATGCCGGCGATCCAGGTGATGGTTCGAACAAAGGGGGGACTCCCACGGTTGTTCTTGCTCGGGAGTCGGATGGCTGTGACTTACGATGGCACTGCCAACCAAGTCCAAACCCGATCAGTCACCCGTTCACCAGACCCGAGGGCCCTGGCCGTCTGAGGCTTTGCTGAGTTTACGCTTGAATTGCCCTGGAGCGCCCCACCCAGTCCCAGCGCGTTCCATTCCCCTTGACGAGCCGCTTGGCGTCTAAGCGCATGCTCGTTGCTGCGTTTTTTCGACCATCATTCTGTCGCGACGTCGCCATTGATGATGTCGCCGAACAGCTCCCACTTCTCGCCCTGAAACTTCATCAGCTGAAGCGAGCTGATCGGCGCGAAGTCGGCCGGACCGGTGTTGATTTTGATGCCGGGCAGAAGAGTGTCAGGGGTAAACTCCTTCAGGCTCGCTGCCTGCTTCATGACATTGGCGCGTGTCAGATCGTCGCCGCACATTTCAAGCACCTTCGCCAGGGTCTGGGCGGCCCCGTAGCCATAGACGTGGCCACTGTCCGTCTTGTCAGCTCCCGGCATGTACTTGTCGATGAATTCGGACCATTTCATCATGCCGGAGTCCTTGGCCCATTGCGGATCAGTTGCATCCTTGGCGTAGGCCGCAGATATCACGCCCTGAGCGTTGTCGAAGCCCGCGGGCTGCATAACGCTGCCGACTGAGGCTGAGACGTTGGTCATGATCTGCAACGGCTTCCAGCCGAGTTCGCCTGTTTTCTTGATGGTCTGGGCGCCGAACTTCGGCGTGGTGTAGATCAGCAGGACGTCGGGATTGGCGGCTTTGATCTTGACGATATGGGAGTCGATCGACGGCTCGGAAACTTCATAGCTTTCTTCCATGATGATGCTGGAGGCCTTGGCTCCGAAGCCGTCCCTGGTACCCTTCACGTAGTCCTTCCCGAAGTCATCGTTCTGGTAGAGAATTGCTACCTTCGCATCGGGCCTCTCCCTCATCAGCCATTTCGCATAGATCTGGGCTTCGCTCTGGTAGGATGGTTGCCAGCCCATGGTCCAGGGAAAATGCTTCGGATCGTTCCACTTGGTGGCGCCGGTGGCGACGAACAATTGCGGGATTTTCTTGGAATTGAGGTACTTTTGGATCGCAGTGTTCGAGGGCGTGCCGAGCGGATTGAAAACGAGGAGTACCTCGTCGCTTTCGACGAGCTTGCGAACCTGTTCGACGGCCTTCGGCGGGGAATAGCCGTCGTCATAGGTGACGAAATTGATCTTCCGACCATTGATGCCGCCGCGGTCGTTGACCATCCTGAAGTAAGCTTCTTCGGTCTTGCCGATCACACCGTAGGCGGATGCCGGGCCGCTATAGGGCATGATGTTGCCGACCTTGATCTCAGTGTCCGTGGCCCCGGTATCGTACCTCTTCTGCGCCAGCGCGGTGCACGTCGAGAGACCCAACAAGGTGAGCGCGATAGAAGCAGCGGCGAATTTGTCGGTAACGGCAGTCATTTTTATCTCCCTTTATTATCGATGAGTATCTTTTCTTGTGACGCGACGGTGCCGCATAACGTTCCGGGGGCCTCGGCGCTTGTCGCTGAGGCCAAGCACGTAGCAGGCATATCGTTTGTCAAGCCGCTGGGCGAGTCGAGCGTAGGACTTGAGGCCGGGATCCCGACCCGAGCACCTAAGGGTAAGTTGCTGTGGCACCGGAGCTTCTGACCGCGATCAGCTTGTTGGCTCTGACGCAAAGCGAATGGCATCTTGGTCAAGCTCAAACAACGGCGCATTGTCAGCCTAGCCACCAACATAAGCGCCTCTCCCGCTCGCCAGGAGGGCGCCGTCACCACTGACGATTCGTGTTGCGGCAACGCTCATTTGACGCCCAATTTTGACAGGTCGGCCAATCGCGCGCAGCGCGCCGGGTGTTGCAGGTCGGTGGAAGTCCACGTGCAGATCAATGGTCGCGCGCGCTGTCCCTCCAAATGCGAGGATCGTGTACAGCCCCGTCAGGTCGATCAATGCAGAAAGAACGCCGCCATGCGCGGAAGCGATCTTAGGATTGGACACAATCTCGTCGCGCCAAGGCATTTCGAGGATCAGCTCATCCCGGGTTAGGGTAACCAGATTGATGCCCAGCCAGCGATGGAAGGGCGCGACCTGCAGGCGCTCCCGCAATTGCTCGAGATCGTAAGGCTTGGTCTGCTCCGAACTCACCGGGCCACCTCAGCCCCGTGCGTACGAACCAGAAATTCAACGATGGCCTGGCCAAAGGCGTCGTTCTGATCTCCGACCACCATATGTGTGGCGTCCGCAATGTCACTATAGTGGGCGTGTGGAACCAGGCTCCTGAAATGGGCCACGGCCTCGGGCGAGACCAGATCACTTGACCCTCCCCGGATCAGGTGCACCGGCAAGCGCAATCGTGAAGCTGCCGCGCTAAAGGCCGCACGTCGATGATCGATGAGTTCGACGTCCGTTATTCGGGCCTGCATCACGCCTTCGATGAATGCGGGATCCCAATGCCAGTAGTACCTCCCGTTTTCCCCCAGACGAAGATACCGCTGAAGCCCCGGCGAAGCCTTCCGGCTTTGCCGATGCGGCAAGTATTGGGAGATGACCTGCGCGGCCTCCTCGGGCGAGGCAAAGCCTTCGCGCGCATGCGCGGCCATAAAGCCGACCACCCGGGCCACACCTTCTGGTTCCATTTGCGGGGTGATGTCGACCAGTGTGAGCGATGCAAAGCTCTCAGGGCTAAGCTCGCCCGCGGCGATAATGCCTGCCAGCCCTCCGAGGGAGGCGCCAATCAAGGCCGGCTTTCTTGTGCTCGCGTTAGCGATGGCCACAAGGTCACTTGCAAAATCGCGGATATCATAGGCTCCGTCCTTAGCCCAGAAACTGTCGCCATGCCCTCGCATGTCGATTGCGACTGCGCGAAATCCTTGGCTTGCCAGAAGTTTTGAAATCCCCTTCCAGGCGCGACGCGTCTGCCCTCCGCCGTGCGCCAGGACGACTGGGAAGGCCTGCTCACTCCCTTCGATCGAGGCCGCAATCGGGTGGCCCTGGTACCCAGCAAGCATCGTCGGCGTCATGTAACTACCCGGTACCAGGGAATTGTTGCTCGACTAAATGATCCGCAAAGGACCTCAACATCACTTTCCTCCATCGCCCCTTAGCCATGCCGACTTGGTTCGAACTGCCAAATCTTTCGAACGTTGTGCAACGCACTTATCGCGATCTTTTCGTCCCAGATTGCTCATCCTCCTGGCAAGTGGAAGCGCTTTGCGTTGATTGTAAACATCCAGCCTGGCTGAATTGCTGCAAAACAGGGATTGGTGGAGGGCAGCATCATACAAAAAGGATATACATAAGGCTGAGGATAGCGAGGGCTATCCCGAAGGCCAACCCAGCGCCAACTAGCGCGGATATTGGCGCCGAGCTTGATCCAGCTTTCTGGTTCATGAGGGCGTCCCGCATCCCGTCCGCCTATTCTTATTTGCACGATGGACGAAGCGAGCGCCGCATCCAACGCGCGACAGTTTTAAGCCGTCTCCAAATAACAATAGCGCGTTTTGCTTAAACAAGCAAGCTTATGATAGTCTTGCATACAAGACATCGCGATGCAGCGAGCCCGCGGAAGCAGTTGGCTAGATGGGTAAGGGCTCGATCATTACGGATATGGCTGATGTCAAAGACAATCCAGTATCTCATTCCTCTCCTGCCGCTCGTGGCGTGCTCGCCGTCGCAGGCGATCGTTTGGTCCGACGCAACGACGCTTCTCTTGCAGGATCAAGCTGCAGTTCAAGTCGACAAAGAGGATGCCGACAATGATGCGGCTAGACGTGAACTCGAACTCTTCCGCGAAGCCAAAGTGTCATTGCGGCGGGCGATCGCGATCGCGCAGCAACTGCACGCGGGGTCGAGAGCTGCGGATGTCACCTTCGATAGCTCGTCGGGGTCTGCCGTTTACAAGGTAAGAACGACCCGTAAAGCTCGGATCTGGGAAAATGCAATCGACGGGAAGACCGGAGAGGTTGCGGGCCATGAAACCGTCATGTCCCTCGAGAATCTGGATACTGAGGATCGGAATAACTTCGTCGCCCTGGAGAGCGTTCGGCTAAAATTGTCGGACGCCGTGCTTATCGCGGAGAAGGCCGCAGACGGAAAGGCGATTGGCGCAAGTCTTCTGAACAACGATGGTAAGCTGCAGTTCCTCGTCTTGATCGTTAGCGGCAACCACTTGAAGGAGGTTATTCTCGAATCGCCCGGAGCAAGGAGTCCATGATCGCTCTCTTGCCTTCCCTATGATCCGGCTCCGTGGTGCGGCTAAACGTCCTCATCAGTCGGCGTTAGTCGTCGACATCGCAATAACGGCGGATCCGAGGCGCGTGGCCCACTTCAGCGTCGATCAATGTCCCGTGGGCTTCACCGCGGCTTTCATTTGTGGCGGCTACAGGGAACCGCTTCCTCCCTTGACGCGTTTTTGGAATACGCGGCAATGTTCGATGGTGCCGGATCGGGGACCCCAGCCGTGGATAGCCTTAGCCATCGGATCAGAGAAATAGTTGGCCGGCATTTGAATGTTGCGCCGGAAAAGATCACCGACTCGGCGCGGTTTATCGAGGATCTGGGTGCCGATAGCCTTGACACAATTGAGCTCATCATAGCCTTCGAAGAGGCCTTCGGCTGCGAGATTCCCGACGAGGTCGCAGAGTCGATCGTCACCGTGGCAGACGCGAGGCAGTATCTTGAAGGCAAAGTAAAGACGTAGTCAGTTATGCCTACGGCGGGCGTTGCGTAGGTGGGCCGATGGGGATCGATCGCCCGCGGTCGCGTATCCTCCTTTGGTTTGCGGCAATTCGTTGCGAGGCGACGCCTTGCGAGGTTGCACTGCCATCGTTCCCTTTGCCGAACACCACCGTAGGATCGCGTATCGATCCTCCTGCTTTGCGCGCAACCAAGGGCTTCACCGCAGGCCGGCGTCCGGCAGCGGCGACCCAATCGGTCTTGGCCGAGCGCCTGACCACCGCCAGAGCGCCCATCGCGAGCCGAGAATGATCGACAAAATTGTTGCTGAGCAGACGTCTGTCACCGCCAGCGCACTATCGCTCCTGACTCCATTGGCTCTCATCCAGCCTGGACATCCTGGCATTTTGTATGGCGCCGGCGCTTGACTGCTATATATGAGCTAGCTTATAATATATTAAAGTTATGGAGATTGAACTTATGAGCCGCGGTTCTGTAGACCAGAATTTTCTGTTTACTCTCGCCGAGCTGACACGCGTCCTTCGCGTGTATGCAGACAAGGAAGCCGCGCGGTTTGGCATCACCCGGGCGCAGTGGGCGGTCCTGGCCAAGGTGGAGCGCAACGAGGGCATGAGCCAGGCGGAACTTGCCGATCAGATGGAGATGCAGCCGATCACGTTGACGCGGCTGGTTGACAAGCTGTGCGAGAGCGATTGGATCGAGCGGCGGGGGGATGCAAACGATCGTCGCATCAAACGGCTTCATCTTCGGAAAGCTGGACGTCAATTGCTCGGCAAATTGAGCGGTCTGCGATCCGAACTCACGGCGACCGCGCTCGACGGCATTCTCCCGGCGGACGCCCACCGTCTTTTGACACAACTGGAAGCGATCAAGGAAAACGTGCGCAACGCAATTCAAAATGCTGGAGCCGAGCAGGTACGCAAGGAGCCGCGCTATGGCTGATCAGGTCGTCAAATTCGCGCCTGAGCAGAAGGCCGCGCCCGACGGCAAGCCGACTAGGAAGGTCGCTGCCGAACCGCGCCGCCGTATGATAGCGGGTCTGCGCCGTTAT
>NZ_JAEMSD010000508.1 GCF_016462955.1 Bradyrhizobium sp. | reverse complement strand
GTACAGCGTCGGGCGGATGAGGTCGTTCATGGCGGCGTCGATGATGACGAAATTCTTGCCGTCGCCGTGCTTCACATAGATCACCTTCGCGACCAGGATGCCGGCATTGCCGACGATCATGCGGCCCGGCTCGAACATCAGCGTGCAGCCGAGATTGTGGCTGACACGCTTGACCATGGCGGCATAGGCCGCGGGCGCCGGCGGAGCCTCGCGGTCCATGTAATAGGGGATGCCGAGACCGCCGCCGAAATCGACGTGGCTGATGTCGTGGCCGTCGGCGCGCAGAGTCTGCACGAATTCGGAGAGAATCCGGAACGCGGTCTCCATGCCGGAGAGATCGGTGATCTGGCTGCCGATATGCACGTCGGTGCCGGTCACCTTGATTCCGGGCAGCTTCGCGGCGCGCGCATAGACCTCGCGGGCATGCGCGATCGGGATGCCAAACTTGTTCTCGGACTTGCCGGTGGAGATCTTTGCATGCGTGCCGGCATCGACGTCGGGATTGACGCGCAGCGAGATCCGCGCGGTCTTGCCCATCTCGGTCGCAAGCCGCGACAGCAGCTCGAGCTCCGGCTCGGATTCGACGTTGAGACAGAGGATGTCGGCGGCGAGCGCGGCGCGCAGCTCCGCCTCCGTCTTGCCGACCCCGGAGAACACGATCTTGCTGGCGGGGATGCCGGCGGCCAGCGCGCGCTTCAGCTCGCCGCCCGAAACCACGTCGGCGCCGGCGCCGAGCCGGGCCAGCGTGCGCAGCACCGACTGGTTCGAGTTCGCCTTCATGGCGTAGCAGACCAGCACCTTCTCGCCGGCAAAGGCCTCGGTGAAGACGCGGTAGTGCCGCTCCAGCGTCGCGGTCGAATAGCAATAGAACGGCGTGCCGACGGTGGCGGCCAGCTCGGACAGGTTCACCGCCTCGGCGTGCAGCACGCCGTTGCGATAGTCGAAATGGTTCATGGCGCGGGCTCGGTTGTGCCGGCTTATTTCCTGCCGGGAGGTTCGTCCAGGAGCGGGTCGAGAATAAACGGTTTCTTCCGGCCCTTGGCCGCCGCGGGCGCGGCATCCGCGCTGGAGGTCGGGTCGAACAGGCTCGGCGTCTTCTGGGCCGCGCTCTCAGTATCGACGGGCGCAGCGCCGGTGGCTGCAGGCGCGGTGGAGGCGGTCGGCGGCAGATCCAGCGGGCCCTTGCGGCCACACCCGGCAAGCGCGAGCGCCGTCAGGCTCAAGACAATGATGGCCCACCCCGAGCCGGCCGGGCGAAACTTTGACGTCACGACGAAATCCCCACTACGCGGGCCGCACCATACAGAGATTGGCGCGCTCTGGCGAGAGCCGGATGACCATGAAAGATCAGCGAAATTTTGTCCCTCAGCCCGATTTCCGCTCTTTTTCCAGCCGCTTCGCCCAGGCCTTGGCCTGCGACGCGACGTTCTTCGGCGCAGTGCCGCCGAAGCTGGTGCGGCTCTTCACCGACGATTCGACCGAGAGCACGCCGAACACGTCCTTGGTGATCCTGGACTCGATGGCCTGCATCTCCTTGAGCGGCAGCTCGTGCAGGGCGACGCCGCCCTCGGCGGCCTTGGCGACGATGCGGCCGGTGACGTGATGGGCTTCGCGGAACGGCATTTTCAGCGTCCGCACCAGCCAGTCGGCGAGGTCGGTCGCGGTGGCGTAACCTTCGCCCGCGGCCGCCTTCATCCTGGCTTCGTCCGGCACGAGGTCGCGAACCATGCCGGTCATGGCGCGGATCGCCAGCGACAGCGCGGCGAAGCCCTCCATGGCGCCCTGCTTGTCCTCCTGCATGTCCTTTTGATAGGCGAGCGGCAGGCCCTTCATCACGATCAGGAGGCCGTTGAGCGCGCCGATGACGCGTCCGGTCTTGGCGCGCACGAGCTCGGCAGCATCGGGGTTGCGCTTCTGCGGCATGATCGAGGAGCCCGTGGTGAACTTGTCGCTGAGCCTGACAAGACCGACCAGCGGCGAGGTCCAGATCACGATCTCCTCGGCAAAGCGCGACATGTGTACGGCACAGATCGCCGCCGCGGACAGCGTCTCCAGCACGAAGTCGCGGTCGGACACGGCATCCAGCGAGTTCGCCATCGGGCGGTCGAAGCCGAGCGCCTTCGCCGTGGCATGGCGGTCGATCGGGAACGAGGTGCCGGCGAGCGCAGCCGCGCCGAGCGGCGATTCGTTCAGCCGCTTGCGCGCGTCCTGGAAACGGCCGCGGTCGCGCGCGGCCATCTCGACATAGGCCAGCAGATGATGGCCGAAGGTGACGGGCTGCGCCGTCTGCAGGTGCGTGAAGCCGGGCATCACGGTTGCGGCGTGCTCCAGCGCGCGCTCGACCAGCGCCTGCTGGAACGCGGCGAGCGCCGCCTCGGTCTGGTCGATGACGTCGCGGACGAACAGCCGGAAGTCGGTCGCGACCTGGTCGTTGCGTGAACGCGCCGTGTGCAGACGGCCGGCAGCGGGGCCGATCAGCTCGGACAGGCGGCTCTCGACGTTCATATGAATATCTTCGAGCGCGCGCTTGAACGTGAAATCGCCCTTGCCGATCTCTGACAAGATCGTGTCTAGACCCTTGCCGATATTTTTCGCATCAGAGGCCGTGATGATGCCCTGGCTGGCCAGCATCGCGGCGTGGGCCTTGGACGCGGCAATATCCTGGGCGAACAGGTGACGATCGACGTCGATCGAGACGTTGATCTCTTCCATGATCTCATCGGGACGTTCCGAGAACCGGCCGCCCCACATCTTGTTGCTCATGATCGCCTGCTTCACGCCTTGCTTTTGGCTGCCGCACGTTTGCCGACTGCTGCCAGCCGTATTAAGAGGCCCCTGATAGCCATATCTGCGACCGGATGACAAACGATATGCTCGACAAGACGCCCTCCGCCAGGCGCCGGATCCCCCTCATCGTCGCCGCCGTGGCGGTCGTGGGCCTGGCCGGCTTCGCTGCGCTTTATGGGCTCGGCCTCGGCCGGGCGCCGGTGGGCGATCCGACCTGCAAGCCGGCGCTGGCGACGGCGCAAAGGATCGCCCCGCTCGTCCAGGGTGAGGTCGCGGCGCTGACCATGGCCGCCGCGCCACTGAAGCTGCCTGACCTTGCCTTCGAGGATGCCGAGGGCAAGCCGAAGCGGCTGTCCGACTTCCGCGGCAAGACGCTGCTGGTGAACCTCTGGGCGACCTGGTGCGTGCCATGCCGCAAGGAAATGCCGGCCCTGGACGTGCTCCAGGGCAAGCTGGCGGGCCCGAATTTCGAGGTGGTGGCGATCAACATCGACACCCGCGACCCCGAGAAGCCCAAAACCTTCCTGAAAGAGGCCAATCTTGTCAGGCTCGGCTATTTCAGCGACCAGAAAGCCAAGGTCTTTCAGGACCTTAAAGCCGTGGGACGGGCGCTGGGCATGCCGACCTCGGTGCTGGTCGACCCACATGGCTGCGAGATCGCGACGATCGCGGGGCCGGCGGAATGGGCGAGCGAGGACGCAATCAAGCTGATCCGGGCGGCGACCGGAAAGGCCGCCGCTTCACTCTGAGATATTCAGGCGGTGACGTTGAGATTGCCGCCGACGCCGGGGCCGACATTGGCGAGCGAGGGCTGGCCGGCGCCGAGCAGCGTCAGGACGGTGGATTTCTCCATATCCGCGTTCTGCTTGGTCAGCGTCGCCGCAATATTCGACTGCAATGCGCCTTGCTGAGCGGCCAGCATGCTGCTGACCATAGCCATCATGTCCATTACGCGACCCTCTTACTGGGCGTAACCTAGGCGCGAGGAGTTAATGGGACATGAACTGTCGCAGTCAGCGCGTCGGCACCGGCTTGGCGCCGCGGTAGTCGTAGAAGCCGCGCTGGGTCTTGCGGCCGAGCCAGCCGGCCTCGACGTATTTCACCAGCAGCGGGCACGGGCGGTATTTGGAGTCGGCCAGGCCCTCGTGCAGCACTTGCATGATGGAGAGGCAGGTATCGAGGCCGATGAAGTCGGCCAGCTCCAGCGGGCCCATCGGATGATGCGCGCCGAGTTTCATCGCCGCATCGATGGCTTCGACGTTTCCGACGCCTTCGTACAGCGTGTAGATCGCCTCGTTGATCATCGGCAGCAGGATGCGGTTGACGATGAAGGCCGGGAAGTCTTCCGAGACGGCAATCTGCTTGCCCATCGCGGTGACGAATTCGCGCGCGGTGTCGAACGTCGCATCATCGGTGGCGATGCCGCGGATAAGTTCGGCCAGCTCCATCACCGGAACCGGGTTCATGAAATGGATGCCGATGAATTTCTCAGGCCGATCCGTCGATGCTGCCAATCGGGTAATCGAGATCGACGACGTATTCGACGCGATGATCGCCTCGGGCTTCAGCACGGCGCACAGATCGTGGAAAATCTTGCGCTTGATCTCTTCCTTCTCGACCGCGGTCTCGATTACGAGATCGCAGGCAGCCAGCCCGTCGAGGCTGTCGGACGAGGTGATCCTGGTGAGCGCCTTCTTGTGCGCGTCTTCGGTGATGGTCTTCTTGGCGACCTGGCGAGTCAGATTGCCGTTGATGGTGGCCATCGCGGACTTCAGGCGATCGGCGGACACATCGTAGAGGACCACGTTAAAGCCAGCGAGCGCGGCAACATGCGCAATGCCGTTGCCCATCTGCCCCGATCCAATCACACCAACCGTCTTGATCGCTGCCATTCGCTTCCGGTCTCTGTGCTCGCTATCGCTGGATGCGGCAATGACCTTGCCGCATCCCCTTTAATATTACGTCAAACACCTGTCGGGGTTTCGAAATTCCCGCCCGAGCGCCCAACATA
>NZ_JAEMSD010000507.1:3995-4801 GCF_016462955.1 Bradyrhizobium sp. | reverse complement strand
GCGATACATTCCGGCCTCTCCCCGCAGGCGGGGAGAGGCGAAGAGCGCTGCCGAGAGAAATCCTAGAGACCTGCCGACGCGTCGATCTCGACGCTCGCCTCCACCTGCACCTTGACCGCGGTCACCGAGAACAAGTCCTGCACCGGCTCGACGGTCCACGGCATGTGCTTGGCGCGAGCGGCGGCGACGGGGGCGAAGAAGCTGCGGTGGTGGACGGACGGGCCGAGGCGATTGAGGGCGTCGAGATGTTCGGGGACGGCGTAGCCCTTGTGCTGCTCGAAGCCGTAGCCGGGACAGTCCTGCGCCAGCGCGCACATCAGCCGGTCGCGCGTGACCTTGGCGACGATGGAGGCTGCGGCGATCGACAGCACGATGCCGTCGCCGCCGATCACGGCCTCGCAGTCGCAATTGGTGTCGAGCCGGTCGCGGCCGTCGACGAAGACGTGCCTTGGAGTCTCCGGCAGAGCCACCACGGCGCGCTTCAGCGCCCACAGCGAAGCCCGGAGGATGTTGTCGCGGTCGATGCGCGCGCGCGAGGCGACGGCGACCGACACCTGCGCCGTGGCGCAGATCTTGTCGAACAGCTTTTCGCGCTCCTCGGCGGTCAGGCGCTTGGAATCGTCGATACCGCGCGGGATGCGGTCGGGGTCGAGAATCACCGCGGCGGCCACCACCGGGCCGGCCAGCGGCCCGCGGCCGGCCTCGTCGCAGCCGGCGATCGGCCAGACGCCGCGTTTGATCAGCGCGCGCTCGCGGCGAAAGCTGGGGGCCGCAACGGCAATGATGCCTTTCTTGCCGGCAGGAAC
>NZ_JAEMSD010000507.1:0-3985 GCF_016462955.1 Bradyrhizobium sp. | reverse complement strand
GCCGGCCGGCAGCTGCGCCGGGGCGCTGGCCCTGGCTTTGGCTGGGGTCTTGGCGGAGGAGTCCCGAATCATGGCCGGGATCGTGCGCCAGGGGGCTTCGCCAGCGCAACCCTGAACCCAGGATATTCCCGCTATTCAGGCCGCCACTGCCAGCCGCCGCTCAGAACAGACTGAGCTGATCGCCGTTCCGCTTTGGCCGGGCAAAGTGGTCCGTCGTCAGCTTGGAACGCCGCTTGTTGAGGCCGAGCCGCTCGCAGGCGATCTCGAAGCGGCGGCCGATGGTCCAGGCCATCGGTCCCGTGCCCTTCATCCGCTCGCCCCATTTGGCGTCGTAGTCGCGCCCGCCGCGCATGTCGCGGATCAGCGTGAAGACGTGGCGATAGCGGTCCGGATAGTTCGCCATCAGCCATTCACGGAAGAGATCGCGGACCTCCAGCGGGAGGCGCAGCAACACATAGGCGGCTTCCTTGACGCCAGCATGGGCGGCGGCATCGAGGATGCGCTCGATCTCGGAATCGTTCAGCGCGGGGATCACGGGCGCAACCATCACGGTGGTCGGAATGCCGGCCTCCGAGAGCTGTTTGAGCGCCTCCAGCCGCTTCGTCGGCGTCGAGGCCCGCGGCTCCATGGTCCGCGCCAGCTTCGGATCAAGCGAGGTCACTGAGATCGCAACCTTGGCGAGATTGCGCTTGGCCATCCGCTGGAGAATGTCGATGTCGCGCAGGACCAGCGCCGATTTGGTGACGATGCCGACGGGATGCGAGGCGCGCTCCAGAACCTCGAGGATGCCGCGCATGATCTTCCGCTCGCGCTCGATCGGCTGATAGGGATCGGTGTTGGTGCCGATCGCAATCGTCCGCGGCTCGTAGCCGGCGGCGGCGAGCTCCTTCTCGAGCAGCGCCGGCGCCTCTGGCTTGGCGAACAGCTTTGACTCGAAATCCAGCCCCGGCGACAGGCCGAGATAGGCGTGGGTCGGCCGCGCGAAGCAATAGACGCAGCCATGCTCGCAGCCGCGATAGGGATTGATCGAGCGGTCGAAGCCGATGTCGGGGGAATCATTGCGGGTGATCACCTTGCGCGAGGTGTCGATAGCGACAGTGGTCTTGAACGGCGGCAGCTCGTCCAGGCTCTGCCAGCCGTCATCGAAAGCGACGCGGGCCTCGGCCTCGTAGCGGCCGCTGGCGTTCGACTGGGCGCCCCGCCCTCGCCTCCGCGCGCGCTCGATGGCGACGCCAAGCTCAGGGAAATCCGAAGGCGCACCCGCCGGCTCGGAGGGCGCCGTGACCGGCGGGTGCTTGAGAGCATGAGAGGATGCTGGACTCATGAAGCCAAGATAGCATGTGAACGGAACAAATCAAGAACGCAAACCAAAAACGTGAAAACAACCCCATGCAAAGTAGAGCTGCCCAAACTTCGCGCGCTCGCCTTTGACCTCACGCAACATGGCCGTCACGACCATCCCGTTTCATGCCCGAAGGATCGATCGCCCCGGAACCGGGTTGGTGACGATCGCGAAGTGAAGGTTGGCAGGAACATGACAATCCAGCAAAAAACGGCCGAAGCGAGCAGCGACCTCGATCTGCTCGATCGCTATTGGCGCGCCGCCAACTACCTCTCCGTCGGGCAGATCTACCTGCTCGACAATCCGCTGCTGCGCGAGCCCCTGCGGCCCGAGCACATCAAGCCGCGTCTGCTCGGACATTGGGGCACGACGCCGGGGCTGAACTTCATCTATGCCCATCTCAATCGCGTGATCCGCGCGCTGGACCTCAGCGTCATCTATGTCTGCGGCCCCGGTCATGGCGGACCGGGCATGGTCGCCAACACTTATCTCGAGGGCAGCTACAGCGAGATCTACCCCGAGATCGCCCGCAATGCGGACGGATTACGCAAGCTGTTCAGGCAGTTCTCCTTCCCCGGCGGCATCCCGAGCCATGCGGCGCCGGAAACGCCCGGCTCGATCCACGAGGGCGGCGAGCTTGGCTATGCGCTGGTGCACGCCTATGGCGCTGCATTCGACAACCCCGATCTGATCGTCGCCTGCGTGGTCGGCGACGGCGAGGCCGAGACCGGCCCGCTCGCCGCGTCCTGGCACTCCAACAAGTTCCTGAACCCCGCCCATGACGGCGCGGTGCTGCCGATCCTGCATCTCAACGGCTACAAGATCGCAAATCCCACCGTGCTGGGGCGGATGAAGGATGCGGAGATCCGCGATCTGTTCCGCGGGTTCGGCCATGAGCCCCTGTTCGTCGAAGGCGATGATCCCCGATTAATGCACCAGGCCATGGCGGATGCACTCGACGTCGCGTTGACGAGCATCCGCTCGATCCAGCAGCACGCCCGCGACGGGCGGACAAGCGTCGAGCGGCCGCGCTGGCCGATGATCGTGCTGCGCAGCCCAAAGGGCTGGACCGGCCCGAAAGAGGTCGACGGCAAGAAGGTCGAGGGCTTTTGGCGCGCACATCAAGTGCCGGTCGCAGGCTGCCGGGAAAATCCGGCGCATCTGAAAATCCTCGAAGACTGGATGCGCAGTTACGAGCCCGAAGAGCTGTTCGATGCGAACGGCGCGCTCATTCCCGAGCTTCAGGCGCTCGCGCCCGAAGGCGTCAGGCGCATGGGCGCCAACCCGCATGCCAACGGCGGCCTGTTGAAGAAGGAGCTGAAGCTGCCGGACTTTCGCAGCTTCGCGGTGGACGTGCCGCAGCCTGGCGAAGTCATTGCCGAAGCGACGCGCGAGCTCGGCAAGTTCCTGCGCGATGTCATCCGCCTCAACGAGAAGGAGCGTAACTTCCGCATCATGGGCCCGGACGAGACCGCGTCAAACCGCCTCGATGCCGTGTTCGAGGCGACCGAACGGGTGTGGATGGAGCCGACCGAACCCTACGACGTGCATCTCGCCCAGGACGGCCGCGTGATGGAGGTCTTGAGCGAGCATCTCTGCCAGGGCTGGCTCGAGGGCTATCTGCTGACGGGACGGCACGGCTTCTTCTCGTGCTACGAGGCCTTCATCCACATCGTGGATTCCATGTTCAACCAGCATGCCAAATGGCTGAAGGTGACGCGCGAGCTGCCGTGGCGCCGTCCGATCGCCTCGCTCAACTATCTCCTGACTTCCCATGTCTGGCGCCAGGACCACAACGGCTTCAGCCATCAGGATCCCGGCTTCGTCGATCTCGTCGCCAACAAGAAGGCCGACATCGTCCGCATCTACTTCCCGCCGGACGCCAACACCCTGCTGTGGATCGCCGACCATGCCTTGCGCACCTACAACCGCATCAACGTGATCGTCGCCGGCAAGCAGCCGGCGCCGCAATGGCTGTCGATGCAGGACGCGGCAACGCATTGCGATGCCGGCATCGGCATCTGGACCTGGGCGGGAACGGAGGACGGAAAGGGCGAGCCCGACGTGGTGATGGCCTGTGCCGGCGACGTGCCGACGCTGGAGACGCTCGCCGCCGCCGACCTTTTGCGCAAGGCACTGCCGGACCTGAAGATCCGCGTTGTCAACGTCGTCGACCTCATGACGCTGCAGCCGGAGAACCAGCACCCTCACGGACTTTCGGATCGCGAATTCGACCGTCTGTTCACCTCGGACAAGCCCGTCATCTTCGCCTATCACGGCTATCCCTATCTGATCCACCGGCTGACCTACAGCCGCACCAACCATGCCGGCATGCATGTGCGCGGCTTTGCCGAGGAAGGCACCACGACGACGCCGTTCGACATGGTCGTGCTCAACGGGCTCGACCGTTACCATCTCGCGATCGAGGCGATCGAGCGCGTGCCGGGTCTGGCGACCAAGGCTGCGCACGCCAAGCAGCAGTTCCGCGACAAGCTGATCGAACACACGCGCTATGTCCGAGAGCACGGCGAGGACATGCCCGAGATCCGCGACTGGGTCTGGCAGAACAGCGCCGGCGGCAACACGCCGGCCGAAGCCGGCGACTAGCGATGCCGGACACGGTCCTCGTCCTCAACTCGGGTT
>NZ_JAEMSD010000506.1 GCF_016462955.1 Bradyrhizobium sp. | reverse complement strand
CAGGGCACCCGAAAGTTGCGGGTGGGAGAGCGCCGCTCCGCTGCCGATCGCGATCATGCCCGCGAGCATGAGGCCGAGGGTCTCGGCCGTATCTGTACGCCAGAGCGATGCAAGTAAAAGGAGATTGCCGACGGCGAGCATCGCGAGAGAATACGCGAAGTGCCAACGCCAACCGATGCGCATGACGAGGTGGGCGCCAATTGGCGGCACGATCAGCATCGGCGCCGTTGCGGCGAGCAGCGCGAACCCAGCACGGCCGGCGTCCCACCCGAATGCGTTCTGCAGTGCAGGCGGCAGATAGACAAGGATAGCCCAGTAGCTGACGGAGACCGCAATCAGCAGCAGGCCGACACCGATCATCGCGGATGTCCCGAACACGGTCGGGTCGAGGAGCGGCACAGCGCGCCGACGCTGCTGAAGGGCGAAGCCTGCCAACAGCAGAAGTGCCGCGCCGCCGAGACTCGCAGCAACGATCATATCGGCGCGTAGACGCAACGTGGCCTCGATCATTAGCGCGAGTGCCATCGTCAACAGAGCAGCGCCGACAATATCGAGCGAGCGCTTCTCCGCGGCCTGGCTCTCCGCAACGAGCCGAGGCACCATGAGGGTCAGAGCCGCGCAGAACGGCACGTTGATGAAGAAGATCCAGCGCCACCCGGTCCAAGCCGTGATCACGCCACCGAGCGTCGGCCCCACGGCCATCCCGACACCGGAGACGACGCCCATCAAGGCGAACACACGCGCTCTGACGGCGGCATCCGGGAACGCGCTGGCAACGAGCGCCAAGGCGCCCGTGACGACGAAGGCTGCGCCAATCCCTTGCAAGCCTCGGGCGAGCCACAAGGACGGACCATTCCAGGCAAGGCCGCAAGCAAGGGAAGCGACAAGGAAGATCGCATTGCCGGTCAGCAACGCGCGGCGGCGGCCGAAGTGATCGGCGATGGCCCCAGCCGCCAGCAGCATGCCCGTGAAAGCGAGCGAATACGCATCGATCACCCACGCCGTCGCGGCCATGCCAAAGTTGAGGCTATGCTCCATCGCCGGCAGCGCGACGACGACGGCGGTGACGTCCAGATTCGTGAAGAACGCACCGAGGCCGAGTGTCAAGGCAACGGAAAGATCACGAGCGGATAGCGAGGGTGCCGTCTTCACAAATTCTCTGCCGAACGGGAAAGTACCGCGCAGGAGCCCTGCGACGTCCGCTGGTTACCATCGGGCTACGCTCTCGGCGTATGCCAAGTGTTCAATTCAGCATGAATCTGCTTCATAATGCCGACATGACCGCGCAACCTCCATTCGATGCCCTGATTGCCTTCGAAGCCGTGCACCGCCTCGGCAGCGTCACCGCCGCCGCGAGCGACCTCCGCGTGACGCAGAGCGCAGTGAGCCACCGGTTGCGGCGGCTGGAGGACTTCATGGGTTTGCCACTGCTGATGCGGACTTCGGGCGGTATGCGGCCGACGCCCGCCGGTGAGGCGCTTGCATCCGGCCTCGCGGAACTCCTTACCGGCCTGGGTGAGCTACGCGCGCGATGCCGCGCCGCGGCCAGCGATGGCCCATTGCGCGTCGGCGTTAGTGCGGCGCTTGCGGACTATTGGCTGGTCGCACGCCTGCCGATGTTCAAGGCCTCGTCGACGCCGGTCGAGCTAATCATCGTCGAGAGCGCGGCGCAAGCGATCCACCTCGATCTCGATATCACGATCCATTGGCTCCACGAGGGCGAGGCGCGCGAGACCTCGACGCAGCGCGTGTTGTTCCGCGAGCAGGTCTTCCCCGTTTGCCAGCCGCAACTGTTGCCGTCCGCGCCGCTCGACGATCCGATGCGCATTGCCGCGCTGCCGCTGATCCATAAGGGGGTTGGCGCAGACGCGAACGCGGGAACCGAATGGTCCTGGTCGACGTGGTTCGCGCGGCTTGGTCTCAATGCACCGCCGCCGGTTGGACTGCGTTACGCCAACATGGCGACAGCGATCGGCGCCGCGCTTCGAGGCAGCGGCGCCGTGCTGACGCGCTCACTCCTCGCGCGCGACGCGCTCATCGACGGCCGCCTCGTGCGCGTGCTGCCTGAGACCTGGGATATGCCGTCGACCAAGGTACACCTCGTGCGCTGGCCCGCGGTCCTGGCAAATGATGCTCGGGTGAAGGCATTTGTTGCATGGCTTTTGGACGAGGCCAACGAATGCGTCCAATAGGAGGCCCGGCGGCACCGCCGTACATTGATGCGCTGACCGCAGCGTCGGCTGCCCCTCGTCGCGCGCCAACCGATCCGCGCATCGCGCGGCCCAATGACGGGCTCCCCGGCGCAATCCAGAATCTGTCCGCGGGAGCAGCCTGGATTGCTTCGTCGCAAGGGCTCCTCGCAATGACGGCGGGGAGACCGACGCAGATCACTCAATGATCGGCACATGCCTCGCCGCATCGCGCGGCGCCGTGCCATCGAGCCTCGGATCATCTGCGATCTCGATCTGGCGGCGAAACGCGCGGAAGCCGGAGCGCTGGTAGAAGGCGACCGCGGCGGGATGATCGAAGGTGCAGGTGTGGACCCAGACGCGGCGGACGTCGCGCGACCAGGCACGCTCCAGCGCGCGGTTCATCAGGAAGCGGGCGGCGCCAGTGCCGATGAGATCAGCGGTGACGCCGAAATAGGTCAACTCGCACTGGCCGGGCTCGCGGAAGTCGAGCTCGAGCAGCCCTTCGTCGCGGCCGTCGAGGGCGAGCGCGTAGACCTCGATTCCGGCTGGGTGGATGATGGCGGCGAGCTCGGCGTCGGTCATGCGGGCGCGCGAGAACCACAGCCAGTTCTCACCGACGCGGCGGAAGATGTCGCGATACCAGGGAAGCGCGGGAGCGTCGACCTTGCGCAGAGACCAGTTTCCCGGCGGATCGTCACGGCGCGCGGGAGGCGCGGTCATCTCGAGATGGGTAACGACGGCGGCGATCTTGCCGTGGGGGACGTCGGAATAGCCGTCGGGGAGGATCATGGGTGGTTGTTTCTTGTCTTAAAGGTAGCGGGCGGAGTGTGCCGAAGAACAGCAGCTGTCCCGTCCTCCGTCATTGCGAGCGCAGCGAAGCAATCCAGAATCTTTCCACGGAGGTAGTCTGGATTGCTTCGTCGCAAGGGCTCCTCGCAATGACGGTGCCGAAACGGTGGAATGCGCCTCGCGCTGTTCGAGCTAGGAGTGCCCCTACCCCTCGCCCTCGTCGCTCGCAAGCACGCCCTTCACGGCCCTTGCCCATCCCGCGAGCTTCCGCTCGCGCGTGGCCTGGCTCATGTTCGGCTTGAAGCGGTGCTCCAGGCGCCAATTGTCGGCGAACTTGGTCGGCTCGGGATAGACGCCCGCCTGGAGGCCGGCGAGGTAGGCGGCGCCCAATGCCGTAGTCTCCTGGATCACGGGACGGTCGACCGGGGCATCGAGCAGATCGGCGAGGCGCTGCATGGTCCAGTCGGAGGCGGTCATGCCGCCGTCGACGCGGAGCACGACGCTGGCGGTTTCCGAGCTCGGCCAGTCCGCGCGCATCGCGGCCCAGAGATCGAAGGTCTGGTAGCAGACGCTCTCCAGCGCAGCATGGGCGAGCTCGGCGGGCCCGGTGTTGCGGGTGAGGCCGAACAGCGCGCCGCGCACGCGCGGATTCCAGTAGGGCGCGCCCATGCCGACGAAGGCGGGAACGAGATAGACGCTCTGCATGGAGTCGGATTGATCGGCGAGAGGTCCGGTCTCCGCGGCGTGCTTGATGATGCCGAGGCCGTCACGCAGCCATTGCACCGCCGAGCCCGCGACGAAGATCGAGCCTTCGAGCGCGTAGGTGCGCTTGCCGTCGAGCTGGTAGGCGACGGTGGTGAGAAGCTTGTTCTTGGAGACGACCGGCGTGGTGCCGGTGTTGAGCAGCGCGAAGCAGCCGGTGCCGTAGGTGGATTTCATCATGCCCGGGCGGAAGCAGGCCTGGCCGATGGTGGCAGCCTGCTGGTCGCCGGCGATGCCGGAAATCGCGATCGGGCCGCCGAACAGATCGGGCGTGCTCTCGCCGAAACGGGCGGAGGAATCCTTCACCTCGGGCAGCATCGAGCGCGGCACGCCGATGATCTCCAGGAGCTCGTCGTCCCATTGCCCGGTATGGATGTTGAACAGCAGCGTGCGCGAGGCGTTGGTGGCATCGGTGGCGTGCACCTTGCCGCCGGTGAGGCGCCACAGCAGGTAGCAATCGATGGTGCCGAACATCAATTCGCCGCGCGCGGCGCGGGCGCGGGCGCCGGGCACGTGGTCGAGGATCCAAGCGACTTTCGTTCCGGAGAAATAGGGATCGATGATCAGGCCGGTCTTCTGCGAGATCACGCCCTCGCGGCCGTCGGCTTTCAGCTTGGCGCAGATGTCGGCGGTGCGGCGATCCTGCCAGACGATGGCGCGGTGCACGGCCTGGCCGGTGGCGCGGTCCCACACCACCGTGGTCTCGCGCTGGTTGGTGATGCCGATCGCGGCGATGTCCTTTGCGCTGATGCCGGCGTGCGCGATCGCCTCGCGGCAGACCATCACGGTCGAGGTCCAGATGTCCTCGGGCTCGTGCTCGACCCAGCCCGAGGCCGGAAAATGCTGCGGAAACTCAGCCTGCGCCTTCGCCGCAATGGAAATGTCGCCACGAAACACGATCGCGCGCGAGGAAGTGGTGCCCTGGTCGATGGCGAGGACGAAAGACATGGGAGCTTACCTTGGCGTTGTTCCCCGGGGGGCGCGTTTGATTGAGGCAGAGAAAACGGGATTGCCGGCCAGAGGTCAAGGCGTGCGCGGCATACGCCTTCTTACCCTCCCCTGGAGGGCTACTATGTTCACACATCTCTGTCGGAGCCTTCTGCCCGCCAATCCGGAAATGC
>NZ_JAEMSD010000505.1:2821-4888 GCF_016462955.1 Bradyrhizobium sp. | reverse complement strand
CGGCACCGATCTGCATATCCTGAAAGGACATTGGCCGAAGCCGCTGCCGTGGCCGTTCACACTGGGACACGAGATCGGCGGCGTCATCGTCGAGTGCGGCGAGGAGTTCACCGAGGACTTCATGAGCAAGCCGCTTCAAGTCGGATCGAAGGTGATGATCCCGCCCTTGATGCCGTGCGGCCGCTGCTATTACTGCATCCATTATCCGCAGACCGCGAACAAGTGCCTGACGCCGGTCTATTACGGCCGCTATCTCGGCTTCGACAAGGCGCCGCATATGTGGGGCGGCTGGGCCGAATATGTCTATGTCGATCTCGAGATGTTGCCGGGCACCAAGATCTACAAGCTGCCCGACGACATGTCGCTGCGGTTGGGTGCGCTGTCTGAGCCGCTGACCTCCTGCATCCGCGCCTTCAACCGCGCCAGCCGTGCCGGCGGTTTTTCGTGGGGCGATACTGTTGTGATCCAGGGCTCCGGCCCGATCGGCATTTTGGCGGTCGCCGCCGCAAAGGAGATGGGAGCAGGCCGCGTGATCTGCGTCGGCGCGCCGGAGGAGCCGCGGCTCAAGCTGGCGCGCGAGTTCGGCGCGGAGGCGACCGTGAACATCGAGGAACTGAAATCGCCGCAAGAGCGCATCGCGCGCGTGCGCGAGATCGTAGGTCACTTCGGCGCCGATCTCGTGATGGACTGCTCGGGCCATCCGACCGCAGGCCCCGAAGGCATCGAGATGCTGCGCGACGGCGGCACCTATGTCGAGATGGGCCAGTTCACCGACGCCGGCTCGATCGACACCTCCTGGCACCGCATCTGCACCAAGGACCTCAACGTGCTGGGCTCCTGGGGCTTCACCGGCAACGACCTGCCGCTCGGCGTCGACATGCTCTACCGGACCGCGGATAAATATCCCTGGCTGAAGATGCAGACGATCTATCCGTTCACGGAAGAGGGCGTCGCGCAGGCGGTGAGGGACGCGATGGCGATGAAGACGGTGAAGTCGACCATCGTGCCGTGGCCGGAGCTGGTGGAATGACGACGCGTAGCCCGGATGAGCGAAGCGATATCCGGGGGCTTGCTGGTGACTCCCGCATGTCGCTTCGCTCATGCGGGCTACGCGTCAACGATAGACGCAAGTCCTCACGACCCGGGCCACGAAATCGCCCAGATATTATTACACCAAGTGCGACGTTAGTTCGGCTTGATGCGAGTTCTGAAATGACTGGTCTTGCGGCATCACGAACGTCGTCCGCGGCGGCCAAAGAGGCCTGAATGACGCCCGAGGAATTCCGAAAACGAGGTCACGAAATCATCGACTGGCTGGCGGACTATCACGCGAAGATCGCCGACTATCCGGTCCAGCCTGCGACACAGCCGGGTGATGTCAAGGCGATGCTTCCGGCCTCCCCGCCGGTCGAAGCCGAGGGGTTCGATGGAATCATCGCTGATCTCGATTCCGTTGTTCTCCCCAACATCTCGCATTGGCAACACCCGCGATTCTTCGGCTACTTTCCCTCCAATTCGCTCGGATCCGGTATCCTCGGCGATTTGGTGAGCAGCGGACTTGGAGTGCTGGGCCTGTCCTGGCAGTCATCCCCCGCCGTGACGGAAATCGAGGAGGTCACGGTCGACTGGTTCAGGCAAATGGTTGGCCTGTCTTCCGCCTGGTTCGGCGTGATCAATGACACTGCGTCGACAAGCACCTTGGTTGCTCTGCTGTGTGCCCGGGAGAAGACGACGGGCTTTTCGCTCGTTCGCCGAGGCCTGCAAACGGAGCCGAAGCCGTTGACCGTCTACACGTCGGCAAGCGCTCATTCTTCCGTCGAAAAAGCGGCGCTGCTGGCGGGTTTCGGCCGTGAGAATGTCCGCATGGTCGATGTCGACGCCGATTTCGCGATGCGGCCAGGGGCGCTCGAAGATGCGATCATCGCGGATAGTCGCGCTGGTTTCACCCCATGCGCGATCGTCGCGGCAGTGGGCGGGACCGCCACCGTGTCCATTGATCCGATATCGGAGATCGCGGGCGTCGCGCGGAGGCATGGCCTATGGCTCCACGTCGACGCTGCCATGGCC
>NZ_JAEMSD010000505.1:0-2811 GCF_016462955.1 Bradyrhizobium sp. | reverse complement strand
GGAATGCGATGATCTTGCCGGAGCTGCGGTGGATGTGGGACGGCATCGAGAGCGCCGACAGTGTGGTGATCAACGCGCACAAATGGCTCGGCGTCCCCTTTGACTGCTCGCTCTATTTCGTTCGGGACGAACCTCACCTCCTCAGGGTGATGTCTGCCGACCCGAGCTTCCTGCAATCTCAGGCCGACGAGAAGGTCCGCAATCTGCGTAACACCGGCATTCCTCTCGGACGGCGGTTCAGGGCGCTGAAACTATGGTTCGCCATTCGGGAGCAGGGCGTTTCCGGGTTGCAAGCCAGGTTACGGCGCGACATTGCCTTGGCTCGAGATCTTCGGTCGAAAGTCGAGGCAACACCGGGCTGGCACGTCATCGCGCCCGTCGCTCTGCAAACCGTCTGCATCGTGAACCGTCCGAAGTCTGTGCCTTCCCATCGTCTCGATGAATTCACGCGCGCGTGGGCGCATGCAGTGAATGCCTCCGGTCAAGCTTATGTCACGCCCGCCATCGCGGCGGGGCATTGGATGGTCCGCGTCTCGATCGGCACGATCTCCACCGACGCGGTCGATATTGAAACGGCCTGGCGTTCGATACAAGAAGCGGCCGCCGCCCTCGTTCCGGAGTTTTCTTGAGCGGTCGATGGATCGTCGCATCCCGGGGGCACATTGGTGTGTGCCGGACCGACAGTCGCTAAGGCGCGGTGTATGGGGCGTTCTGTATTCAGAACGGGTAATGGCAGCAATCCTGCAACCCCTGGGCGCGGTGCTTTCCCGCAAGCCATGCAACATAGGCATGGTGATTTCTCCGCGCTTGGCGTAAAGAGCATCCAAATCAAATCGCCCGTGTTGCTGGCCAGCTGCCGCGCACGCGAGCTCAGGCCCGCCGGTTTACCGTTCGCGCGCCTGAATTAACCAAGGTTTCCATCCCGTGTCTCTTCCGGCCCTGACCCCGCCGCTCGCCCGCGCTTTGGCCGAGCGGAATTACGATTCACTGACACCCGTCCAGCTTGCGGTGCTCGCTCACGAAGCCACCGGCCGGGACCTGCTGGTGTCGGCCCAGACCGGCTCCGGCAAGACCGTCGCCTACGGACTCGCCATTGCCAAAAATCTTCTCGACGATTCCGAGCAGTTCGGACCTGCGGCCGCCCCGCTTGCCCTGATCGTCGCGCCGACCCGCGAGCTTGCGCTTCAGGTCCAGCGCGAGCTGGCCTGGCTCTACGGGCGCGCGGGCGGGCGCGTCGTCTCCTGCGTCGGCGGCATGGACCCCAGGCGCGAGCAGCGCGAGCTCGCCGCCGGCGCGCACATCGTCGTCGGCACGCCCGGGCGGCTGTGCGATCATTTGCGCCGCGGCCGTCTCGACATCTCCGAGCTGCAGGCGGTCGTGCTCGACGAAGCCGACGAGATGCTCAATCTCGGATTTCGCGAGGACATGGAGTTCATCCTCGAGACCACGCCGGAGACGCGCCGCACGTTGCTGTTCTCGGCGACCTTTCCACGCGGCATCGTCGCGCTCGCCAGGCAATATCAGCGCGACGCGTTCCGGATCGAGGTCGCGGGCGACGAGGGCGGTCACGCCGACATCGAGTATCGCGCGATCCGCATCGCGCCCGCCGACGTCGAACATGCCGTGGTCAACGTGCTGCGCTTCTACGAGGCGCCGAGCGCGCTGGTGTTCTGCAGCACGCGCGACGCCGTCCGGCACTTGCAGGCGGCCCTCCTGGAGCGCGGCTTTTCCGTCGTCGCGCTGTCGGGAGAGCTGACCCAGAACGAGCGCACCCTGGCGTTGCAGTCCTTGCGGGATGGACGCGCTCGCGTCTGCGTCGCGACCGACGTCGCCGCCCGCGGCATCGATCTGCCGAGCCTCGACCTCGTCATCCAAGCCGACCTGCCCAACGACGCCGAGGTGATGCAGCACCGCTCCGGCCGCACGGGACGTGCGGGCCGGAAGGGGACGAGCGTCATCCTGGTGCCGCCGGCCCGGCGGCGGCGCGCGGAGCTGCTGCTCGATCTCGCAGGCGTCGAGGCAGTCTGGGGCACTGCGCCGCAGGCGGACGAGATCCGCAAGCTCGATCATGCGCGCATGAAGGACGTGCTGTTCACGGAGGAGACCACCGCCGACGATCTGGCTTTGGCGCAGGCGCTCCTGGCCGAGCGCTCGGCGGAGGACATCGCCGCGGCGCTGGCGCGGCTCTACCGGGCGCGGCTGCCGTCGCCCGAGGACATCATCGATCCCGGCGAGCGAACTTCCCGGCCGCGCGAGGAGCGTGGCCGCGACAGGTTTGAAGGCGGCGAGGATCGTCCCGCGAAACCTCGCGCCAAGTCCGCAAAGGCATCGTCGAAGCACGGCATGGCCGAGGGCAGCGTCTGGTTCCGCGCCGCGATCGGACGACGCAAGAATGCCGAGGCGCGCTGGCTGCTGCCGATGATCTGCCGCCGCGGCGGCATCGACAAGCGCGACATCGGCGCCATCAAGATCATGGACACTGTCACCGAGTTCGAGATCTCCGAGCGGGCCGCGGAATCCTTTGCCGCCAAGATCAAGCGTCCGGACAAGGAAGACAGCATCCGCATCGAGCCGATGGCGGACGCCCCGCAGCACCAGGCGCCGGAGGGGCGCTCGGACGCGCCGCGCCGCGAGAGGAACGATGGCGACCGTCGCGAACGCCGCGACGAGCGCCCGCGGCAGGCGCCTGAATTCAAGCCACGCGGCAAACCGCCCGGCGAGCGCGGCGCGAAATTCGACGATGCGCCGTCCTTCGCAAAGAAAAAGAAGCACCGCGACAAGCAGGCCCGCGCGGAGCCGTCGGTCACGCCC
>NZ_JAEMSD010000504.1 GCF_016462955.1 Bradyrhizobium sp. | reverse complement strand
CGCGCGAGCAGCCAGGTCACGCCGTCCTTGTACCATTCGAAGGAGAAGTACAGCCCGGTGAGCGTCATCGCCAGATAGACCGGCAGGACCCAGGTGCCGATCACGGCATGCAACGACCGGTGCAGTCCGCGGCCGCTGAGCCCGAGATTTGGCTTCAGCCAGATCTTCACGCTGCCGCCCCGTCGCGGCCAGCGCAGCAAGAGGCCGGAGACGAGCATGACGATGAGGCCGAGTGCGATCGATCCGGTGATCGGGCGTCCCCAGCCCCTGCCGTCGCCGGGAATGAGCAGCCAGCGATGCAGCCTGCGCACGGTCGCGAAGAACGCCTCGCCGCGCGGCGAACCCAGCACGCGCGCATCGTAGGGGTCGACATAGAGCGAGGCCGGCCTTCCGCCGTTGTCGTCCCGGGCGAAGCGGACATGGGCCGCTGCCGCAGGATCGCTGGACAGCGTGATGGCCGAGACCTTGCCGAAATCCTGCGCCGCCTTCAGACGCGCGACCAACACGTCCGGCGTCAGCGCCGGGATTTGACGTGGTGGGACCTGCATGATCCCGGCATTGAGTTGATCGACGATCTCGTCCTCGAAACTCATGATCGCGCCGGTCAGCGCGATCAGGGCGAGCACCAGCGCGAGGACCAGGCCCGCAATGGAATGGACCTGGAATAGGACGGCCTTAACGGTATGTCCCGGCCGCGCCGCCATGGCTAGAATTTCACGGTAGCTGACAGCGAGACGCGCCGCGCATCGCCGATGGCGACGTTGAGATTGTTGACGGCGGAGGGGTAATAGACGGTATCGAACAGGTTCTTGACATTGAACTGATAGATCACCGGCGTGCTCTGGTATTGCATCTCGTAGGTTGCGAAGATGTCGGCAACCACATAGGACGGCAAGAAGAAGCTATTGATGGCATCGCCGGGTCGGTCGCCGACATAGCGCGCGCCACCGCCGAGGCGGAGCTGGCCGGGCAATGCGGTGCCGAAGTCGTAGACCAGGTAGAGCGATGCGGTGTTCAAGGCGACGTTTTGCAGTTTCTTGCCGAGCAGCGTCAGGTCCTCGGACGTCGTGACGCGGGCATCCGTGTAGCCATAGCTTCCGATCAAGGCCCAGCTGTCGGTGAGCCTGCCGGTGACGTCCAGCTCGACGCCGCGCGAGTGGGCGCGGCCGATGGTGTGGAGCTCAACGATGCCGGCGCTGTTGGTCTTCGTCGTCTGCACGTTTCTCTTGTCGAGATCGTAGAACGCCAACGTGCCGGAGATGCGCTTGTTCAGATCGAACTTTACACCGGTCTCGTATGAGACACCTTCCTCGGGCGCGACCCGGGAGTCGATCACGACGCCGATCGGCGCAATGGTCGAATTCGGCTTCAGCGATTCGGTATAGCTCGCGTAAAGCGAGATTTGGTCGGTCAGCTTGAAGATGGCGCCGCCGAGCGGAAGCACCTTGTCCTGGGACACGTTGGTGTTGGTGATGAACGGCTTTCCGCGTCCGGCGATCTGGTCATAGTCCATGTAACGCGCGCCGCCGACCAGAGCAAAACGCTCGGTCAGATGCAGCGTGTCCTGGACGAACAGCGACCATTGGCCGAGCTTGTCGGTCTGGGCGCTGTCGGGGTTCGACGCCGTCGTGCCCGGCCCAATGAGGCCGTAGACGGGATTGTAGACATTGAAGACGGGGGTTGCCTGCCGGATCAGGACATCGCGGTAGATCGTGCGATATTGGCCGTCGCCGCCGAACACCACGTCGTTACGCATGTTGCCGAGCCAGAAACTGCCGGAAATGTAGGACGTTCCGTAGCTGACGTTGCTGAGCGAACTTCCCGTGCCATCGTTGCTACGCGTCTCGGCGCCGGTCGTGAAGTTGATGCCGGTGATACGGAGCTGGTTGGCACTGAAGGTTTCGGTGTTGTAACTATAGCCTGCGTAGAGCTTCCAATCCTGGTTGAACCGGTGCTCGATCGAGGCCTGCATCAGGTCTGACGTGCCCCAAGTGTTATTGAAGGGCTCATCCAGCCGGCGTGTCGCGGGCACCGCGAGCGGCGCCTTTGTCACCGGGTTGAAGGCGGTGCCACGATCGAACGGATAGATGAACTCTCGATGTTCGTAGTTGAGCTGCACCGTGGTGTCCTGGCCGTACCAGGCCAACGACGGCGCAATCAGCATCTCGCGGTGACGGCCGAAATTGCGCCAGTAATCCTCGCTGACGCCATAGCCGATGAAGCGATAGGCGAGGCCCTGATCGCCGATCGGACCGGTGATGTCGAGCAGGCCGTCGGCGCCGGTCTTGGAGGCGCTGAAGGCGGAGCCGAGCAACGTGACGGAGCCGTGCTGATAAAGTTCCGGCCGCTTGCTGATGGTGTTGACGATGCCGCCGGGATCCATAATGCCGTAGAGCAGCGAGGCTGGCCCCTTCAGAACCTCGACGCTTTCCACGGCGGGATTGAGGCTGCGGCCCTGCACCAGCGGCATGCCGTTGCGCATGATCGAGCCGTCGCGATTGTCGCCGAAGCCGCGGCGGATCACGGCGTCCTGGCTGCCCGCGAGCGTGTTGGTCTGGGTGATGCCGGAGACATTGATGAGAGCATCGTCGATGTTGCGCGGGAGCTGGTCTTTCAACACCTGCTCGGGCACGACATTGACGGCCTGCGAGGTATCGAGCGGCGAGGCGCCGCTGCGCAGCGTCGTCGCGCTCGGCATCGCGCGATAACCGAGCTTTGCGGCTTGCTGGGCGGCGGCTTCCGCGGCCGCCCGCTCCGCAAGCGTCGGCGCTGCGGGCGCGGTGTTGCGATTGCGCTGCCGCGCAGCGATTTGCGCGCGGCGTAATGACTGCTCCGATGCCCGTGCCGACTTCGGCCGCTGCGCCGGCGCTTCGACCGTCACCGGCGGCAACGCCGATTGCGCTTGCGCGGACGTCATGTTGGAGGGACATTCGGCGAGCAGTGCAGCCGCTCCGATGAGAAGACCGGCACGGCTCCTGCCGGCACGATGACGGTGGCCGCTGCCGCGCTGGCCACCCACGAAGGCACGCACTTTCTATTCCACTTCAAGTCAAGAACGCTGAAGTGTGCGCCTGTAACAGTGGCTGCGAGCGAAGAGAACCGTAGCCGCGCTTGAATCGCTCTAGTATTGAATCGTTCTAAGTGACGAGCAGTTCTCGCACCAATCTCCGATTGATCCCGCCGCGATCACGGCACGCTGTGCGGGAATTTGCGAAAGCGTGCCGCGCGCGTTTGAGAACTCAGGCGATGGCAGGCGCGACCAACTGGTCCAGCTTTCGCTTGTCGGCGGTGCCGTCGGACAAGGCACGAAGCGGCGGACGAACGCGCAGCCAGCCTGCATCGCCCGTCTGCGCGGCCAGGATCGCCTTCAAGGTCGCGACCAAAGATGGCGTCTTGACCACGATATCGGCCGCAGCCTGGATGCGCGCCTCGGCATCCTTGCCGTCGAGCATGTCCTTGACCAGTTCAGGCGCAATGTTGCCCATGCCGCAGATGGTGCCGGCGCCGCCCGCGGCGATGGCACGGGCGATGTCGGCTTCATTGCCGACCGTGATGGCAAGCTCGGGCACGGCCGCGCGGAACGCCTGAAACTGGTTGAAGTCGCCGCTGGAGTCCTTCAAGCCGGCGACCTGCTTGCCGTAGCGCTTCCGCAAGTTCGCGGCGACCGTCGCCGGGATCGCGACGCCCGACACTTGCGGGATGTGATAGAGCGAGGCGCGCAGCCGTTCGTCGGCGACACCATCGATGATCGCGGCAAAGGCATCCTCGATGCCTTCGGCCGTGATGCTGCGGTCGAAATAGGGCGGCAGCAGCAGGACGTGGCGCAGACCGAAACCAAGCACGGCGCGCGTCAGCGCGATGCTGTCGCTGATGGCGGGAAAGCCGCCGCCGATGCCCATGCGCTCCGGTACGATACCTGCCTCGAGCAAGGCTTCGATGGTCGCGACGCGTTCACTGACATTGAACGAGGTGCCCTCGCCGGTGGTGCCGAACAGCACGACGCCGTCGACGCCCTTGCCGAACAACTGCTTGGCGTGAGCGGCGAGCTTTGCCGAGTCCACGCTGCCGTCGCTCGCCAGCGGCGTCGCCGACGCCACCCAGAACCCGCGAATTGCCTCCATCATCCCATCGACCTTTCTGCTGCCACCCAACCAAGCCTTTGATTCCGAGGAGTCTCAAGGCTGGGCTTTAATCATTGTTTTTACTTTACTTTCCATCTTGTACCTTACATACAAGGCAGAGGCAAATTCTTTTCACCCTTGCGGCGCGCATGAGGCGTAGCTGGTTTCGGAGGAGGTCTGGCATGGACATCGCGGCTCCCGTCGCACGCGCTGACCAAGTGCTCGTTGCACTTCGCGAAAGTCTCGGCGCCGCCGCGGTGCTCACAGGCGCCGATGTGCCGGCGCGCAATTGCAACGACTGGAGCGCGAGCCTGCCGCAGACCCCGCTCGCGGTGATCAGGCCAACCGATGCGCAAGGCGTGGCCGCTGCGATTGCAGCCTGCCGGCAGGCGCGGCTTCCATTCGTGCCGCAGGGCGGACTGACCGGCCTGTGCCGCGGCGCTTCGCCCGAAGCCGGCTGGGTCGCGATCTCGCTCGAGCGCATGACCGGCATCGAGGAGATCGACCCTGCTTCCGCAACCATGACGGTGAAGGCGGGCACGCCGCTGGAGACGATCCAGAAGGCCGCGGACGAGGCCGGCTTCTTCTTCCCGCTCGACCTCGGCTCGCGCGGCTCCTGCGCCATCGGCGGCAATCTCTCGACCAATGCCGGCGGCAACCGCGTGATCCGCTACGGCATGACCCGCGAGCTGGTGCTCGGCCTCGAGGTGGTGCTGCCCGACGGCACCATCATCACCAGCCTCAACAAGCTGATGAAGAACAACGCCGGCTACGA
>NZ_JAEMSD010000078.1:2058-18679 GCF_016462955.1 Bradyrhizobium sp. | reverse complement strand
ATCTATGACGGCATGACCGTCGGCCGATCGCTGAGCTTGCGTGAGCTCCGCCGCGGCATGCAGATGGTGTTCCAGGACTCCTACGCCTCGCTCAATCCGCGCCTGACGATCGAGGAATCCATTGCGTTCGGCCCCAAGGTCCACGGCATGGCCGACGGTGCGGCGCGCACGCTCGCGCGCGAGCTGCTCGGCAAGGTCGGCCTGCGCCCGGAAAACTTCGCCAATCGCTATCCGCACGAGATCTCCGGCGGCCAGCGCCAGCGCGTCAACATCGCCCGCGCCCTGGCCCTCTCGCCGCGGCTGGTGATCCTGGACGAGGCCGTTTCCGCGCTCGACAAATCCGTCGAGGCGCAGGTGCTCAATCTGCTCGCCGATCTCAAGCGCGAGTTCGGCCTGACTTATCTGTTCATCAGCCACGACCTCAATGTCGTGCGCTACATCTCGGACCGCGTGCTGGTGATGTATCTCGGCGAGGTCGTCGAGCTCGGCCCGGTCGACCAGGTCTGGGATCGGCCGGCGCATCCCTATACGCGCGCGCTGCTGGCGGCGATGCCGTCCTCCGACCCTGATCGCCGCACCGAGACGCCGCCGATCACGGGCGATCCGCCCAATCCGATCGATCCGCCGCCCGGCTGCCGCTTCCACACACGCTGCCCGTTTGCGGAGCCGCTCTGCGCAAATGCGACACCAAAACTCACCGCGCTGGATAATATGGGCCACGAGGCCGCGTGCTACATGGCGATACCGGGTTCAGGCCATAGCCTCGCGCCCAGGGGAGAGACCGCATGACGAGACCGACACCGAAAGAGATCAGGCCGATCGCGCAAATTGCCGGCGTTGCCGTGGATGACGAGATCGCAGAGCGCATCTCCAATGCCATCGGCCCGTCGTGCGAGGGCTTCGCCGCCATCGCCGGCACGCTGCCGTTCGATCTCGAGCCGGCCGGCTATGTTCTCGCGCAGACGCAGAAGGTGTCGAAATGAGCACCGAACCCGCATTGATGACGCTCACCGAGGTCGCGCGCGCGATCGCGGCGAAGCAGGTGTCGTCGCGCGAAGCCACCCGCGCGCTGCTGCACCGCATCGGGCAATGGCAGCCGCATCTCAATGCCTTCATGTCGATCGAGGCAGAAGCGGCATTGAAGGCCGCCGATGCCGCCGATGCTGAGCTGGCCAAGGGCAACGTCCGTGGTCCGCTGCACGGCGTGCCGCTCGCGCACAAGGACATGTATTACGACGCCGGTCACGTTGCGACCTGTGGCTCGCTGATCCGCCGCGACTTCGTGCCGACCGTCACCTCCACGGCGCTGCAGCGGCTGAAGGACGCCGGCCAGGTCCGTCTCGGCACGCTGCATCTGGCCGAATTCGCCTATGGCCCGACTGGGCACAACGCCCATTACGGTCCGGTGCGCAATCCCTGGAATGTCGCGCACATCACCGGCGGGTCCTCGTCCGGCTCCGGCTCGGCGGTGGCCGCGCGGCTGACCTTTGCGGCGCTCGGCTCGGACACCGGCGGCTCGATCCGCATGCCCGCGCATTTCTGCGGCGTCACGGGACTCAAGACCACCGTGGGCCGCGCCAGCCGCGCCGGCGCGATGCCGCTGTCACAATCGCTCGACACCGTCGGGCCGCTCGCCCGCACCGCCGAGGACTGCGCGCTGCTGCTGGCGCTGATGGCGGGGCCGGATCCCGCCGATTCGACCTGCAGCCACGCGCCGCTGTCGGACTATGTCGCGGCGACCAAAGGCTCGCTGAAGGGCCTGAAGATCGGCGTGCCCGCGTCCTTCTACGTCGACGATCTCGACAGCGAGGTTGCGCGCGTGCTGGATGAGACCATCGCGGTGCTCGAGCGTGAAGGCGCCGACATCGTCAAGGTCGAGCTACCGGACCAGCGGCAATTGTCCTCGGCGAGCCAGCTCGTGCTCGCCGCGGAAGCCGCTGCCTTCCACAAGCGCTGGATGATCGAGCGTCCGCAGGATTATGGCCCGCAGGTCCTGATGCGGCTCCAGAACGGCCTCGCCGTTCCCGCCATCACCTATCTCGAGGCGATGCGCTGGCGCGGACCGGCACTGGCTGCGCATAACGCGGCAACTGCGGGCGTCGATGCTGTGATCGCACCTGCGTCTCCGGTTCCCGCACCGACGATCGAGGAGAGCGACGTCGGCGGCGGTCCGAACGCGCCGGCGCTGTTACAGCGCCTGACGCTGTTCACCCGACCGGTCAATTTCCTCGGCCTGCCGTCGCTGACCATTCCATCGGGCTTCACCACGACCGGCCTGCCTGTCGGCATGCAGCTGATCGGGCGCTCCTTCGACGAGGCGACCCTGCTCACCATCGGCGCCGCCTTCCAGCGCGCCACCCACTATCACGACCGTCTGCCGAAGCTGCCGTCATGACCAATCTCGTCGATATCTCGGGCCTCAACATCCGCTTCACCGGCGAGCGCACGGTCTATGCCGTGAACGATCTCAGCCTCTCGCTCGGCAACAGCGAGGTGCTGGGCCTGCTCGGCGAATCCGGTTCGGGCAAGAGCGTGACCTTGCGTGCGCTGATGCGCCTCTTGCCGAAGAAGCGCACGCAGATCACGGGCAAGGTCAACGTGCTGGGGCAGGACGTGCTCGCCATGAATGACGAGCAGCTCTCGTCGTTCCGCGGCCAGACCGTGTCGATGATTTTCCAGGAGCCGGCGCTCGCGCTCGATCCGGTCTACACGATCGGCGCGCAGATCGCCGAAAGCGTAATGCGCCACGAAGGCAAGAGCTTTGCGGAGGGACGGGCGAGGGCCCTCGAAATGCTCGAGGTCGTCCGCATCCCCTCGGCGAAACGCCGCCTCGACGCCTATCCGCACGAGATGTCCGGCGGCATGCGCCAGCGCGCGATGATCGCGCTTGCGCTCGCCTGCCGGCCCAAGATCCTGCTCGCGGACGAGCCGACCACAGCGCTCGACGCCACAGTGCAGATCCAGATTCTCTTGCTGCTGCGCGAGCTGCAGCGCGAGTTCGGCATGTCCGTCATCTTCGTCACCCACGACATCGGCGTTGCCATCGAGATATGCGACCGCGTCGCGGTGATGTATGCCGGCCAGATCGTGGAGCAGGGCGCGCTGCGCGACATCGTCCGCTCGCCGGTCCACCCCTACGCCAAGGGCCTGCTCGCTTCGACCACCCACGGCGCCAAGCGCGGGCAGCGGCTGGAGACCATCCCGGGCACGCCGCCCTCGCTCGCCGAAAAGCCGCACAACTGCTCCTTCGCCCCCCGCTGCAAGCTCGTCGAGCCGCGTTGCCTGGAGCAATTGCCTCCCAATGTCGAGGTCGGACCGGGCCGGGCGGCGCGGTGCGTGCTGGCGGAGCCGGTCACCGTGCTGTCATAGTCCGATGAGTTAAACCGCGCTGCGCGAGCCCTTGCAGCATTCTCACCTCATTCATTCCGGTTCCCGTTCCATGCCTCCCGTTCGCGAAGAGGGACCTCACTGATGTACATTTCCAACGAAGGCCTGCTCGTCATCCTGTTCGTCGGCCTCGTCGCCGGCTGGCTGGCTGGAAAGATCGTGCGAGGCGCCGGATTCGGTATCATCGGCGATATCGTGATCGGCATCTGCGGCGCGCTGGTGGCGAGCCTCCTGTTTCCAAAGCTCGGCATCCGGCTTGGCACCGGACTCGTGTCCGAGATCGTCTATTCCGCGATCGGTGCGGTCATCCTGCTGGTGGTGGTGCGGCTGGTGCGCGGCGGCGGCCGGCTCTAGCCCCTTCGCTCGATCGGAACTCCAGCCGCACTTTTCCCGGAAGCGGCTGAAACCCTGCAAGAAAAAGCCGCAAGCCTGTGAAATTCCGGACTTGCGCGGAAGGCTGTCGCGGGTAGATGTGGCTCAAGAGGCCTCGGGGTTTATATTCGACCACGTCGGACGGCCGGAAAACAGATGTTAAGCCGAGGCGAGTACTCCTTGAATCGCCATTGAAATCAGGGCTTTGCCCGTTAGCCGAAAGAGATCAGACTGATGGCAGCCATCCCTGGCGTCCGCCGTTCAGAGCTCGGTGACGCCTTGCGCGCTTGTCGCACGGCGTTCATCGGCGTCGGCCTGATGAGCTGCATGATCAACCTGCTCTATCTCACCGGGTCGATCTTCATGCTGGAGGTCTACGACCGGGTGCTGCCGAGCCGCAGCGTTCCGACCCTAATCGGCCTCATCATCCTCGCCAGCTTCCTCTACATGGCGCAGGGCATGCTCGACATGATCCGCAACCGCATCCTGGGGCGGATCGGCACCGCGCTGGACGAGGCCCTCAACAAGCGCGTGTTCGACACCGTCGTGCGCCTGCCGCTGCTGGTCGGCAATCGCAACGAGGGCCTGCAGCCGCTGCGCGATCTCGACAATGTCCGCTCCTTCCTCGGCAGCATGGGCCCGAGCGCGTTCTTCGACCTGCCCTGGCTGCCGCTCTATCTCGCCATCTGCTTCGCCTTCCACGTCATGATCGGCCTCACCGCATTGGTCGGCGCCATCATCCTGGTCGGCCTGACGCTGGTCACCGAGTTCATGTCCCGCCAGCCGGCGAAGGAGGCGATGGGGCTTGCCGCCCAGCGCAACGATCTCGCCCAGGCCAGCCGCCGCAACGCCGAGGTCATGGTGTCGATGGGCATGGCTGGGCGGATGAACCAGCGCTGGAGCGAGACCAACGAGAAATATCTCGCCGGCAATCAGCGGGCGAGCGACGTCGCCGGCGGTCTCGGCGCGGTCGCCAAGGTGCTGCGCATGATGCTGCAATCGGCCGTGCTCGCGGTCGGCGCCTATCTCGTCATCCACCAGGAGGCGACTGCCGGCATCATCATCGCAGGCTCGATTCTCTCTGCGCGCGCGCTCGCGCCGGTCGATCTCGCCATCGCGCACTGGAAATCCTTCGTCGCGGCGCGCCAGAGCTGGCACCGCCTCACCCGCCTGCTGGAGCAGATGCCGGCGCAGGCGATGCCGACCCAGTTGCAGCCGCCCACCAGCCGGCTCTCGGTCGAAGGCATCGCCATCGTGCCGCCCGGCGATCAGCGCCTCGTCGTGCAGGACGTCACCTTCGCGCTCGCCGCCGGCAACGGCCTCGGCGTGATCGGCCCGAGCGGCTCCGGCAAGTCGTCATTGATCCGCGCGCTGGTCGGGGTCTGGCAGCCCGTGCGCGGAAAGGTGCGGCTCGACGGCGCGGCGCTCGATCAATGGTCGAGCGACGTGCTCGGCCGCCATATCGGCTATCTGCCGCAGGACGTCGAATTGTTCGGCGGCACCATCGCGCAGAACATCAGCCGGTTCGACCCCGAGGCGACATCGGACGGCATCATCGCGGCTGCGAAGGAAGCCGGCGTGCACGAGATGATCATCAAGATGCGCGAAGGCTACAACACGCAAGTCGGCGAGCAGGGCGCCGCGCTCTCCGCAGGGCAGGCGCAGCGGGTGGCGCTGGCTCGCGCGCTCTATGGCAACCCGTTCCTGATCGTGCTCGACGAGCCCAACTCCAATCTCGACACCGAAGGCGACGAGGCGCTGACCCGCGCCATCCGCTCGGCGCGCGAGCGCGGCGCCATCGTCGTCGTGGTGGCGCACCGCCCGATCGGGGTCGAGGCGGTCGACCAGATCCTGGTGCTGCGCGACGGCCGCATGCAGGCGTTCGGCCCCAAGGAGCAGGTGCTCGCCCAGGTGCTGCAGCCGCGCGCGACGCCGCCGGCTCCGATCAAGATCGTCAGCGAAGGTGGAGTGGCCAAACCATGAGCACAAAGCCATGAGCACGATGGCCGTCGGCGGCCCGAAGCCCGCCGCCAACAAAACCGTCCGCGATTCCATCAAGTTCCACCTGCTGCTCGGCCTTGCGATCGTGCTGGTCCTGGTCGTCGGCCTCGGCGGCTGGGCCTCGACCGTCCTCATCTCGGGCGCGCTGATCGCCCCTGGGCAGATCGTGGTCGAATCCAACGTCAAGAAGGTGCAGCATCCGACCGGCGGCGTCGTCGGCGAGGTGCGCGCTCGCGACGGTGACCGGGTCAAGTCCGGCGACATCGTGGTGCGGCTCGACGACACCGTCACCAAGGCCAACCTTGCGATCGTCACCAAGAACCTGGACGCCGCGCAGGCGCGTGCAGCGCGATTGCAGGCCGAACAGCGCGGCCTCGACCAGATCGAGTTTCCGCAGGTTCTGCTCGATCGCGCCGGCGATCCCGACGTCAAGGTGCTGCTCTCCGCAGAGACCAAGCTGTTCGACGTCCGCGTCAATGGCCGCACCGGGCAGAAGGCGCAGCTGCGCGAGCGCATCACGCAGCTCAACGAGGAGATCGCGGGGCTCAGTGCCCAGGAGAAGGCCAAGGACCAGGAGATCGCGCTGGTGCAGAACGAGCTCACCGGCGTGCGCGAGCTCTACGACAAGCGCCTGGTGCAGATCTCGCGCCTGACCCAACTCGAACGCGACTCGGCGCGCCTCAACGGCGAGCGCGCGCAATACATCGCCGCGCGCGCCCAGGCCAAGGGCAAGATCACCGAGACCGAGCTCCAGATCATCCAGATCGACAAGGACGTGGTCAGCGAGGTTTCCAAGGACCTGCGCGAGACCAACGACAAGATCGGTGAGCTGATCGAGCGCAAGGTCGCCGCCGAAGACCAGCTCCGCCGCATCGACATCCGCGCGCCGCAGGACGGCATGGTGCTGCAATCGACGGTGCACACTGTCGGCGGCGTCGTCACCGCGGGCGACGCCTTGATGCTGATCGTGCCGCAGGCCGACGATCTCCAGGTTGAAGCCAAGGTCAATCCGGTCGACATCGACAAGCTCCAGATCGGCCAGAAGACGCTGCTGCGTCTGTCCGCCTTCAACCAGCGCACCACGCCGGAGCTCAACGGCCTCGTCAGCCGGGTCTCACCTGATGTCACCACCGACCAGCGCACCGGCCAGAGCTACTACACCATCCGCGTCTCGATGCCGCCGGAAGAGATTGCACGGCTCGGCGACGTCAAGATGATCCCCGGCATGCCCGTGGAAGCCTTCGTCCAGACCGGCGACCGCACCATGCTGTCCTATCTGATGAAGCCGCTGCACGACCAGCTGATGCGTGCGTTCCGGGAGAGGTGACGCGCGAAAGCGCGGCATCCCGGAGCGCGCTTAGCGCGCATCCGGGATCTCGTGCGGCATACTCGGTGTCATCGTCCGGCTTGACCGGGCGATCCAGTATCCCAGAGACATGAGTGATTGAACCGATAGGCCGCGGCGTACTGGATGCCCCGGTCAAGCCGGAGCATGACAGCGGTGTGCATAGCGTGCAATCCACCCTTCGCTGACGCGTCTGCGTGTTCTTGCTATAGTTCGACTGAAGCCCAAGCAATCCGGCGGTCGAACCATGCAATCTCCTCCCACCATCGCCACCCAGTCCTTCTCGGACGCGTCCGCAGCGGTCGCCCGTCTCGAGGAGATCTACGAGCGCAACACCAAGTTCCTGCGCGACCGGTTCGAGGCCTATGTCGGCGGCGCAGCCATCACGACGCGGGCGCGGGCCTATTATCCGTTCGTCCGCATCACCACCGCGACGCATGCGCGGCTGGACTCGCGGCTCGCCTATGGCTTCGTCGCCGGGCCCGGCGTGCACGAGACCAGCGTCACGCGGCCGGATCTGTTCCGCAGCTATCTCACCGAGCAGATCGGGCTCCTGATCAAGAACCACGGCGTACCCGTCGAGATCGGCGAGTCCACCGAGCCGATCCCGATCCACTTCGCCTATCGGCGCGACATCAACATCGAGGCGGCCATCACCACCAGCGAGAACTCGCCCGTGGCGCGATCGCTGCGCGATGCGTTCGACGTGCCTGATCTGGCGACGATGGACGATTCCATCGCCGACGGCACCCTCGAGCGCCAGCCCGGCGCGCCCGAGCCGCTGTCGCTGTTCCGCGCCGCCCGCGTCGATTACTCGCTGCGACGGCTCTATCACTACACCGGCACCGATCCCGAATATTTCCAGAACTTCGTGATCTTCACCAATTACCAGTTCTATGTCGACGCCTTTGCGCAAGCATGCCAGCAACGGCTTCAGTCCGGCGAGGCCGGCCTCGATGCTTTCGTCTCGCCCGGCAACGTCATCATGCAGAGCGGCGGCGCGATCAACGGCACCGCGCCGGCTCGCGTGCCGCAGATGCCGGCCTTCCATCTGGTCATGCCGGACTATCGCGGCATCACCCTGATCAACATCGGCACCGGCCCGTCCAATGCGCGCAACGTCACCGACCACGTCGCGGTGCTGCGCCCGCACGCCTGGCTGATGCTCGGCCATTGCGCGGGCCTGCGCAACACGCAGCGGCTCGGCGACTACGTGCTGGCGCACGGCTATGTGCGCGAGGACCATGTGCTCGACCGCGAGTTGCCGCCGTGGGTGCCGATCCCGGCACTGGCCGAGATGCAGGTCGCGCTCGAGGAGGCGGTCGAGGACGTCACCGGGCTCGAAGGCTTTGAGCTCAAGCGCCTGATGCGCACGGGTACGGTCGCCAGCGTCGACAACCGCAACTGGGAGATTTCCGGACCGGAAGTGATCCGCCGTCTGTCTCAGTCGCGTGCGGTTGCGCTCGATATGGAATCGGCCGCGATCGCCGCCAACGGCTACCGCTTCCGCGTGCCTTACGGCACTCTGCTGTGCGTCTCCGACAAGCCGCTGCACGGCGAGATCAAGCTCGCCGGCATGGCCAGCGAATTCTACCGCCGCCGTGTCGGCCAGCATCTCGAGATCGGCTTGAAGGCGCTGGAGCGGCTCAAGCAGCAGGAATCGGAGCGCCTGCATTCGCGAAAGCTCCGCAGTTTCGCCGAAGTCGCGTTCCAGTAGGTCGGGGCCCCCTTCATCCTTGCTGACAGGCCGGACAATTTTCCGCATTGTCCGCGAGGGGGGCCGACCGGGACGCCTGCAATGCCGCTCACGCGCGACAAGATCATCGGCCATGATCTCGAACGGCTGGCCTTTCGCTTCACCATGCAGAACGACGGCGAGGTCGTGCAATGCCAGATCAGCGACGCCGCGATGGACGAGCTCGCGGGCATGCAGGGCACCGAGACCAGCGCACGTCAGGCGCAGTTCCTGTCGCTGCGCGAGACCATCGAGCGGATCGCGTCGGACCTCTACGACGAGGCGCCGCGATTCCCGGGCTACGTGGTGCGGATTTTCGTGCGGCATTTGGGACGGTGACGGTGTAGGTTGCCGCCGGCAATAGGCCTCTCCGTCATCCTGCGAGGCTCCCCTTGCGATGCAAGGGGAGCACCTCAGGATGACGGTACTGAAAGCGTACTCGCTGCCAACGGCAACGTCATCCCTCCAGCTTCCGCAACAACAACTTCAGCGCCGCCGCAGCGAACATTTGCATGTTGCCGAACCGGTCGTTGCTATCAGTCTCCAGCGTCATCACCTCCGCGGCGGGTCCTGCGACCGCCATGCAGCTATGGCCCGCAGCGTCGCCGTAGCGGTTGCCGGTGGGCCCCGCCGCACCGGTCTCGGACAGGCCCCAATCACAATTGAAGCGGCTGCGCATCTGTTCGGCCAGCAATTGCGCGTAGGGCTCCGACGACGACCGAAAGCCCTTCATGCCGTCATCCGAAATATCCATCAGCACCCGCCTGGCATCGCGGGTGTAGACCACCGCGCCGCCGAGGTAATAGGCGGAGGCCCCGGGCACCGCGAGCAGGCTGGCCGAGATCAGGCCGCCGGCCGACGATTCCGCAACCGCGACGGTCTGTTTGCGCGCGATCAGTTTGGCCGCGACCTGTTCCGCGATGCCGACGAGTTCTTTCATCTCCAGTCCCCCCTCATTCCTTCGCAACCGAGCTCAGCCTTCCTAGCATATGACGGAAGGCTTGGCCGAGTTGCGGGCGACGGGCAGGCCTGCTTGAATGCCGGGGATAAGAAGACACATGAGGAAACGTGAGAAGGGAGACGTCATGACGTCCCTGATCGCCGGCGGCATCGACTGCGATGTGCATCCGGCCGTGCCGCATCTGACCAGCCTGCTGCCCTACCTGAACGACTATTGGCGCGATCAGGTGACGACGCGCGGCATGGTCGACCTCGTCTCGCAATCCTATCCGCAGAACTCGCCGATCACGGCGCGGCCGGACTGGCGTCCCGAGACAGGCAAACCCGGCGAAAGCCTGGCGGACTTGCAGCGCCATGTGCTCGATCCTTTTCAGGTCAAACATGCCATCTGCAATCCGCTCTATGGCGTGCAGATGGTGTTCTCCGAGGACATGCAGGCCGCCTTCTGCCGCGCGCTGAACGACTGGTTGGCGAAGGAATGGCTCGACCGCGACAAGCGGCTGCGCGGCTCGATCGTGATCCCGACGCAAAGCGTCGAGAAGGCCGTCGCCGAGATCGAACGCTGTGCACCGGACAAGCGCTTCGTGCAGGTCCTGATGCTGGTCATGGGCGACGTACCGCTCGGCAAGCGGGCGCTGTGGCCGATCTATGAGGCTGCGGAGCGGCTGCAACTGCCGGTCGGCATCCATGCCGGTTCCGCCTATCACAATCCGCCGACCTCCGTGGGCTGGGGCTCCTACCACATCGAGGACTATGTCGGGCAGGCCCAGGCGTTCCAGACCCAGCTCACCAGCCTGATCGTCGAGGGCGTGTTCGCCAAATATCCGCGGCTGAAAATGGTGATGCTGGAATCCGGCGTGTCCTGGATCGCGCCCTATCTTTGGCGCCTGCACAAGTTCTGGCGCGGGGTGCGGATGGAGACGCCATGGGTCGATCGCGCGCCGCTCGACATTGTGCGCAGCAACATCCGCTTCTCGTTACAGCCTTTTGATGCGCCGCCGGAACCCGAGACATTAATTCGCCTGTTTGATCATATGCAGTCGGATGAATTGGTCCTATTCTCTACGGACTATCCGCACTGGCAGTTCGATGGCCAGGAGGCGCTGCCCGAAGGTCTGTCCCCCGATCTCGTGCGCAAGATCATGATCGACAATCCGCGTGCGACTTATCCCCGTCTGACATGAGCCCGCTGCCAAAGGAGGCAAGGCGATGAATATCCAGTTTCGCGAGAACCAAGACGCAGCTTCCCCTCTGGCCGTAAAAACCGCGATCGCGGACTGCGACATCCATCCGGCGCGCGCCACTCGCACCGAGCTCTATCCCTACCTCGCCAAACGCTGGCAGCATCACCTCGAAGTCTACGGCGTCCATGCCTATCAGGGCATGATGGAAGGCCCGCCCTATCCAAAGGCCCAGCCCAACGCCTCGCGCCGTGACGCCTGGCCGCCGGAAGGCGGCCCGCAGGGCTCCTCGCTATCTTTCATGCAGAAACAGCTGCTCGATCCCAACAACGTGCAACTGGGCGTGCTCAATCCGCTCAACACCGGGCAGGGCATCCGCAATCACGAGCTCTCGGCCGCCTTGTGCTCGGCGATCAACGACTGGCAGATCGACAAATGGACCAGCAAGGACAAGCGGCTGAAAGCGTCGATCGTCGTCGGCAATGAGGACGGGCTTTCGGCGGCTGCCGAGATCCGCGAGCGCGCGGGGGACAAGAATTTCGTGCAGGTGCTGCTTCTCAGCCGCAACGTCGAGCCGCTCGGCCAGCGCCGCTACTGGCCGATCTATCAGGCCGCGGAAGAAGCGGGGCTCCCCGTCGGCGTTCACGCCTTCGGCTTCGGCGGCAACCCGATCACGCCCTCGGGCTGGCCGTCCTATTACATCGAGGAGATGGTCGGGCACTCACCGTGCCAGCAATCGGCGCTGGCGAGCCTGGTTTTGGAGGGCGTGTTCGAGCGCTTCCCGAAATTGAAGATGGTGATGATCGAGGCCGGCTTCGGCTGGGCGCCATCGCTATGCTGGCGGCTCGACAAGGCTTGGCAGCGGCTGCGCAGCGAGGTGCCGCATGTGAAGCGGCCGCCCTCGGAATATATCCGCGAACAGGTGTGGTGGACCACGCAGCCGATGGAGGATCCGGAAAGCCGCGAGCACCTGTTCGACGTCATCAAATGGATCGGCTGGGATCGGCTGCTGTTCGCAACCGACTATCCGCATTGGGACTATGACGAGCCCTCGCGCGTCCTGCCGGCCGGCGTCAGCGAGGCCAATCGCGAGGCGTTCTACCTCGGCAATGCCAAGAAGCTGTACGGCATTTCCTGATGGCAAGACACGTCATCGCGCCGGTCGACGAGCTTCCGCCGGGCACGCGAAAATTCCTCGAGATCGACGGACGGCCGATCGCCGTCTTCAACATCAAGGGTGAATATTTCGGCCTGATGAACCGCTGCCCGCATCAGGGCGCGGCGCTGTGCGAGGGCCCGCTGATCGGGCTCGCGCAATCGAGCAATCCCGGGGAGATCGAGTACACCAAGCTCGGCGAGATCATCCGCTGTCCCTGGCACGGCTGGGAGTTCGACATCCGCACCGGCCAATCCTACTGCGACCCCCGCCGCTTCCGCGTGAAGGCCTACCCGGCCCATGTCGAGCCGGGCGCGACCGTGGTGAAGGGCCCATATGTCGCCGAGACGATCCCGGTCAGGATCGAGAGAGATTACGTGGTGGTGGAGCTGTAAGCCGACCGCGCCGTCATTCCGGGGCGCGCGTAGCGCGAGCCCGGAATCCATCGTGCGACAGAAATGCTGGGAGAAATGGATTCCGGGCTCGCCTCTTCGAGGCGCCCCGGAATGACACCGTCCTAACGCCCGGCCATCGGCTCCGGCACCGCGTCATAGGCCGGCGCCACCTTGCCACCGCCGCGATAGACCGTCGCGGCCGCGATGATGCCGAGCAGGGCGGCGAACATCAGCCAGAAGCCGGGCGCGGCCTTGTCGCCGGTGCGCTCGATCAGCCAGGTCGAGGCGAACGGCGTGAAGGTGCCGAACAGGGCGGCGGCGAGCGCGAAGGCGAGCGAGAAGCAGGTGGTACGCACATGCGCCGGCACGATCTCGACCAGCGCACCCAGCATGGTGCCGCTGTAGACGCCGAAATAGAACGAGAACATCATCTCGACCGCGAGCAGCTTGCCGAACGTCGGCGCCGCCACCAGCCAGTGCAATGACGGATAGGCGGTCACCAGCGACAGGCAGGCGATCGTGATCAGCACCGGCTTGCGGCCGATGCGATCGGAGAGCGCGCCGCCGACCGGATTCCAGATGAAGTTGGCCACCGCGACGAGCAGCGTGACCAGCAGCGCGTCATGCGTCGACAGCTTCAGCACGGTCTTGCCGAAGGTCGGCGTGTACACGGTGACGAAGTAGAACGTCGTCGTGGTCAGGATCGCGATCATCATCCCGAGAACGACGATGCGCCAGTTGGCGAGCGCGGAGGCGAACACCTCGTTCGCGGTCGGATGCTTCTTCATGGCGAGGAAGGCCGGCGTCTCCTCCAGCGTCCGCCGCAGGACGAAGATCAGCGGAATGATCAGGCATCCCACGAAGAACGGAATGCGCCAGCCCCAGGCGGCCACGGTGTCGGCCGGCATCACCTCGGAGAGGATGTAGCCGAGGATCGAGGCCACGAAGATCGCGACCTGCTGGCTCGACGACTGGAACGAGGTATAGAAGCCGCGATTGCCGGGCGTTGCGATTTCCGCAAGGTATACCGACACGCCGCCGAGCTCGACGCCGGCCGAGAAGCCTTGCAGCAGACGGCCGGCCAGCACGATGATTGGCGCCGCGATGCCGATGGTTTCGTAGCTTGGGCAGAACGCGATGACGACGGTGCCGACAGCCATGATTCCGAGCGTGACGATCAGGCCCCGGCGGCGGCCGATGCGGTCGATGTAAGCCCCGAGCACGATCGCGCCGACGGGGCGCATGAGGGCGCCGAGCCAGAACACGCCGAAGGTGTTGAGCAGCGAGGCTGTCTCGTTGGTCGAAGGGAAGAACGCCTTGCCGATCGCCGCGGCGTAGAAGCCGAACAGGAAGAAGTCGAACTGCTCGAGGAAATTGCCTGACGTCGCGCGCAGGATGGCGCCGATGCGCGATGTGATGGCGGGCGGATGGGGTGGGGCGGCTGGTCCAGCCATGACGTTGCTCCCTCGTGGCCCGCCGGGAATGTCATTCCGGCAAGGTGACAGATTGATGCTGCGACAATCTGCCGTACCCCTTCCCGCGCAGGACGCGACGAGTCAACCGATTTTACCGGCGAAGCTGATGATTTTTCAGGCTTTATTTTGCACTGCAGCGATCATCCAGTTACGGAACGCAACCAGCTTCGGCGCCTCACGGCGGCCTTCCGGGGAGACCAGGTAGAAGCCGGCATCCGCCGGGAGCGCGATCTTGAAGGGAACGACGAGCCGGCCCTTGGCGATGTCGTCCTGGACGTAGGAGGTCCGCCCCATCGCGACGCCGATGCCGTCGATCGCGGCCTGGATCGTCATGAAGATCATGTCGAAGGTGATGCCGGGCTGCCTCGCGATCTCCGCCGGCAGGCCCGCCGCAGTCAACCATAGCCGCCAGTCGTCGCTGTTGGCGTTCGAGGTGTGCAGCAGGGGATGGTGGCGCAGGTCCTCGGGCCGGCGCAGCGGCTTGTCGCCGCGCAGCAGCGACGGGCTGCACACCGGAAACAATTCGTCCGCCATCAGCCAGTCGGCGCGCAGGCCCGGCCATTGGCCGCGGCCATAGCGGATCGCGGCATCGACATTGTCTCGCTGGAAATCGACCAGACTGGTCGAGGTGGTGATGCGTACGTCGATGCCGGGATGCTGTTCCTGAAAATCGGTCAGCCGCGGCAGCAGCCATTTGGCGGCGAGCGAGGCCAGCGTCGATACCGTCAGGACCTTGTCGTCGTCCTTGCGCAGCAGCCGGTCGGTGGCAAGCCGGAGGTCATTGAAGGCGGCGCGGACACCCGGCAGGTAATCACGCGCCTCCGGCGTCAGCGCCAGCGCGCGGTTCTGCCGGATGAACAGGCGGATGCCGAGCTCCTCCTCCAGCCTGCGGATCTGATGGCTGATCGCGGTCTGCGTCACGTTCAGCTCGCTGGCCGCCAGCGTGAAGCTGAGATGGCGCGCGGCAGCCTCGAACGCCCGCAATCCGTTCAGGGAGGGCAATCTGGCAGTCATCTGGCAACAGGATGCATGACGTTATTTCATGCGAAGAGGTATAAATTGTCGTTTGTCGCGCTGCAGCAGGAAGCAGATATTAGCGATCAAGATAGCTCAAGGAGCTGAAGATGTCCATTTTGACCCAGAATTCGATGACAAATCATCATGCGCCAGGTCTCCTTTACCAGATCGGCGACATCCTCCACGTCTGGCATGAGCGCTATAGGACCCGGCGCGAGCTGACCCATTGGACGGCCCGCGACCTCCAGGACGTCGGGCTGTCGTGGACGGATGTGGCCTACGAGGCTGAGAAACCCTTCTGGCGGGCCTGACAGGCCGCCAGGCCGGCGCCGCCTGAGCACAGGGGCGCCGGCGGTCCCTTTCCGGATGCCATGCGTCATGACAACCTTCAGTCTCGAAGACCTCAGGCAACATGCGGACGTGCTGCGCACCCGGCACGGTGAGCGGCTCAATGTTCGCTTCATCGAGCCGCGCGATACCGACGAAATCCAGCACTATGTCCGCTCGCTCTCGAGCCGCTCTCGCTACAACCGCTTCTTCGGCGCGATCAGCGAACTGCCGAAAGGCCTGCTGCACGATTTCCTCGAGGTCGGCGAGCGCGATCGCTTCAGCATCGTGGCAACGATGATGGTCGACGGCTTCGACACCATCGTGGCGGAGGCGCGCTACGCCTTTCATGCCGAGACCGCGGCGCTTGAATTCGGCCTCTCGGTCGACGATCGCTGGCAGGGGCACGGCATCGCCACCGCGCTGATGAAGAACCTCGAATGCCGCGCGGCCGCGCTTGGTGCCGAGCGCATGTTCGGCGACACGCTTCGCTCGAACGAGGCGATGGTTTCGCTCGCGCGCAAATCCGGCTTCGCTTTCGTCAACCACCCCGACGATTGGAAGCTGGTGCGTTTCGACAAGGAGATCAGCGTCGAACCGAAAGACATTCCTTGCGCGAGCTGGCGCCTCGCCGCCGTTTCCCGTCAGGCCGAACGCCCCTCAGCCTCGGCCTGACAAACTGCAAGCCCGGCCTGGTCAAGCCAGCGCCGGGCTTTTTTGCACTCATTCACGCGCCTTCGCTGCTGAAGTCGGTCGAGGTCGCGACCGACCGCCATCCTGCCAGCTCCTTCGCAACGAAGGCGTTCTTGGTTTCGATCCGCTCCACCGTGTCGCTGCCGAGCGGCAGCCGCAGCGGCGGATTCTGCGCATCCACCAGCTTGAGGAAGGCCTGCGCCAGCTTGCGCGGATCGCCGCGCTGGCCGTGGTTGACGTCAGCCGCATGCGCGCGGGCCTTGCCGACGCTCTCGTGATAATCGTCGATCACATGCGCGGTGCGCGACAGCGAGGTCTCGTCGAGGAAGTCGGTACGGAAGAAGCCCGGCTCGACCACGGTGACTTTGATGCCGAGCGGCGCGACTTCGCCGGCCAGCGCCTCGCTGATCCCTTCGACCGCGAATTTGGTGGCGCCGTAGACGCCCCAGCCGGGATAGCCGGTGTAGCCGCCGACCGACGAGATGTTGATGACGTGACCCGACCGCTGCCGGCGCATGTGCGGCAGCACTGCGCGGGTAACGCCAAGGAGCCCGAACACGTTCGTGCCGAATAGCTT
>NZ_JAEMSD010000078.1:1063-2048 GCF_016462955.1 Bradyrhizobium sp. | reverse complement strand
CGCTGGCTTCTTCGATCGCGCCCAGCAGGCCATAGCCGGCATTGTTGACGAGGATGTCGATGCGGCCGAAGCCCTTCACGGCCTGGCCCGCGGCCTCATGCGCCTCCGCCTCGCTGGTGACGTCGAGCCGGGTCGCCAGCAACCGCTCGTGAGAGCCGAGCCGCTCGGTAACGGTGGACGGATCGCGCGCGGTGGCGACCACCGCGTCGCCGGCCTTCAAGGCGGCCTCGGCTATCAACGCACCAAATCCGCGGGATGCCCCTGTGATGAACCAGACACGCATGATCTTGCCCTTTCCATTTGAGCCCGGCGATGTGCCGAAGCCGATGGGCAAGGTGTAGCGGCTCGCCATAGCTGAGATAATCCGCTACATTCTTCTCAAGCTGTTGAGAAAAATTCATCAATGCGCATCGACCCGTCAGACCTCGCGATCTTCCTCGCCATTGCCCGCCATCGCAGTTTTCGCGCGGCGGCGACCGAACTCGGCGTCACGCCATCGGCGCTCTCCCATGCGTTGCGCACTATCGAGGAACGGCTCGGCCTTCGCCTCGTCAATCGCACCACCCGTAGTGTCGCGCTGACCGAGGCTGGCGAGCGATTGTTTGCCCGCATCACCCCTGCCTTTCGCGATATCGACGACGCGCTCGAGGACCTCAATAATTTCCGCGGCAAGCCGGCGGGCACGCTGCGCTTCACCGCCGCGCGCCTCTCGGCGCAACTGGTGCTGTTGCCGATCGTGACACGCTTCCTGAAATCATTCCCAGACGTCAGCGTCGAGATCGTCCTCAACGACGCCCTGATCGACATGGTCGCGGCCGGCTTCGACGCCGGCGTGCGCTTCGGGGAGACGATTGCGGCCGACATGATCGCGGTGCCGATCGGCCCGCGGCATCGTTTCGCCGTGGTCGGCTCGCCCGCGTTATTCAAGTCGCACAAGGCACCGACCACGCCGCGCGACCTGAAAGGCCTGCCCTGCATCCGCTAC
>NZ_JAEMSD010000078.1:0-1053 GCF_016462955.1 Bradyrhizobium sp. | reverse complement strand
CTCTACCACTGGGAATTTGAGCGCGGCGGCATCGAGCTCGCCATTGACGTCACGGGACCGCTGACGATGAACGACCAGGACCTGATGGTCGATGCGGCGCTCGACGGCGCTGGCTTCGCCTATGTGTTCGAGGCGCAGGTGGAAGCGCTGCTCGCCAAGCGCAAGCTGGTCCGCGTGCTCGCCGACTGGTGCCCGGCCTATCCCGGCTTCTTCCTGTATTATCCCAGCCGGCGTCAATTGCCGGCCGCGCTGCGCGCGTTCTTGGATTTCGCGCGGACGCCCGTCTCGTAGCCCGGATGGAACGCAGCCTGATCCGGGATTCGGTGTCCCACTCGCAGCGGTCCCAGATTGCGCTACGCTCCATCAGGCTACGGGGATGAAACCTACTTCCCCGTGAACACCGCCTTGCGCTTCTCGATAAAGGCCTGCACCGCTTCCTTGTGGTCCGCGGTCGTGGTCAGGCGCACCAGCCGTTCGGCCTCGTGATCGCGCGCGGTTTCGAAGTCGAACAGCACGGCTTCGTCGAGATTGTCCTTCATGTAGCGCAGGGCCAGGCGCGGACCCTCGGCGAGTGACTTTGCCAAGGCGAAAGCTTCGGCTTGCAGCTTGTCGTCAGGCACGACGCGGTTGACGAGGCCGATCGCCTCGGCGCGCGCGGCGTCGATCCGGTCGCCGGTGAACATCAGTTCGCGCGCCCGCGCGGTGCCGACGAGGCGCGTCAGCAACCAGGCGATGCCGTAATCGCCTGACAGCGCGATCCGGGCATAGCCGGTGGCAACGAAGGCAGATTGCGCGGCGATGCGGATGTCGCAGGCCATGGCGATGGCGAGGCCCGCTCCGACCGCGGGGCCGGGCAAGGCGGCGATCGTCGGCTTGCGCACCGACACCAGCGCGCCGGTGAGCAGCCGCTGCCGCTCCTGCAGATCGGCGACCTTGTCGTCGAAGGACATTTCGAGCTTCTTCGGATCGCGATGCGCACCCATGCCCTTGACGTTGCCGCCGGCACAGAACGCTTCGCCCGCGCCAGTCAGCAGCAGCGCGCCGACACCGGGG
>NZ_JAEMSD010000503.1 GCF_016462955.1 Bradyrhizobium sp. | reverse complement strand
CGATGAGATTTGGATGAATCGTCATCGCGCTTTAGGTTGTTGTTTGCGCATGATCCTTCCGGGAAGGCCGCTTCGCAATTTTCCGGTTCGTGCTTTAGCCTCTGCGAGCGACCTTCGTCAGTTTGACCACGCGCTCGCTCGTCACTTCGTCGGCATAGGGCGCAAGGATGTCGAGCAGGTCCCTGCCACGCTGCGGAGTGGGGGCGACGAGTGCGCGATTGGCCACGGAATCCAGGTGATGATGCATCAATTCCATCACCTTGTCGGCATCGCCTTTGCCCAGCGCTGCGATGATGGCGCGATGCTCGTTGATGGCGCATTCGGTGGAATGCGGCCGGCTGAAGAGCGATAGCGTCAGGCAGCAGCGATAGGCGACCTCGCTGACATAGCGCACCAGGATCGGGCTGTTCGTCATCTGCGCGAGCAGGATGTGGAATTCGGTGGCGAGGCGAATCGAGACGGCGTCCGTGCTGCCGCGCGCACGATCCTCGGCGTCGACATGGGCGTTCAGCTCGGCGATCTGCGCCTTGGTCAGCTTGCCGGCGAGCTGGCGGACCACGAGCCGCTCCAGTTCGATGCGGATGTCGAAGGCATCGCGTGCCTCCTGCCAGCTCGGCGTCGCCACCACGGCGATCCGGTTGCGGCGGAGCTCGACCAGGCCTTCAGCGGCGAGCTGGCCCAGCGCGTGGCGGGCAATGGTGCGGCTGACGCCGAAACGCTCGCCGAGCGAGTCCTCCGGCAGCTTGGCGCCGGGCTCCAGCGCCTGCTCGATGATGGCGCGTCGGAGGGCGCGACAGATCACGCTGACCTTGTCCAATGATTCCGAAGTCTTGTTGCTCGTGCGCGCCGCCATCGGCGAATCCTCGAGGGAAGGGTCGGCGCTCTTTTAGCATAGCCTGATGCCAACTCAGCGCTCCAATTGCATGCACTTGACACCCGAATTGCCTAAATCGAATCCGCCCGTCGGCGCGCGGTCTGCTCAAACGGTTGATTTTACAGGCCCGAGCGCTTGGCACCTCGCTTGCATGCACTTTCGCTGTGATGCGCATGCAACCCAACGATCGGTTTGACGGCCAGCCGGTTCCCGAAACAGCCGCCGCCACCGCCATCGAGCTCTCGGAGGCGTCCGTGACCTTCGGGCGCGGCGACCGTGCCGTCCCGGCTCTGTCGAAGACCACGCTCAAGATCGCCGACGGCGAGTTTGTCGCACTGGTCGGGCCGTCAGGATGCGGCAAATCGACCATCTTGCGTCTCGTCAGTGGCCTCGTGCAGCCGACCAGCGGCGTCGTCATCGTCGGCGGCCGCGAGGTGGCGGCGCGCGCGTTGCGGGTCGGCATGGCCTTTCAAAACCCGACCATGCTGCCGTGGATGACGATCGAGCGGAACATCATGCTGCCGCTGAAGATCGTCGAGCCGTTCCGCTCCAGCTTCCGCAGGCTGCGCAAGACCGAGTATCGCGACAAGGCCAACGCATTGCTGGAGCAGGTCGGTCTCAAGGGCTTCGGCACCCGCTATCCCTGGCAGCTCTCCGGCGGCATGCTTCAACGCGCCAATCTGTGCCGCGCGTTGATCCACGAGCCGCGTATGCTGCTGCTCGACGAGCCGTTCGGCGCGCTCGACCAGTTCACCCGCGAAGAGCTGTGGGCGATCCTTCAGACGCTCTGGATGACGCACAAGCCGACCGTGCTGCTCGTGACGCACGATCTGCGCGAGGCCGGCTTCCTCGCCAGCCGCATCTGCGTGATGAGCGCACGCCCCGGCCGCATCCTCGACGACAGCCGCGTCGACTTCGCACGGCCGCGCACGGTTGCGATGACCTTCGAGCCGGATTTCGTCGCGCTGAACCAGAAGCTGCGTGCCTTCATCGAGGATGCGCGCAGCACGGCCCAGCAGGGAGCAGGCTGATGTTCGGGATCGATGTCAGGCAGAAGGCGTGGTCGGCGGGACTGATCGTGCTGTTCTTCCTCGCCTGGGAGCTGTTCTGCCTGATGACCGGCATGTCCGACCTGGTGCTGCCGCGGCCGTCGCAGGTGTTCGTGACGCTGGTCGAGCGCTTTCCGGTGCTGTGGCCGCACATCGTGCAGACGCTCGCCACCACCATGCTCGGCTTCGTGCTTGGCGTTGCGCTCGGCGTGGCACTCGGCGCGATCATCGGCGTCTCCAAGACGGCCTACGACACCTGCTATCCGCTGCTGATCGGCTTCTCCTCGATCCCCAAAGTCGCGGTGGTCCCGATCTTCGTGCTGTGGTTCGGCTCCGGCACGGTGCCGGCGGTGCTGACCGCGCTGTCGATCTGCTTCTTCCCGATCGTGGTCAACATCGCGACCGGCCTTGCCACCACCGAGCCCGAGCTCGAGGACGTCTTGAAGGCGCTCGGCGCCAGCAAGCTCGACATCCTCTGGAATGTCGGCCTGCCCAGAACCATGCCGTTCTTCTTCGCGTCGCTGAAGGTCGCGATTTCCTATGCCTTCGTCGGCGCCGTGCTGTCGGAGACGGTCGCCTCCAATCGCGGCATCGGCAACGTCATGATGACCGCGTCCTCCAATTTCAACGTGCCGCTGGTGTTCGCCGGCCTGTTCGTGCTCGCCGGGCTCGGCGTCGCACTCTACGTCGTGTTCTCGCTGATCGAAGGCCAGGTCACCGGCTGGGCCACGCGCAAGAACGACGCGATCGCCACCTGATTTCTTGAACCATCACGCAACGAAGCTGAGGAGGTCTCGATGTTGAGGAAAGTAACCGCCGCGCTGCTGGGATTGGCGCTGTCCACAGGCGCCGCCATGGCCCAAGAGACCACGATCAAGTTCACGCTGGGCTGGAAGACCCAGGGCAGCGATGCCGCCTTCTTCTATGCCAAGGACAACGGCTTCTTCAAAGAGGAGGGCCTCAACGTCGTCATCGACCAGGGCGAGGGCTCCGGCGCCACCGTCACGCGCGTGATGTCCGGTGCCTATGACGCCGGCTTCGGCGACGTCAACGCCATCATCCAGAACGCGGCGACCAAGCCGCAGGAGGCGCCCGTCATGGTCTACATGATGTGGAACCAGCCGCCATTCGCGATCGTCGCCAAGAAGAGCAGCGGCATCAACACCATCAAGGATTTCGAGGGCCGCACGCTCGGCGGCGCTCAGGGTACGCCAACGACACGCCTCCTGCCCGTGTTCACGCGCAAGAACGGGCTCGACGGCGAGAAGATCAAGATCTCCAACATGGCGCCGAACCTGCAGGAGCCGATGCTGATCAAGGGCGACATCGACGCGGCGCTCGTCTTCAACATCACCAGCTATTTCAACCTGGTGCTCAACCGCCAGGATCCGGACAAGGATTTCAAATGGTTCTCGTTCGGTGAGTACGGCCTCGACCTCTACTCCAACGGCGTGATGGTCTCCCGCAAGCTGATCGCCTCGAACCCGAAGGCCGTCGCGGGCCTGGTGCGCGCCATCAACAAGGCGGCGATCGCGATTGCCAAGGACCAGAATGCCGGCATGAAGGCGGCGGTGAACTACGACAACCTCATCAACGCCGATGTCGAGAAGCGGCGGCTGCAATATTCCTTCGAGAAGCTGATCGTCTCGCCGGAGATGAAGGAGATCGGCATCGGCGACGTCAAGGACGACCGCATGACGCGCGCCATCGGCATCGTGGTCGAGGGCTACCAGCTCGCCCGCGCGCCGACGCCGGCGGAAGTGTTCTCGCGCGAATTCCTGCCGCCGCGCGCCGAGCGGGAGCTGGTGTATACCGCCAACTGATGGGAGATTGATCATGGCCACGGAGGTTTCGGCAACCAGCCTGTTCCGTGGCCCTGATCGCGGCGTCTGCGACGATGCCGTGCTGCGGCACGAGGGCGGCATCATCACCGACGTTTCGGAGGGAGCAGGGGCTGCGAGCGGCCCGCGCTCCCTGGTCATTCCGGCCTTCGTCAACGCCCATGATCATGCCCGTGCCACGGCGTCGTCCTTCGGCGCGGTCGGCATGCCCCTGGAAAGCTGGATCCTGCGGACCGCGCTCGGCACGCCCGTCGATCCCTATCTGACGGCGGCCTCGGCGCTGGCACGATCGGCCAAGGCGGGTTGCGCGGCCATGATGGTGCACTACACGCGGCCGAGCGGGACGATGTCCCTGGTGGACGAGGCAAAAGCGATCGCGAAGGCTGCGTCCGACGTCGGCATCCGCATCGCGTTTGCGATGGCCGTGCGCGACCAGAATCCGATCGTCTATGGCGATGCCGAGCCGGTGCTCTCGGGCCTGTCGCGCGAGGAGCGCAAGACCATCGAGGACCTGTTCGTCCGCGCGCCGATGTCGCCGGACACGTATATCGAGCTGACCGACAGCATTGCCGCCGCTGTGGCCGGGCCGATGGTGGACGTTCAGCTCGGTCCTGCCGGCGTGCAATGGTGCTCGAAGCCGCTGCTCGAAGCGGTGGCGGAGAACTCCGCGCGCACCGGCCGCCGCATCCACATGCATCTCCTGGAGACCGTATACCAGCGCGCCTGGGCCGATCGGAATTTTCCGGACATGGTGCGCTGGCTGCGGGACATCGGATTCCTCTCGGAGCGGCTGACGCTCGCGCACTGCATCCACGCGCGCCCCGACGAGCTGGAGATGATCGCGGCCTCCGGCGCCCGCATCGTCACCAATTTCAGCTCGAACATGCATCTGCGTTCGGGCCTGGCTCCGATCGCCGCCGCGCACACATGCGGCTGTGCCATCGCGGTCGGCGTCGACGGGCTGGCGCTGGACGAGGACGACGACATCCTGCGCGAGATGCGGCTGGTGCAGATGGTGCATGGCGGCCTCGGCTTCAAGCCGACATGGACGCCGGCCGAGCTGTTCTCGCTCGCCATCCGCAACGGCCGCCGCGCGACGGGTGCTCCTGGAAATGGCGAGCTCGTCGCCGGCAACCCGGCCGACTA
>NZ_JAEMSD010000502.1 GCF_016462955.1 Bradyrhizobium sp. | reverse complement strand
TGACATAGAGCATCACGGCCGTGCGGAGGGGACCATCAATGTAGGAGGCAAGATTTGATGCCGACGTGGACACGAATGTCGTGATCGGCTGCTCGAACTCCCTCAGAAAGCTGTCAAAGACGTTTATGGCCATCGCGGCGATCCTTACTTCAGGGCGTCTTTCATCTCTTGGATGGTGATCTTGTTGCGGGCTTCGTTGGCGTTGATGCAGTTCGGCGTCGTTCCCAATTCTCCGGGATTGTCGCGGCACGCCTTGATGGCCAACGCCAAATCGTCCCGATGATCGAGATACCAGCCGACAGTGCTTGTCTGCTGACTCTTGTCGGCCTCGTTGCAACCCGAAAGAGCAGCGGCGAGAGATAGCGCCAGAATTGACGTGTTTAACCTCATTGCAGGGCTGCCTTCATTTCATGAATCAGTTGTTGTTGTTTCTCGTGCTCCCGCTGGCCGTCCATGTCGGTGCGGGCTTGCTGGATCATCGCCAGCCCCTGCATCCGCAGCACGTCGTTCTGCAGGAGCGCCTGTTCGGCCTGCAGCCGTGCCGATAGATCCAGAGTCTCCTTGACGTCGGTCGCCGAGCTTATGCGCGTTCTCAATTCTTCGAGCGCATCGATACGCTGCGAGGCTGTGTCGTAGACCGCCTGCCCCATGGAGTGCTTGGCGCCGGTTTGCCGCGCGATCCTGTCGAGCTCACTCTCGTAATACGAATTGCCGCTGTTGCCGGCATACGCCCGGTTCTGCGAAAGGTACTGGTTCATCGCGTCGGCGAAGTTGCCGCCACCATGCCCCGCCACGAGACGTTCGATGTCAGAGAACTGTTGGGGCAGGACTTTCCGGAACTGCGGCGTGTTGAGCAGCGCGCCGATGTCGTTGGCGTTGGTCCGCTTGTTGAAACTGTCATACAGGTGCTTGGCCTGGTTCAGTTGCTCCTGCGCCACCTTGAGCTGCGACGTCAGGGTATCGACCTGCTTCTTCAGCTCCGTCAGTTGCTCGAATTGCCGCGCATAGACGCTCGGATCGAAGACAATCTCCGCTGCTGCGGGAAATGCGGTCAGGACGGCCACGATAGACACGTAGGTGAAGATTGCCGGCATGCGCTGAATCATCATCGGATTGTCCTCCGCTCCGCATGAAATGCCGGCAGCCATTGGGCCGGATCGTCACCGACGTCCGCCCGAATGCGGTCGAGCAGTTCGACCGTTTCCGTCCGTCCGGACAGAACGGCGAGCGCATCGTCGAAACCGCCGAGATCAAGCTCCGCCACCACCGAGTTGTGGCCTTGCTTGACCAGAAACCGCCGGCTTTCAGGCGTGAGCTCCTCCTTGATCAGGCGGAATTCAGTGTCGGTCAGATGGAATCCGTCAACATAATCCGAGCGTGTTCCCCGCGCATTGGGCAGGAAGATTTGCGTCGGGCACTGCTCGACAATGGTGTGTGCGATCGGAGAGGCCAGGGCGTCGCGCGGCGACTGGGTGCCGAACACCATGACGCCGTTTTGCTTGCGGATGGTTTTCAGCTTGTTGTTGGCGAGATCCCGAAATGCCTCGTCGCCAAGCGCCTTCCAGAACTCGTCGATGTCGATGATCAGGCGTCGGCCGTCAATCAGACCCTCGACGCGGTGGAACAGATACATCATGAGCGGCGTCCGAACAGTGGGATGATCCAGCAGATCAGTCATGTCGAAGCCGATAAACCTGGCGTCGAGGCCGATCGCGTCTTGGTCGCCATCCAGCACCCAGCCGAAAGGAGCGCCCCTGCACCATCGCTCCAACCGGGCGCCGATTCCTTCGCGATCCTGTTGGCCGAGAAAAGCCCGCAGCGCCCCGAACGAGCGTTCCTCCTGCCGAAGCTGGGCGAGAGCTCGCAATCCGGAATCGATCCGCTCCTCCTCGATCACGGTCAGCGGACGGTTTTCGGGTGTGACAAGCTTCCGGACCAGTTCGCCCAGGAAGGAAAGATTGGCTGGCGTCAGCTCCAGCGCCTTGAGCGGCGCGCAGCCGGTCGCAATGCCATTGTGGAGCGTCAGGTAGGTGCCGCCGGCGGCACGGACGAAAATCTCGGCACCGCGGTCCTTGTCGAAGAAGACGTAAGTGGCGCCGAGCCGCTCAGCTTCCGATAGCAGGAAGTTCTGCACGACCGTCTTGCCCGACCCGGAGGGGCCGCAGATGAAGGTGTTGCCGAGGTCGCCGTGATGGAACGAGAAATAGAACGGCGAGCCGGACGCGGTCTTGAGCATCGCAACCGCTGGTCCCCAATGGTTGCCGGCAGGCTTGCCGGTGGGATAGGTGTGGAAGGGGGAGAATGCCGCGAAATTGCGCGAGCTGATCGCCCCAGTTCGCGCCCGATATTTGAACAGCCCAGGGAGCTGCGCCCAATAAGCCGCTTCAAGGCCGAGGTCTTCGCGCGCGACCACTGCACCCGCATCTGCCAGGACGCGTCGCGCCACGCTCATGTGGTCCTGCAGCTGCGTAGGGGTCTCGGCGTAGACCAGGAGAGACAGGTGATGATCTCCGAGGGCGAACCTATTGGATTCGAGATCGTCGAGCGCGTCGCCGAGTTCGTCGATCTGCGAGGCTGCCGGATCCTGAGCCGAAACCAGCTGGTTCTGCTTGCGCGTCAGCACCGTCTTGGCGTCCGCTTTGGACAGGAACGCGAAGGATTGCGTGAGGATAAGTTCGAACGGCGCAGAAAGCAGCGCGTTCAACAGGCCCGGTCTTGTGGACGCCGGATATTCCTTGAGTCCAAACATGCCAGCGAAGCGCGAGCCGCCGGCGCCTCGGATTTCGATGGCTTCACGGCCGAAGATGACGCGGTTAGAATAGAGTGCGGGGCCGATCGGCCCTTGCGGCAACGGCATGGGCATCCACTCGCCGGAGGCGACGGCATGGAGCAGTTCAATTGGCTCTGAGAATACAAGGCCGTCGTGCTCGGCCAATCCGAGAGCATGGGCGCCGTAGCGCTCCAATGCCGCAACCATATCGCGCCTGGCATCGTTGAGCCGCTTCAAGGCGTCGCTATCGACCTCGAGGGACGCCGTAGGGCTCCGGCCCAGCCGTTTGAAGAAGGCAGCTGCCGCGTCGGCGGGGGCACGGCCGGGATGCCAAACCAGCGTCAGATAGAGATCATTACGAAATAGGGCTGCCTTGCGAAGCCGGTCGCGATATTGCGCATCAAGCGAGGCCGCAAATGGCGATCGGAACGTCCCGGCCGGATAGTCCGACGTGCCCCGGCGCACCAGATGAGTCCAGAGCGCGAGCCGCGGATCCGCAACATTGCGCAGAGTGAGATTCAGCTTGGCGTGAAGATCGTTCAGATCCGCCGTCTCGGCGGTCTCGAACGAGATGCCGTCGAGCCGGATCACCGTGAGCAGGGCTCGCGTGGTGAGACTGATCACGGTATCGGTGACATGTCGGCCGAACGGGAGGTAGACTTCGGGCCCGATCTCCCGGGTTTTGAGCGCTGCGTTACGCATAGCCAAGGTCTCGTGCTCGATATCGCCGAACAAGATTGAGGGGCGTGCAGGACGACCCGCCCCAGAAGGAGGCATTGCGCGTGCGCCCGCGGGTTTCGATCCAGGCGAGCAGAATCCGGAACATGTTGGGATCGTGCCGGCAGATGATGCGGCAAAGGCCATGGATCGGAATCGCGACCAGGCCGTAGATGATGCTTCCGGCCACCAGAAACAGGATGCAGGAAAACATCACGTTGAGCGCCATGGCTTCCATGGTGACGCCGGCAATCATGGCCGGACGCGTGCAGGCGAGGAACAGCGTGTCCTCCGTGAGACGCGTGGCCTCGATCATCAACGGCCTCCAGTCAAGGTCGAGACCACCTCGGAGGCGCCGAACGTGATGGCGACGCCGAGCACGACATAAGCGGCCTTGCGCAGGTCGAGATAGCCGAACATCCAGGCGATGCCGACGATGATGACGGCCAGCGTCGCCAGCAGGCGCGCGACGTTGCCGGTCAGCATGTTGACGATGTTCTGCAACACGCCTTCGATGTTTGCGGTCTGCGCCAGCGCCGGCTCAACCAATGCGATGCTGAGGACGGTCCCCATGCAAAGCAGGGCAGCAGAGTGTTTAAGAGGAGAAGTCATGGCACGGCTCCGATTGGCACTGCAGCCGGACCAGCCCGGACCGCGGTGTTGAGTTGAGACAAAGAGGTCTTCATCGTTCATAGACGAAGGCTGACGTGCCGAGGCCCGAGCGGTAGACGTCCCAGTTCGGGCGCTCCCTGACGGAGGGAGCTGGCCTGTTGTTTGTCGGCATGTCAGCGTCGGAAATGTCGGCAGCATCAGCCGGCAGGGTACGGGGCTCGGGCGTTGTTCGAGGAGCTTTGGCTGCGAAGCTCGCGACAACCTTGGCAATAGCCTGATCGCGGCCCGCGGCGTTCACGTTTGCTGCTTGCAATCGGGCCTCGAACAATCTGCCAAGACCCGCAATATGCTTGCAGGCGTCGAAGGTCGTGGTAGCCGTCAACCCGGCCTGCTTGGTTTCATCTGCATCAAGTTGCGCAAGACCGGTCCGTACCGACTGACCGGCGGTAATGGCCTCGGTCGCGAGCTGGATCGCTTCGTCACGGTCATTTGCTTGAATCGGAATCGGTCTCCGCCCCTGAATTGTGATGAGCAGCGGCTCGAACGAGCTCGCCTGCCGCACAATCGCCGTAAGCGGGCGCACGAAGTCCGGCGTTGGGGCGCACTGTTCGACCAGAGCCGAGAAAGCAGCAGGATCCATTGTTGATGACTTTGCCTCGGGAGGTGAAGACGCGGACGCTAGGCCGCGAGCTGAAGGCTTGACGGTGCTTCAATTGCGCGCCCCGAAATCTTCCCGGCTGCTCGGATTGCCGCGAGAGCCTCATGGGTTACCGGCAGTAGTCCGGCGACGGCTTTGGTCGCCCCGATCTGACG
>NZ_JAEMSD010000501.1:4596-4924 GCF_016462955.1 Bradyrhizobium sp. | reverse complement strand
CCGCCGAAGAGGCGCTGCGCTGCGTCCGGGGCACGAGAGCGACGAAGTGCGCGGGCAGGTTGCAACCCTCACCCCGATTATTCATGATGCCCACTGGAATCGGTGGGGCAGGGCATGACGGCAGCAGTGGGGGTTTCCGCTTCCGCGGAGAAATCGGCGACGGCGCATGTGGTGTGGGCGAGCGCGCTCGGCACTGCGATCGAATGGTACGATTTCCTGATCTACGGCACGGCGGCGGCCCTGGTCTTCAACAAGCTGTTCTTTCCGAGCTTCGATCCCTTCGTCGGCACGCTCGTGGCATTCTCGACCTATGCGGTCGGGTTCGTGG
>NZ_JAEMSD010000501.1:3423-4586 GCF_016462955.1 Bradyrhizobium sp. | reverse complement strand
CGCCTCGGCCGCAAGACCATGCTGGTCGCGACCATGATCGCAATGGGCCTCGGCACCTTCCTGATCGGCTGCCTGCCGACCTATAGCCAGATCGGCATCTGGGCGCCGATCCTGCTCGTCTGCCTGCGCTTCGTTCAGGGCATCGGGCTGGGCGGCGAATGGAGCGGCGCGGTGGTGATGGTGATCGAGCACGCCGGAAAACGCCGCGGCTTGTACGGCAGCCTGGTGCAGATCGGCTTTCCCGTCGGCGTTGCCGCCTCCACGGGCATCTTCGCATTGATGACGAAGCTGCCCGAGGCGGACTTCCTCAGCTGGGGCTGGCGTGTGCCTTTCCTGATCAGCATCTTGCTCGTCGGCGTCGGCTTCATCGTGCGGCTCAAGCTTGCGGAGACGCCGCACTTCAAGGAAGTGGTCGAGCGCAAGGAGGTGCTGGCGCAGCCGGTGCTCGAGGTGCTCCGCCGCGACTGGCGCAGCTTTCTCCTCGCCGTCGGCATCACGGTGTCGGAAGTCGGGCTCGCCTACCTCCTGACCGTGTTCACCGTGGTCTACGCCACGACGAAGCTCGGCCTGCCACGGCAGGTGATCCTGGATGCCGTGGTCTATGCCGCCATCGTCGAGTTCGCGACTTTGCCGCTTGCCGGCTGGCTGTCCGATATCTTCGGTCGCAAGGCGCTGTATCTGGCCGGCGCCGTGTTCACGGTGGCGCTGGCCTTTCCGCTGTTCTGGTTTCTCGACACCAGGGATCCGGCGCTGATCACGTTCGCGCTCGTCATCACGATGACGCTGACCCATGCGCTGCTGTTCGGGCCGAAGGCCGCCTTCATGCCGTAATTGTTCCGCACAAAGGTGCGTTACAGCGGCGCCTCGCTCGGCGCCAACGTCGCGGCCGCGCTCAGCGGCGGCTTCTCGCCGCTGATTGCGGCCGCGCTGCTCGCCTGGGCCGGCTCCTATTGGGCGGTGTCGGTCTACATCATCGCGCTGTCGATCATCACGATCATCGCCACGCTGCTGGCGCCGGAGACGGCCCGGGACCCGCTGAGATCCTGAGGGTCCGGGCTGCCAGCGGGGGGGGGGCGACGGTCCAAGATTTTTTTGGGCCCGCCCCCTTGAAAGCGATTTCCGGCTTTTCTAATTCGTTTTTCGCCGCGAGAGCGGTGTGCCGG
>NZ_JAEMSD010000501.1:0-3413 GCF_016462955.1 Bradyrhizobium sp. | reverse complement strand
GTCTGAGACCCTGTCCTGCGCTCCTTCGTATCCATCTTGCTCTCAGGAGGACTTGGTTATGAGGACCAGTTTCGACTTCGCGCCGCTGTGGCGCTCCACCATCGGCTTCGACCACCTCGCCGACCTCGTCGACAGCACGCTGCGCCAGGCGACCGAGGACAATTATCCCCCCTACAACATCGAACGCTCGGGCGAGGACCATTACCGGATCAGCCTTGCGGTGGCGGGCTTCGGCCCCAGCGACATCACGGTGACGGCCGAGCAGAACGCGCTCACGATCGAGGGCAGGAAGCCCGAGACCGCTGCGCGCGAATATCTGTACCAGGGCATCGCCGCGCGTCCGTTCCGGCGCGTGTTCAACCTGGCCGACTATGTCCAGGTGAAGCAGGCGTCGTTCCAGGACGGGCTCCTGATCATCGACCTCGTCCGCGAGGTTCCGGAAGCCATGAAGCCGCGCCGGATTCCGATCGCGGGCGGCACGCCTGCGGCATCGCAGATCGAGCAGAAAAAGGCAGCCTGAGCGCTCGATCAATCGAATGGCGGAACGGCAGCGATCGGCGCCGCCGTCCCGCCGTCAACACCCCGTCCCTTTGGAAAGGAGCTTGAGGGAGGCACGACCGATGACCAACGTGAATACCAATCCAGGCACTCTCAACCCGCTATTTCATCCCGCCGCTCATTACGACTCGCCGACCGAGGTCCTGAATGCGAAGGATCTCTCTGCGCCGGAGAAGCGCATCATCCTGTCGTCATGGGCGTCCGACATGTACGCGGTCGAATCCTGCCCGGCCATGCGCGAGATTCCCGGCATGAGCCACACGGTCAGGCTGGTCGACATTCTCGGTGCGCTGCGCAAGCTCGACGGCGACAACGACAATGACGATCCGCCGCGCGGCGGCGGCGTGCCGATGCGGCTGCGGCGGCCCTGGGCCGCCGCCGAGAGGCAGGCGGCATGATGATCACGCCAGCCGTTCTCGGCCTCGTGCTGGTCGGCCAGGCCTCGGCGGCCTGGGTCGTCCCGTTGCTGGCCCTGCAGGGCTGGATCGTCGCATCACGCGGCGAGGGCTAAAACGACAATCTCGCATATCCGCGCAACGCGAAGCGGCAGGGTGACGATGATGAATGCTGTGCGTCTGCTGTTGCTGACCTTGCTGGTGCTGACGCTCACGGCATCGCAGCCTGCCGCCGGCCAGATTGCAGATCCGAAGACGGGCGGCCCGGTGCCGACGCTGGCGCCCCTGGTGCGCCAGGTGACGCCGGCCGTCGTCAACATCTCCGTGCACGGCCGCGTGCGCGAGGACAATCCGCTCTATCGCGATCCGCTGTTCCGCGAGTTCTTCGACGTTCCCCGGCAGATCGAGAAGGAGATCAACGCCACCGGCTCCGGCGTGATCGTCGATGCCCAGCGCGGCTACGTGCTGACCAACAATCACGTCGTGGAAGGCACGTCCGCGGTCCAGATCACGACCAAGGACGGCCGGCAGTTTTCCGCCAGGGTGATCGGCCGCGATCCGCCCACGGATATCGCCGTGCTCCAGGTCCAGAACCCGGCCGGGCTCAAGGCGCTTGCCTTCGGCGACAGCGACGGGCTCGAGGTCGGCGATTTCGTGCTCGCGATCGGCAATCCCTTCGGCCTCGGGCAGACCGTGACCTCGGGGCTCGTCAGCGCGCTGGGGCGCACCGGCCTTGGCAAGCAGGGCTATGAGGATTTCATCCAGACCGATGCCGCGATCAATCCCGGCAATTCCGGCGGTGCGCTTGTCAGCCTGCGCGGCGAGCTCGTAGGCATCAACTCGGCGATCATCTCGCCCGCCGGCGGCAATGTCGGCATCGGCTTTGCAATTCCCATCAACATGGCCCGCAAGGTGATGGAGCAGATCATCGTGAGCGGCCGTGTCGAGCGCGGCCGCATCGGCGTGTCGCTGAAGGACCTGCATCCCTCGATCAACAAGGGACTCACTCAGGGCGCCGTCATCGCGGAGATCGCCGCGGATTCGCCCGCAGAGAGGGCAGGCCTGCGCAAGGGGGATGTCGTCACTAGAGCCGACGACCGCCCGATCCGCACCGCCGCCCAGCTCCGCAACACGATCGGCCTAGCGCGCGTCGGCGAGGACGTGAAGCTCACGCTGCTGCGCAACGGTGTGCCTTTCACGGCCAATGTGAAGGTGGCGCCGGCGAACCAACCGAGCAGTGCGCTCGCCGGCCCCAATCGCCTCGTCCGCTGAAGCGAATGCGGAGACGAGCCGCGGAATCGCTCCATTCCCTGCTATGGCAGATGAATTACACGGGCACGTCCGGCTTGCTCCGCCTCTCCCGCTTGCGGGAGAGGCCGCCGCGCTCGCAGAGCGCGGCGGGTGAGGGCTTTCGCCGCACAGGGAAATCCTCAGTCAATCTCAGTAATCCCAGCGCGGAGAAACCCTCTCCCCAACCCTCCCCCGCAAGCGGGGGAGGGAGCCCACTGCCGATGCCGCCGCATCGTCCAGGGTCCTGCGATCTTCCAGCTCAGGCCGCGCGGCGATCCGGCTCGCCTTGCAGGTCCCGGATCAGCCTCTTCTCACGCTCGATGCGCTGGCGGTAGAGCTCGCGCTCGTGCTCGCTCTTCGCGCTGGCCAGAAGCAGCTCATAATGGACTATGACTTTTTCGCTGCCTCGAATGAGCAGGTCGCGCTGATTGGTCATTGCAACACCTCCATCGCATTGGCCTGCGCTGCGGAAGCGCGGAACGCGACCGGGAATGCCGTCGCCGTCAAGGCATCGAGCGACGAGCGCTCTTCTGCGAGGCGTCTTTCGATGAAATGCCGTTCCAGCTCCGATAGCTTCGTTCGCAGCAGGCGCCGGTAGCGGTGGATGTTGTTGCGGTGCGCGCGAATGCGGGCCAGATTTTCATCGAGCATCATCGTCTCTCCAGACGGTCGCGTTGGTCCTTTGACTTTGAGGGGTGAGAAGATTCCTTCTCGGCGTGAAAAATAGGCCGGGGCTCACTGGTGTCAAGATGTTCACCGTTGCGAGGTTGCGTCCCGATCTAGGGCTCGCCGAGGATCTTTTTCGCGGCGCGAAGGTGCGGCTTGTCGATCATCTGGCCGTCGAGCCGCAGCGTGCCGGAATCGGGATTGCTCGCGAACGCCGCGATCACCTTCTCCGCCCAGGCGCGCTCGGCCTCCGTTGGCGCGAAGGCCGCGTTGACGATGTCGACATGCTTGGGATGGATCAGCGCCTTGGCCGAAAAACCGTCGCGCCGCGCGGCGCGCGTCTCCTGCTCGAGGCCGGCGAGATTGTCGATGTCGGTGTAGACGGTGTCGATCGGGGCGACCTCGGCCGCGGCCGCTGCCATCAGGCAGAGGTCGCGCGCGAGGCGATAGGGGCTGTGGAAGACGCCGCCCGAGGCTTTCTCGGTGGCGCCGAGCGAGGCGGAC
>NZ_JAEMSD010000077.1 GCF_016462955.1 Bradyrhizobium sp. | reverse complement strand
CACGGGGCTTTGCATGATGCCGTGGCTGTTGCTCACGGCGCCCAGCCCGCGAGACCAGGCGGCATTGACCAGGGCAGTGGCCACCGCGCCGCAATCGAAAGGTGTATCGTCGCTGCCGTCGAGCACACGATCATAGGTGATGATCACGCAGACCGGCGCGTCGAATTGGCGGAAGCCGCGCAGGACCCAGTCCTGGCGCCGGTCCTTGTCGTCGCGCGCGATGCCCATCGCGGAGAACAACTGTTTGGCGACGCCGACCTGCCGGTCACGGTGCTTGCCTGCAAAGGGCTGACCGGTGCGGAACTCGCGCGACTGCGGGATACCCGCCACCATCCGTTCGGTGTTGCCGGCGCGGATCCGGTCCAGCGGTGCGCCGGATACGACGTAGAAATTCCAGGGCTGGGTGTTCATCGACGACGGAGCGCGCATCGCCAGACCAATGATTTCCGCGATCAGCGCTTTGGGGACCGGATCAGGTTTGTAGCCGCGGATGCTCCGGCGGCCGAGGATGACGTCATCAAACTGCATCGGTGTGGAATCCCCCGTGATAGGTTCTGAAACAGCCTCGTGGTGTCTGCAACTTCCCGCAAGGGACGGCTACGGTCCAGCCACACGCACCGATATCACGGGCAGGTAGGGTTCAGCGAATTCCGGGACATGAAAATCTGCTGCTGATTTGCCCAGTGCCGAGTTGGAGCGCAAGCCGTCGATTTGCCGCGGCCGGCGGCAGCAATGACGTCCATCGCTTCAAGTCCGGCGGCGAGCGATGGCAGGTCGGGTCAGGTGGCGTCTTGAGCGGCAAAATCAGGGAACGCGGCGCGATTGATATGGAGGCGGAGGATCGGCTCTCAGGGCGGGGTATGCCGCCAGTCGATTGGAATAACCGAGGGCCGCGCCGATAGCTCGGGCTGCCTCCATCACGTGAACCGAATATTCTTTGATCTGCTTGCGCTTGATGCGGCTGTCGGGACCGGACATGCCAATCGCTCCCACCAGCTCCCCGGAACGGCCGAGGATCGCGCAGGCGCAGGCCGCGATGCCCTCGCGCCACTCGCCATGCAGCACGGAGGAGTAGCCCTGCGCGCGTGCAAGTTCGATGTCCTCCCGTAGCTCCTTGATCGTCGTCCGCGTTGCGTCGGTGTAACGCCTAAAATGTGGCCGGAATCTCTCCAAATAGTCATCAGGCATATGTGCGAGCATCGCCTTCCCCGTCGCCATGGTGAAAGCGGGTGCGCGCATGCCTACGCTCGTATGGGCGCGGATATGGTGGGCGCTTTCGATCTTGTCGACGTAGACAACGTCGGTGTCTTCGAGCACTGACAAGTGAATGGTCTCGCCGGTGATCTCGGCAAGCTTCGTCATTGCCGGTCGCGCGACGTTGATGAGATCCATCCGGTGGATGACATGGCTGCCGAGCGCCCAGATCTTGGTGGTGAGCTCGTAGGTGCTGTGCGGGGGGATCTGGCGCACATAGCCTTGAGACTGCAAAGTCATCAGGAGCCGATGCACGTTGCTCTTGGTGAGCTTCAGCTCGCTCGCGAGGTCCGTGACCCCGCGGGGCTGCTCGCTCAGAGCAAGTGCTTCCAGGAGACGCAGTCCCTTGATAAAAGCCTTATCCATCCACCAGCCAAAATAGAATGATCTTTCACTCGATCTAGCATGGACGCGCAAACGGCAATAGCCCGGGCGTGGAATCGGCCCCGGTCCTTCCGGATCGGGGCCGATCGGCCTGCTTACTGGGCGAGCAAGGCGTTGAGCTTCTCCTGCCCGTACTCTTCGTTGGTGGATTTCCCGGCCGGTGAAGCAGCGCCCCAATAATCCGGGCTCCATTCGATCGCTTTCGAGACGTTGTCCGGGTTGTTGGCCCAGTAGCGGGCGAGCTTCTTGTCGGTCGCGGCCTCGAACACGACCTTGGAGGGTAGGGCGACCGGGAAGGTCGAGGTGAGCTGCGCCGCGCGCTTGGGCTCGAGCCGCCAGGACAGCAGTTTCAGCGCGTTGTCGTAGTTCGGCGCTCCCTTCGGGATCGAGAAGAAGTCGTAGTAGATGAAGCCCTGGTTGAAGGTCAGTTCGATCGGAGCGCCCTCCAAAGCGAGCTTGCTCATCGAGCCGGTGTAGGCCATGCACATGTCAGCCTCGCCGTCGAGGAGAAGCTGCGGCGGCTGTGCCGATGTCGTCCACCATTTGGCAATGTGCGGCTTGATCTCCTTGACCTTCTTCAGCGCCCGCTCCATGTCGATCGGGTAGAGTTTGCTCTTCTCGACGCCGTCGGCCATCAGCGCCGCTTCGAACACGAAACGCGGCCAGGCGGGCATGCAGCGCCGGCCGGGAAACTTCTTCACGTCCCAGAAGTCAGCCCAGGTGGTCGGTACGTTCTCGCCCTTGTACTTGTCCTTGTTGTAGACGAGGCCGACGCCGATCACCTGCAGCGCCACGCCCTTCTTGCGCTTCAGGTTGTCCGGCATCGCTGCCAGCGTTTGCTTCGCCCCGTCGGACAGCTTGGAATAGTCGATGTCGGCCAGGCAGCAGTCACCAAGCAGCTTCGTCTCCTGGTCGAAGATGAACGTCAGGTCCCATTGCGCCTTGCCGGCCTCGGCCTGAGCTTTGATGCGCGGGCCGCTACGGGCCTCCTGGACGGTGACCACCTTGATGCCGGTCTCCTTCTCGAACGGGTCGTACATGACCTTGCGCAATGCATCGCCATACCCGCCGCCCGGATCCTGCATGATCACGACGTTGCTCTGCGCTTGAGCCAGACCCGTTCCCATCGCGACGAGCAGGGCTGAGGCCAATACGGAAGCCGACAGTCGCCAGTGTTTCATTCCCAGCATTTTTCTTTCCTCCAGTTGAAATTGATCTGCGTCACGTCGCCTTCCGTGACGTGGCGAGAACGGGTCGGGCAAGGACGAGCCCTACGACCACCAGAAGCACCTCCAGCGTCGAGACCACGGCCAGCACCGGATTGAGCCGGTAGTTGACGTCACCCCACAACATGAGCGGGAGCGTCTTCAGCTCCGCGCTCGACAGGAACAGCGTCAGCACCAGTTCGTCGAACGAGTGCAGGAAGGCGAAGAATGTCGCGGCAGCCAGGCCCGGCATGATGGCCGGCAACGTCACCAGGCGAAACACCGTCAGGGACGATGCGCCATGGACGGCCGCGGCCTGCTCGAGCCTGGCGTCGACGCCCTGAAGCGATGCGCACAGGATCACCACGACGAGAGGAAGGCCGCCGATCGCATGCGCCGCGGCGAGGCCGAAGATGGAGCCGACCATATCGAAGCGCAGGAACAAGCTGTAGAGCGACAGGCCGAGCACGACCGGAGGGACGATGATCGGACTTACGAGAAGCAGCATGATGGTAGACTTGCCGCGGATGCTGCTCCTGACGATGCCGAGAGCGGCCGACGCGCCCAGCACGATCGCGATTCCCGCCGACATCGCAGCGACGACCAGGGATGTCCAGAACGCCCGCATCCAGTTCGAATCGGAGAAGAACTGCTCGTACCAGCGCAGCGAGAAGCCCGGCGGCGGGAAAGTCAGATAGCTCGCGCTGCTGAAGGAAATGATCATCACCACGATGATCGGCAGGATGAGAATGGCAATGACCAGACCGCCCATGAGACCAACGGTCCAGGTCCCGAAACTCGCCGGCAGCCGCCCGAACAGCCTCAGAAGCGGCCAGCCGATCACGTCGGCAGCGGAGGTGCCGATACTGCGGCGGCCGGCATCGGCGGCGCGGCGGTCGGTCGTCGTTGGTGTGGCCTCGGTGAGCTTGCGGCCGCCCCAGATGAATTCGAAGCCGAGGAAACGTCCGGCCACCGCGACCACCGCCAGTGTGATCGTCAGCAGCACCACGCCCAAGGCTTGCAGGAATCCTTCCGACGTGACCGAGTCTGCCTGCTGCGTGATATGCATGGCGAACATCTGGTCGCCGGGTCCTCCGAGCAGCGTGGGCGTTATGAAGAAGCCGATCGCGGCGACGAAGACCAGCAGGAAGCCGGCGCCAATGCCGGGCAGGGTCAGCGGCAGCAACACGCGCCAGAACGCGGCAATGGGCCCGGCGCCGCTGGCGAGCGCCGCGCGGGTCAGGCTTTGATCGAGGCGCGCCACGCTGGAATAGATCGTCAGCACCATCAGCGGCAGTAGCACCGCGGTCATGCCGAGAAGCACCGTGCCGCGATTGAAGAGAAGTTGTGCGGGCTCGCTCAATATTCCGATCGAAACCAGCAGCTTGTTGATCGGCCCGTTGCGACCGAGCAGGACCATCCAGGCGTAGGTCCGGATCAGGATGGCGATGAAATAGGGCAGCACGATCGCGGTTGCGATAAGGGCCTGCGTAATGCCGCGGCTGCGGTGAATGAGCAGCGCCGTCGGATATCCGAACAGCAGGCAGAGGACCGCGACCATGACCGAGATCTGCATCGTGCGGACGAGCGAATCCCAATAGAGCGGTATGGCGAACACCCGCTCGAAGTAGGACGACCACGACGGCCCGCTCACGCTGATCCGGATGAGATCGATCAAGGGCAGGAGGTAAATGAACGCCAGGAAGGCGAGCGCGGGCAGGAGCAGCAGCGCGGGATCCTTCAATCTCCTGACGAGGTCGAGATCCGCCGGACGATCCGCCTGGGCGCCGATCGATGCCGAGGTCATGCAAGCACCCAGCAGTCGGCGGCGCCCCAGCTCACGTGCAGACGATCGCCGACGGTCGGCAGCGGCCGGTCAGCCATGTCGGTGCACCTGATCAGGAGCGGCTCCCCGCCTTCCATCTGCGCCTCGATCCGCAGGATCTCGCCGAGGAAGATCGCAGAGGTAACGTTGACAGGCGTGGAATTCGCGGTGGGCTCATTCGATACGGCGATGCGTTCCGGACGCACAAGCACGGTTGCGCGCCCGACGTCGATCGTGTCCCGGCTTTCCGCGCTGAACACGTATCCTGCACGGCTCTTCATCGTGAGTGTCGAGCCGCGCTTTTGCAGAATCTCTGCCTCGATCAGGTTGCTCTCGCCGACGAACGAGGCGACGAAGCGGTCGCTCGGATGCCGATAGATGTCCACCGGGCGGCCGATCTGAACGATCTTGCCGGCGTTGAGCACCGCGATGCGGTCGCTCATGGTCAGGGCTTCGCCCTGGTCATGGGTGACGAACAGGATTGTGCTGCCGATGGTTCGGTGAAGATCGCGGATCTCGATCTGGATCTGCTCGCGCAGCCGCCGGTCCAGGGCGCTGAGGGGTTCGTCCATCAGCACGACCTTGGGCCTTCTGACGATCGCGCGAGCGATGGCGACGCGCTGCTGCTGCCCGCCGGACATTTGCGAAGGAGACTTCGCGGCATGCTCCGTCAGCCGCATGATCTCCAGCGTTTCGGCGACACGACGCTCCGCGGTCGCCCGGTCGACGCCCGCCATGCGAAGCGGAAACGCGACGTTCTGGCTGACCGTCATGTTGGGAAACAGCGCGTAGCTCTGGAACACCATGCCGAAGCCACGCTTGTGCGTGGGCACGTTGTGGACAGGCTTGCCGTCGACGAGGATTTCGCCGCTGTCGAGGCTCTGGAAGCCGGCCACGAGGTTGAGCAACGTCGTCTTCCCGCTGCCGGAAGGGCCAAGCAGCGTGATGAACTCGCCGGGCTCGATGTCGATGCTGATGCGGTCGACCGCGTGGAAGCTGCCGTATCTCTTCACCGCGTCGCGGACGGCGATGCTCGATCCGATGGCGTCGCGTTCCCGGAGGCGGCCGGTCGGTGGCGTCCGAGCGTTCGCATCGCCGGAGCGCATTGCGCGCAGAGCCGCGGGCTCACCCATTCTCTCCTCCCAAATTGTTCTATATTGTAGAACGCTATTCCAATTATTGTTGGCCCAGCGGGCCCTCTTGTCAAGTCGAGACACCCGATCGCGGTGCAGTGGCGCGCCGCTGTGATCCCCGCGGAGGCTCGATCCCCTGCAAACAAAGGCTCCATCCGTGAAGCCAGATTGACAGGGTCGTCCCGATCCGCCTAACATAAATGTGGAATAGCGTTCTATAATATAGAACATATCGCAGGGAGGATGATGGTGTTGAGCGAGCCTCGCGCAATGGCGAAGCACATCGAGCCGGGCATGCGCGTGGCGCTGCCGGTCGACTACGCCGGCGTCTCCATGGCCATGACGCGGCCCATCATCGAGCATGGCGCGGGCGATCTCGATCTCGTCTGCGTGCCCACCGGCGGATTGCAGGTCGACCAGCTCATCGGCGCAGGTCTGGTCCGGACGGTGGAAACCAGCGCCGTCTCGCTGGGCGAAGCGGGTGGAGCGCCCCGCTTCAACGCCGCCGTCAAGGAAGGCGCGGTTCGATTGAAGGATGCGACGTGCCCTGCCATCCATGCCGGCCTGGTGGCGGCGCAGAAGGGCAGCCCTTTCATGCCGCTCCGGGGGTTGATCGGAACGGATCTGCTCCGCCATCGTGACGATTGGCGCGTGATCGACAATCCGCTGGCGGACGGCGGCGATCCGATCGTGCTGATTCCCGCCATCAAGCCGGACGTCACGATCTTCCATGTGCCGATGGCTGATCGCTTCGGCAATGTCTGGATCGGGCGGCGTCGCGAGCTTGCCGCCATGGCCTACGCCTCCCACACCGTTTTCGTCACGGTGGAGCGCATCGTCGAGGAAAACCTGCTTGCTGACGAGATGAGTGCTGCCGGCGTGCTGCCGGCGCTCTACGTCACGGCCGTCGCGCGCGCTCCGAAGGGCGCATGGCCCTACGGTTTGTGGGGCGAGTATCCGGCCGACAGCGCAGAGATCGCACGTTATGCGAAGGCCGCGCGAACGGCGGACGGCTTCTCCGCCTATATGGCGCAGGCGCAGATGGAGCCCGCGTGATGGCCGATGTCCTCCCCCGCGAAGTGCTGATCTGCACGATCGCGCGGCTGCTCGACGGTGTCAGGCACGTGGCCGTAGGCGCCTCATCTCCGATTCCCGCCGCCGGCGCGATGCTGCTGCGGGCCATGAAGGAGGCGGACGGCACCGTCGGTCCACGCATTTCCATCCTCGGTTCTGTCGAGCATAATTTCTTCACCAACGGTTCGGCCGAGCTGTTCGATTGTGCAGGTCAAGGCCGGATCGACGCATTCTTCCTCGGTGGCGGCCAGATCGACGGCCTCGGCAACGTGAACCTCGTCGGCACCGGCGATTATCCGCGCTCCAGCGTGCGCTGGCCCGGCTCGTTCGGGTCGGCCTATCTCTACTTCGTCGTGCCGCGCGTCATCCTGTTCCGCGAAGAGCATACGCCGCGCGTTTTCGTCGAGAAGGTGGACTTCATCAGTGCCCCTGGCGTCAGTCCCGAGGGAGTGTTTCGCAGCGGCGGGCCCGTTGCTCTCCTGACCGGCAAGGGTCTCTTTCGCTTCGACAAGACGCGGCCGGGATTCGAACTCGAGAGCGTTCACCCCGGGCACGATCTCGCCGAGATCAAGCAGGCGACCGGCTTTCAGTTTGCGCATGACGCCGAGCCGCGGCAGACCCAGCTCCCAGACCGACCGACGCTGGACCTGCTCCGCGGCCGCGTGTTCGACGAACTCGCCGAGACCTATCCGGAATTCGCCGCGCAGATGCGTCGCGAGCTTGGAGCGGTCGACGCATGAGCAGGATCAAGCGGGTCCCGCATTGCAGCCATTGGGGTGCCTACACGATCCTCGTCGAGGATAATCGCATCGTCGGCGTCGAGCCGTTCGAGCACGACCCGGCGCCGTCCCCGATCATCCATTCCATCGCCGAATGGGCCAATCCCGAGCGGCGCGTGCTGCGGCCGATGGTTCGCTCGGGCTGGCTCGACAAGCGCGAGAAGAGCGATCGCCGCGGACGTGGCCGCGAGAAATTCGTGGCGGTCAGCTGGGACGAGGCGACGACGCTGGTCGCAGACGAAGTGCGCCGCGTGGCGGGCACGTTCGGCAACGCGTCGATCTTCGCGGGCTCCTATGGCTGGACTAATTCCGGCCGCCTGCATCATGCGTCTTCGCTGCTGAAGCGCATGCTCAATCTCGTTGGCGGCTTCACCAGGCACGTCGACACCTATTCCATCGCGGCGGGTCCCGTGATCCTGCGGCATTCGCTCGGCAACGACGATGCATGCGGCGGCCGCGCCAATACGCTCGACACCATCGCGCAGCACACCGAGACGCTGGTGGTGTTCGGCGCTCTGTCGCCGCGAACCGCGCAGAACGAGGCCGGAGGCATCGGCAGCCATCGACTCGAGACCTATCTCAGGCAGATCGTCGAACGCGGGGTCAAGATCATCCACGTCTCGCCGCTGAAGGATGATCTGCCCGACTGGGTCGATGCCGAATGGTGGCCGATCCGGCCGAACACGGACACGGCGCTGATGCTCGGCCTTGCCGGCGAGATCGTGAAGGCGGGGCGTCACGATGCCGATTTCCTCGCGCGCTGCACCAGCGGGGCGGACCGCCTGCTCGGCTATCTCGAAGGCAAGACGGATGGTGCGCGCAAGGACGCCGCGTGGGCCGCGAACATCTGCGGCCTCGATGCGGACCGGATCGCGACACTGGCGAGGCGCCTTGTCGACACGCGGAGCATGCTGACGGTGAGCTGGAGCCTGCAGCGCGCCCATCACGGCGAACAGCCGTTCTGGGCGGCGCTCGGACTCGCATCGGTGGTCGGCCAGATCGGATTGCCGGGCGGCGGCGTCGGCTACGGCTACGCGTCCCTCGGCGGCGTCGGGGCTCCGATCAACCTCGGCAAGTCTCCCGCCATTTCGCAGCTGACGAGGCCGATCGACAGCTTCATTCCGGTGGCGCGGATCAGCGACATGCTGCTCAATCCCGGCGGGTCGTTCAGCTATGAAGGCGAGGTCCGCACCTATCCGGATACGCGGATGGTCTATTGGGCGGGCGGCAATCCCTACCACCATCATCAGGACCTCAACCGGCTGTCGGAAGCCTGGACGAGGCCCGAGACGATCATCGTGCAGGACCCGATGTTTACCGCGACGGCCCAGCGCGCCGACATCGTGCTGCCGGCCACGACGTCGATCGAGCGCAACGATCTTGCCGGCAACAGGCGCTCCGACTTCATCCTGGCGATGAAGCAGGCCATCGAGCCGCTGGGCGACTCCCGCTCCGACTTCGCGATCTTCGACGCGATCGCAGGCAAGCTCGGGGTGGCCGATCGGTTTAACGAAGGCCGGGACGAGATGGGCTGGGTCCGCCATCTCTACGAAGCCTGCCGCAGCGATGCCTCGCAGCGCATCGGCTTTGAGATGCCGGATTTCGACGCGTTCTGGGACGCCGGCTATGCCCGCTGCCCGGTCGAGTCAGACCATACCTACTTGGCCGACTTTCGAAGCAAGCCGGAGGTGCACCCGCTCAAGACCGAGAGCGGAAAGATCGTGCTCGGCAGCGAGACCCTGGCCAGGCTGGACTATGCCGACTGCCGCTCGCATCCCGCCTGGATCGAGCCGGCTGAATGGCTCGGCAACGCCGCCGACGCCGGCCAGATGCACCTCATTTCGCACCAGCCGGCTGGCCGTCTTCACAGTCAGCTCGAAACCGGCGCATCGAGCCGGGCCATGAAGCGCAATGGCCGCGAACAGGCTCGTCTTCATCCTGGTGACGCGGCTATTCTCGGCATCGAAGATGGCCAGACCATCCGCATCTGGAATAGCCGTGGCGAGTGCCTTGCGACGGCGGAGATCACCGACAGGGTTTGTCAAGGTGTGCTCGTGCTTCCGACCGGTGCCTGGTTTACACCGACCGGCAACAGCGGCCTCGAGGTCGCGGGCAATCCGAACGTGCTCACGCTCGATATCGGCACGTCTCAATTCGGCCAGGGCTGCTCGGCCCATACCTGCCTCGTGCGAGTCGAGCCGCACGCCGCCGATCGGCGTGATGCGTTCGAGGCCTATCAGGAAACGCTCGTCGCGCTCGCGGCAGTCTAACAGGAGCTTGGAACATGTCTGCGCCCGCCATCAGCCGCTTTCCCGTCCCCGACATCGCAACCCTGCCGCAGGATATCCGCTCGCGGATCGAGGCGGTTCAGGAGAAGTCCGGCTTCGTCCCCAACGTCTTCCTGACACTGGCGCATCGTCCTGACGAGTTCCGGGCGTTCTTCGCCTACCACGATGCTCTGATGGACAAGCCCGGGCCGATCACCAAGGCCGAGCGCGAGATGATCGTGGTCGCGACCAGCAGCGCCAATCAATGCCAGTATTGCGTCGTCGCGCACGGCGCCATCCTGCGCGTGCGCGCGAAGAATCCGCTGATCGCGGACCAGGTCGCCGTCAATTACCGCAAGGCCGATATCACTCCCCGGCAGAGGGCGATGCTCGATTTCGCGATGAAGGTCTCGGCACGCGCCTATGAGGTGGACGATTCCGACATCGTCGATCTCAAGGGGCATGGATTCACCGAGGAAGACGTCTGGGACATTGCGGCCATCGCAGCCTTCTTCGGCATGTCGAACCGCCTTGCCAACGTCACCAGCATGCGTCCGAACGACGAGTTCTTCGCGATGGGACGCTGAGCGCTGCGCACGAGAACTGCCATGGCATCGTTGGTCATCGACAGACGCTTTCGAGGCCCGCCCAACTCCGGCAACGGAGGTTATGTATGCGGATGTCTCGCAAGGCACATCGTCGGCGACGCCGAAGTGACGTTGCGCGCCCCGCCGCCGCTGGAGCGGCCGCTCGACGTGCTGACGAGCAGCGACGGCGGGATTGAGTTACACGAAAGCGACAGGCTGCTCGCGACCGCGCGTGCAACAAGCGTCGATGTGACGGACGTTCCCAGGGTCAGCTACGCGGCGGCCGAAGAGGCGGTCGGCAGAACGCCCTACGACGAACAGACCCACGACCTTCCGGGATGCTTCGTCTGCGGTCCCGCACGTGGTCATGGCGACGGTCTCCGGATCTTCGCAGGTCCGCTGCAGGCGGGGGCCGTCCCGGGCAAGCCCGTCGTGTTCGCGGCGTCCTGGGTGCCCCATGGCGATCTGTCCGGCGAGGACGGTCGTGTCGCGCCCGAATTCGTCTGGGCCGCCCTCGATTGCCCGACCGGCTATTGCAGCGTGGCCGCCAGTCACCTCGGACTGAATGGTGACGAGACAGCCCTGCTCGGACGCATGGCCGCGCGGATCGATCGCTTGCCGCGTCCCGGAGATCGATGCGTGGTGGTGGCGTGGCCGACCGGGCGGGAAGGTCGCAAGCTCTTTGCCGAAAGCGCCTTGCTCGATGCGGAGCAGGAGGTGCTGGCGACCGCGCGAGCCACCTGGCTGTTGGTCGACCGCCAGGTCCAGCTCGGAGCAGGTGCATGAACGAGGGTAGGAGCAGGGTATGACCGGCCGCGAAGCAGAGCTCGAACTCCGTCAATCCGTCATCGACGCGTGCCGCGAGATGGCGGCACAAGGCATCAACCAGGGCACGTCCGGAAACATCAGCGTTCGGACCGATGACGGCATCCTGCTGACGCCGTCCGGTCTTCCCTACGACCGCATGAAGCCCGAAGACATCGTGGCGATGAAGTGGGATGGCTCGTGGACCGCGCCGGCCGGCAATGTTCCGTCGACGGAATGGCGCTTTCACCTCGACATCCTGAAGTCGAAGCCGGAGGTTGGCGCCGTGGTTCACGCCCATCCGATCTTCTGCACGATCATTGCGATCATGAATCGCCCGATCCCCGCGATTCACTACATGATCGCCGCGGCCGGCGGACACGACATTCCCTGCGCGCCCTACGCTCAATACGGCACGGCGGAGCTGTCGCAGGCAGCCCTGAACGCGCTCCGCTATCGCCGCGCCTGCCTGCTCGCACATCACGGGTTGATCGCCGTCGGCCCCAATTTGCGCAAGGCCATGTGGCTCGCGGTGGAGGTCGAGGTGCTCGCCAAGCAGTACCACGGCTGTCTTCAGCTTGGTTCTCCTCCGCTGCTGCCGGACGAGGAAATCGACAGCATTTTGAAGCGATGGGGGCAATACGGCCTGCGCGATAGCGAGGGCGCGCCCAAGATCCCCCAGCGTTCGAGCTAGATCACGATCAAACCACCATCCTGCGAGAACCCATGGCTCACTCTCACGACGTCAGCGTCTGCGGCACTTATATTCTGGATATTCTGGGAGTCCCGGTGACGGAAATTCCGCCCGGTGGCGGCCGCTTGCTGATCGAAGAGATACGGCTCGCGGTCGCGGGCACCGCCGGGGGAACAGTCGTCCCTTGCGCGCGCCTCGGTCTGAAGGCGCTCGCGGTGGGCGCCGTCGGCTCCGACGAGAAGGCCGACTGGATGTTGAACGCGCTGCAGCGTGAAGGCATCGACATCTCTCTGATGGAGCGGATGGCCGACAGTCCGACCTCGGCCACGATCCTGCCGATCAGGCCCGACGGCTCGCGTCCGGTCATGCACGCAAGGGGCGCGTCCGCCCGCTGGCGCATCGCGCCCGAAACGCAGACCGCCGCCTGCCGAAGCAGAATTCTCCATCTCGGCGGGGTCGGCTCCTTGCTTGCGATGGATGGAGCGCCGTCCGTCGCATTGCTGCGCGAGGCGAAGGCGGCCGGCTGCACCACGACGCTCGATCTCATCCAGGCGCGGCGTGAAACGCTGGCGCTGGTCGAGCCGCTGCTACCCTATGTCGACTTCTTCATGCCGAGCATCGATGAGACCAATGCGATGGTCGGAACCGACGATCCTGCCGCGTGCGCGCGGTTCTTCATCGAGAGGGGCGCGGGGGCCTGCGCCATCTCTCTTGGCGCCGAAGGATCGTTCGTGATGACGCGCGACGGACGCCAGTTCACCGTGCCGGCGTTCGAGGTCGCGGTCCGCGACACCTCGGGATGCGGCGATTCCTACACCGGCGGCTTTATCGCCGGTCTGGCCCGCGACTGGGACCTGCTCGACTGCGCCAGGCTTGCGACCGCGACGGCTGCGATCGTCGCGACGGGGCTGGGTTCGGGCGCCAATCTTGTCTCGTTCGAGGAGACCGTGAAGGCCATGAACACCTTGCCCGTCCGCAAGCCTGCTCGCGTCTGATCCATTCACATCGTCAAGAAACATTCATCGGAACAACAGGGGAGAACGCAACATGGCCCGACATGCGATCGTCACCGGAGCAAGCCGCGGAATTGGCCGCGCGATAGCCCTCGGCCTAGCCAAGCGCGGCTACGATCTCGCGCTGACCGACATCGCTGCGCAAGAGAAGGTCCTTCTCGAGACCGTTGCGGAGGTCAAGGAACTCGGCCGCCGCTGCATAGCGGTCCTCGGCGACGTCAGCGTGGTCGGCGATTGCAGGCGGGCCGTGGCCGAGGCCGTCCAGGGTCTCGGTCACGTCGACGTCCTCGTCAACAATGCGGGAATCCTCAGGCTGGCGACCATCGACGAACTGACGACCGACACCTGGGATCAGACCTTCGCCGTCAACACGCGCGGTGTCTTCCAGATGACCCAGGCCGTGGTGGCGCATATGAAGGAACGTAAATACGGACGGATCGTCAACATCGCTTCGCTGGCGGCCCGAACGGGCGGTCCCGGACAGTCCCACTACGCTGCATCGAAGTCGGCCGTGGTCGGCTTCACGCGCGTCTCGTCCATGGAGTTCGGAGGCCACGGCATCACGGTCAATGCCGTATGCCCCGGCATCATCGTCACGGAGATGGGGATGAACAATCTTCGTGATCCCGAGCGCGTCGCCTATTTCGAGAAGGTCACCGACTTGCACCGGCTTGGACAGCCGGAGGATGTCGTCGGTCCCGTCGCATTCTTTGCGTCGGATGATTCTGCGTTCGTGACCGGTCAGGCCCTCAATGTGGACGGAGGCATTTTCTACAGCTAGCGACAAGCCGGTCGCCGGAAGAGCTCGCTGTTGGCGGGAGGCCTTCACCTTCGCAGAGCGGATCTCGGCATCCGCCATACATCCGCATGCCGTCCTCAATCTGCGATCATCCGGGCGGCGGCGATGTAGAGCGGGATGCCCAGAATCAGGTTGAAGGGAAAGGTCAGGCCGAGCGAGAGCGTGAGAGCGATCGCCGGATTTGCCGCGGGCAACGCAAGCCGCATCGCAGCCGGCACGGCGATGTAGGAAGCGGATGCCCCTAACGTCATCAGGATAGCGGTGCTGCCAGCCGACAGGCCGATGAGCCAAGCGGAGAGTGCCGCGAACGCTGCGCCGATCAGCGGCATCACCAAGGCGAAGCCTGCGACGGCAGGAGACAGCGATCTCCACCCGTCCCGGAGGCCGCGCCCGGCGATCAAACCCATATCGAGCAGGAACACGCACAGGAAGCCGGGGAATGCATCGAGCAGAAAGGGCTTGAGCGAGGTCATGCCGCGCTCGCCGGTGAGATAGCCCACGGCAAATGCACCGAGCAACGCCACGATCGAGCCGTTGAGTGCGATCTCGCGCAGGAATCCTCCGGATAGTTCTCTCGCGGTTCTTGCTTGCCCGCTGCGCGCGATGACGAGCGCCGAGAAGATCGCAGGCGTCTCCATCGCGGCTGCAACTGCGATCATGTAGCCGTCAAACGGTAGCGCCAGCTGGGTGAGCACCCCGGTGACGGCAACGAACGTCACGGCCGATATCGATCCGTAGTAAGCGGCCACCGCGGCGGCGTTGATGTGGTCGAGGCCCGCTCCGTAGCGCAGCAAGGCGTAGGCGATGAACGGCAAGCCGGCCGACAACACGACTCCCGCCACCAGGGCCAGTGCAAGCGTCGGCGTCAGGCCCTGGTGGGCAACCTCGGCGCCGCCCCGGAAGCCGATCGAGATCAGGAGATAGAGCGAGAGGAAGCGCGCAATGGCCTCCGGCACGGAGAGGTCCGAGCGGCCGAGGGATGCGCCGAGGCCGATGCCGAAGAACAGCACCGGGGGCGAGACGAGGTTCTGGACGGCGAGCGCGAGCAAAGGACCTCCATTTGCCTGGGACGAAATGCACGGGCTGCATAGCTTTTCGGTGGTGTTTACTGAAATTAATTGTATCAAGTGTCATCATTAAAAATGGCAATGATGATGCCCCGGCCGCGCCTGAACCTCGACATCGACTTGATCAGATCCTTCGTGACGATTGTCTCGCTCGGAAACTTCACGCGCGCCGCACTGGCGCTCGGTTTGCAGCAGTCGACCATATCCCTGCAGATCCGCCGCCTCGAGCAATTGGTCGGCGGCAAGTTGCTCGAGCGGTCGCCGCAAGCAGTGACGTTGACCCCGGAAGGCGACACATTCTTCGACTATGCGCGGCGCATGCTGGATCTGAACGACGAAATGGTTGCGCGCATCCAGGAGCCCGCGATGCGGGGCCTCGTTCGCCTGGGTGCGCCCGAGGATTTCGCAACGCGCCATCTTCCCGACGTGCTTGCCCGGTTTGCCCATGCCTATCCCCAGGTCGATCTCGAAGTGACCTGCGATCTGACGATGAATCTCGTCGAGCGCTTCCGCAAAGGCGCCTTCGATCTGGCGTTGATCAAGCGCGAGCGGTCGATCGAGATTCCCGGCACCCGTGTCTGGCGCGAACCGTTGGTCTGGGTCACGGGCGGCGTCGATCTCAGGCAAGGCGTGCTGCCGCTGGCCGTCTCGCCCAAGCCCTGCGTCTATCGCAAGCGCGCTACCGAGGCGCTCGACCGTGCCAAGCGATCGTGGCGGGTCGCGTACACCTGCGGGTCGTTGGCAGGAACGCTCGCAGCGGTGCGCGCCCGGCTTGGCGTGACGGTACTCCCGAAGGACATGGTACCCCCCGATCTCCACGTCGTGGACGGAAAGCCGATGCCCGACCTCAAGGACACGGAGATTGCGATCCTCGAGCGCGACCGTCTTCCGTTGCCGGCGCAGCGGCTCAAGGACTTCGTCATCAAGGCCCTGAGCTGAATTCATCGTCGGGGAAATCGACCCATCCGGTGGATTTTCGAACGGGACGGTGATCCGGCCTTCACGGCGCTTCGTTTCGTATGGGTTGATCGAAACTGATCGGGCGATGGGTGCGCCATCTCGGGCGCATCCACCGCGTTGGCATGCATTGAATCACATCTGGAGAACCTGATGACGCCCGCAATTCGTTCGCTCGTGGCCGGCGCGGCCATGCTCGCCGGCCTGGTTGGCCCTTCCGTCGCGCGCGCCGCCGACATCGTGGATACCGCGGTTTCCGCCGGCTCGTTCAAGACGCTGGTGACGGCTGTGAAAGCCGCCGGTCTCGTGAAGACACTCAAGAGCAAGGGCCCGTTTACGGTGTTCGCGCCAAACGATGCCGCCTTCGCCAAGCTGCCGCCCGGAACGGTCGAATCGCTGTTGAAGAACAAGGCCAAGCTCGCGGCCGTGCTGAAGTACCACGTCATTCCGGGCCGCGTGAAGGCGGCCGACGTCGCCGGCAAGTCGCTGAACGTCGCAACCGTTCAAGGTCAGCCCGTCAGCGTCGACGGCCGTTTCGGTGTCCGCGTCAATGACGCGCACGTCATCCAGCCCGACATTGAGGCGTCCAACGGTGTGATTCACGTGATCGATACGGTGCTGCTGCCGCCGGCACGTGCAAAGAAGATGCATCACTGAGACTGTCCGCGGCCGCATATTCGGCTGCTGCGGCGGCCGGGTATGCTGCTAGGGGCGGAGGAAAGATTGCGCTCCTTGATCGCGGAGCGTCATCGCCGCGCCACCACCACCCCGACCAGGAACGCCACTATCAGCGCCGGCAGCGGGGCCTCGCGCACCATGCCGCGCACGATGTCCGGCCAGTGCTGCCCCGGGACCAGTTTCGGCGATCGCACCTTCGGCGTCGGTTCGATGCCCCAGTTCGAGGCGAGCTCGGCGATCTCGCTTTGCGCGAGACGCACGCCGTCGCGGACGCGGAAGATCGCGGCCTCGTATCGTTCGGGCGGCGCGAGCAGCATCAAGGTCTCGACGGCGGTGCGCAACGTCATCTCGCCGTAGCCCTGCAGCCTCACCGATTCCTCGGGATCGGATGTCATGCGAAATCCCTCACAGCGCGAACGGGCACGATGGCGATGGCTGCCGTCGCGCACGGGACCAGCGTGGATACGGCGCCGCGTGCGGCATCGGCGCGCGTGGGGTGCCTGGTCATGATTTTACTCCATGCTGAGCATGGAAATGGCGGCGAGGGACATTGGTTCCCCGGCGAAGCTGAATGGCCTCGTCGACTACTTCCGCAACAACTCGCTCAGGGCCGCGGTAGCCTCGGCACAGCGGATGTCGTCGATTTCTCGCGACAGGCTGAGCGCACCCGATTTCAGTTCTTCCAGCTTGCTGCTGTCCGGGTGCCGGCTCTCGAGCTCGCCAAGGCGCTTGTTCAGATCATCCAGTTTCGACTGAAGCTGCCCGACGCTGGCCGCTCCATTCACTTTCCATACGCGTTGTGCACGCATCCTGGTGGTTCCCCTGCTAGTCTCACGGCCTTGTGAGAGGGGTTCGTGGCCGGAATGGGAGTTTGTTTTGTCCAGCTTCAGACCGTGGGGAACCGTTGCAGTTTGGCAACGAAAGTTCCGAAAGGCGGCGCGACTGACGCAGGATTATACCGGCGGCACGGAATTTGATTGGGCCGTCCGCGACGAAGGGCGGAGCGGCCTATGCGTCCGTTGGACTGCTCGGTAGGCTCGACGCATTGGGGTGATGAGGGAGAACACGTGGCGAGATTCGTGACTGTTGCGGCCGGTCAGCTCGGTCCTGTTGCAAGGCGCGAGACGAGGGCGGAGGTGGTGACGCGGCTGAAGGCGCTGATGCGCCAGGCGCACGCGAACGGCTGCGACTTGATCGTCTATCCCGAGCTCGCGTTGACCACGTTCTTTCCACGCTGGTACTTCGAGGATCAGGCCGAGATCGACGGCTTTTTCGAGCGCGAGATGCCGGGCCCCGACACGCAGGCGTTGTTCGATCTCGGCCGCGAGCTCGGGATCGGCTTCTGCCTCGGCTATGCCGAGCTCGTGGTCGAGGCGGGCATCGTCAGGCGCTACAACACGTCCATTCTCGTCGACAAGGGCGGCGCGATCGTCCTGAAATATCGCAAGGTCCATCTGCCGGGTCATGCCGAGCACGAACCGTGGCGCGAGTTTCAGCATCTGGAGAAGCGGTACTTCGAGCCGGGCAATGGCTTCGGCGTCGTCGATGCCTTCGGCGGCGTGATGGGGATGGCGATCTGCAACGACCGGCGCTGGAGCGAGACCTATCGGGTGATGGGCCTGCAGGGCGTCGAGATGGTGATGATCGGCTACAACACGCCGGTGCACAATCCGCCCGCGCCGGAGCATGACGATCTCTCGCTGTTCCACAACCACCTGGTGATGCAGTCCGGTGCGTACCAGAACGGGACCTTCGTGGTCGGCGTTGCCAAGGCCGGCATCGAGGAGGGCGTCGATCACATCGGCGGCAGCTGCATCGTCGCGCCCTCGGGCGAGATCGTCGCGCGATGCACGACCAAGGGCGACGAGATCGCGTTCGCCCGCTGCGATCTCGATCTCTGCAATTCCTACAAGCGCACCACCTTCAATTTCGACGTCCATCGCCAGCCGCAGGCCTATGGGATGATCGTCGAGCGCAAGGGCATGACGACGATGGCGGATGGAACGCCTGCGCCGCGCAAGGGGTGACACTCTCCCCCCTGTCATTCCGAGGCGATGCGCAGCATCGAACCCGGAATCCATCAAGCCGCACGACAGGCGGTTAAATGGATTCCGGGCTCGCCGCTTTTCGGCGCCGCGGAATGACACCGGGAAGCTCGGTGTTTCGCGCCGGTGTCAACCCGTCGTCGCGAAAATATTCCGCTTTGCCGAAATTCGGAAATGGCGTATGTGTCGCTCATCCCGGCTCATCCTTAAGGGGCGATCGTGAGGTCGTCATG
>NZ_JAEMSD010000500.1:1409-4931 GCF_016462955.1 Bradyrhizobium sp. | reverse complement strand
CATCTCCACTCTGAAGTGCCTGCGTAGTACATACACCAAAGAAAAGAGGCATGTTTCTCGTTTTGCAGATACCTCATCTCCCCTGATGCAGAGCGAAAAGTCACGTCCGTGAAGCTACGATCTGGCGTTGCCGTGTAGCGAAGTGTAGCTCGCGAGCATGCCGACGACCATTAGAGGCTAGTCTCGTGTGGAGTCGTCGGCGGCTCCCTGCATCCCGAGATCCGCGAGATTCCCGGCCGCATGAACCACCGCATGCCCCGGCTCGAGAACGGCGAGATCCATCCCGATCCGACCGTGGTGTTCGCCGACCGTCACGACGTCGACCTGACGCCGGGCGGCGCGTTCGCGAAGATTTTGGGCTGCGAGAAGATCCGGGTCAATTCGCTGCACGGCCAGGGCATTCTCGAGCCCGGCAAGCGCGTGCTGATCGAGGGCATCGCCGAGGACGGCACCATCGAGGCGATTCGCATCTCCGAAGCGCCGACCTTCGCGCTCGGGGTGCAATGGCATGCGGAGTACGATCCGCAGCACAATCCCATCAACCGCAAGCTGTTCGAGGCCTTCGGCGAAGCCTTGGTCATGCGGCAGAAGGCGGCGGCTTAGAGTTGGCGTTCCGCTGCGTCACCAAGGGAACGCCGCGACGTGCGCCTTTGCAATCTCGCGCGGAATAACCAATCAGTAGGAATTGGTCCGAGACGTTTTTGCGGCCCTGATTTGTTCTTTGAGAACGAATTGGAGTCGAATGGAGAACGAAATCTGATGGCGCGGCCGCTCTGGTTGCGGAGGCAAGAACCTTCGCAGCGATTGCTGAGCGCTCTGCGGCTCGTGAGAGTTCATCGCCCGGAATTTTCGCGGGCAACTCGAGCTCGGCGACGCAAAGTCGCAACTGTCTTCGTCTCGAAACGAAAAGGCGCCTCCTTTCGGAAGCGCCTTTTGCTTGTCGCAGACAGTTCGGGCCGATCAGCCCGAATAGTACATCTCGAACTCGACCGGATGCGGGGTCATCTCGAAACGGGCGACTTCGGTCATCTTCAGCTCGATGTAAGCGTCGATGAAGTCGTCGTCGAACACGCCGCCGGCCTTGAGGAAGGCGCGGTCCTTGTCGAGGTTTTCCAGCGCCTCGCGAAGCGAGCCGCACACCGTCGGGATCTGCTTCAGCTCTTCCTTCGGCAGGTCGTAGAGGTCCTTGTCCATCGCCGGACCCGGATCGATCTTGTTCTTGATGCCGTCGAGGCCGGCCATCAGCATCGCGGCGAAGCCGAGATAGGGGTTGGCCATCGGATCGGGGAAGCGCACCTCGACGCGCTTGGCCTTCGGCGAAGCAGTGTAGGGGATGCGGCAGGAGGCCGAGCGATTGCGCGCGGAGTAGGCGAGCAGCACGGGAGCCTCGTAGCCCGGGACCAGGCGCTTGTAGGAGTTGGTCGACGGGTTGGTGAAGGCGTTGATCGCCTTGGCGTGCTTGATGATGCCGCCGATGTAGTGCAGGCAGGTCTCCGACAGGTCGGCATATTTGTTGCCGGCGAACACCGGCTTGCCTTCCTTCCAGATCGACTGGTGCACGTGCATGCCCGAGCCGTTGTCGCCATAGATCGGCTTCGGCATGAAGGTGGCGGTCTTGCCGTAGATGTGCGCGACCTGGTGGATGCAGTACTTGTAGATCTGCATGTGGTCGGCCATCAGCGTCAGCGTGTCGAACTTCATGCCGAGCTCGTGCTGGGCGGAGGCGACCTCGTGGTGATGCTTCTCGACCTTGACGCCCATCTTGGCCATGGCCCCGAGCATTTCCGAGCGCATGTCCTGCACGGAGTCCTGCGGCGGCACCGGGAAGTAGCCGCCCTTGGTGCGGATGCGATGGCCGAGATTGCCGCCCTCATATTCGGTGTCGGAGTTGGTCGGCAGCTCCGAGGAGTCGAGGCGGAAACCGGTCTTGTAGGGGTCGGCCGAATAGCGCACGTCGTCGAACACGAAGAACTCGGCCTCGGGGCCGACGAACACGGCATCGCCGACGCCCATCGACTTCACCATGGCCTCGGCCTTCTTGGCGATGCCGCGGGGATCGCGGTTGTAGGGCTCGCCCGTGGTCGGCTCGAGCACGTCGCAGGTGATGACCATGGTGGTCTCGGCGAAGAACGGATCGATCGTCGCGGTCACCGGATCAGGCATCAGGCACATGTCGGACTCGTTGATCGCCTTCCAGCCGGCGATCGAAGAGCCGTCGAACATCGTTCCTTCGGCGAAGATGTCTTCATCGATCATGCTGACGTCGAACGTCACATGCTGCCACTTGCCGCGCGGATCGGTGAAGCGCAGGTCGACGTACTTGACGTCGTTGTCCTTGATCGATTTCAGGACGTCTTTGGCGGTCTTCATGCATACCCCTTTTGGCTCTGCGGGTCGGTTTCCAGATGAGCAAAATTATTCTCGCTCGAGCGAGTTTTGCGCGACCGCACAAACGAAATCAGGCCGCCGAAGCAGCCTTCTTTCTAGTCGGAGTGTCGCAAAATGCGGGATAGCACCCGGCTCAGATAGCGTCCAGCCCGGATTCGCCGGTTCGGATGCGGATCGCCTCTTCGATATTGGAGACGAAGATCTTGCCGTCACCGATGCGGCCGGTTTGCGCGGCGCGGCGGATCGCATCGATGGCGCGCTCGACCAGATCGTCGCCGATCACGATCTCGATTTTTACCTTCGGCAGGAAGTCGACGATGTATTCTGCGCCGCGGTAGAGTTCGGCGTGACCCTTCTGCCGGCCAAAGCCCTTGGCCTCGGTCACGGTGATGCCCTGAAGGCCGACCTCCTGCAGCGCTTCCTTCACCTCGTCGAGCTTAAATGGCTTGATGATGGCTTCGATTTTCTTCACTGCGCGACTCCCGGCCTCTCGATCAAATGGCAACGTCTTCGTCAGGATGCGCATTTCTCAACGCACGATCTTGTCTTCTCTAAGCCGGACCCTGACCAGCCCGGCAACGACGGCCGGCCCCACCATCTAAGATGCCAGTGAGCACAACGAACCGAAGCGGCTTCCTCGAAAGCAGGGTCTATGCCAAGTTGCAAATCCCCTGATTATTGGAGCGTTATCAGCCTTCTAACGAGCATCTCTGAGTAGGACCGCCGATCTGCTCAAAATACCGAAGACTGTGAAATAGGCAAACGGTTCAATATGTGTGCAGATGGCTGTTCGTATCGTTGGATCGGCCCAAAAGATGCCTGTTGAAGAGGCGTTTGTACTAGGAAGAGGCATGGAAGTTCTAACCAACGCCGAAATGCAGCGCGCCGACCAGCTTTCGATCGCGGCCGGCACGCCCGGTTTCAAGCTGATGCTCAGCGCCGGCCAGGCAGTCGCTGCGGCTGCCCAGGCGCTGGTGGAGGAGGGACCGATCCTGATCGTGGCGGGTCCCGGGAACAATGGCGGGGACGGCTTCGTCGCCGCCGCCGAGCTCGCCGCCCAGGGGCGGGAGGTCTCGGTAATTCTGATGTGTGAGCGCGACCTGCTCCAGGGCGATGCCGCCTCCGCCGCACGTG
>NZ_JAEMSD010000500.1:0-1399 GCF_016462955.1 Bradyrhizobium sp. | reverse complement strand
GGAAGCACCCGGTGCTTCCGTTCAATCCGCAGGCGATCGGCAAGCCGGCGCTGATCATCGATGCGCTGTTCGGCGCCGGCCTCAGCCGCATGGTGGAGGGCGAGGCGCGCGAGATGATCGAGGCGATCAACGCCAATGGTGCCCCGGTGCTCGCCGTCGACCTGCCGAGCGGCATCAACGGCACCAGCGCGGCCATGATGGGGACGGCGGTGAACGCTACCGAAACCGTCACCTTCTTCCGCAAGAAGCCGGCGCATCTGCTCTTGCCCGGGCGCATGCACTGCGGCCGCGTGCGCGTTGCCGACATCGGCATCGATGCGCAGGTGCTGGAGGAGATCGCGCCGCAGACCTTCGAGAACGACCCGGATCTCTGGGGCGCGGCCTTTCCGGTGCCGCGCATCGACGGCCACAAATACGTGCGGGGTCACGTGCTGGCGGTGTCCGGCGACATAGCCGCGACCGGCGCTGCACGGCTCGCCGCGCGGGCAGCGCTGCGCGCCGGTGCGGGCCTTGTGACGCTGGCGAGCCCGCGCGATGCGCTCGCGATCAATGCGGGCGCGCTGACTGCGGTGATGGTTCGCCCCGTCGACACCGCGATCGAGTTCGGCGAGCTGCTCGGCGACAAGCGTTACAACACCTGCATCATCGGCCCCGGCGCTGGCATCGGTGAGCGCACATGCGATCTGGTTCACACCGCGCTCACCGCGCAGCGCCATCTGGTGCTGGACGCGGATGCGCTGACGAGCTTTGCCGCAGCCCCCGAGGCCCTGTTCGAATCGATCAAGTCGTCGCAGGACAATGCGGTGGTGCTGACCCCGCACGAAGGCGAGTTTCCACGCCTGTTCTCCGACCTCAGCAACAAGCATCCCGGCCGTTCCAAGCTGGAGCGGGTGCGCGCCGCCGCCGAGCGCTGCGGCGCAGTCGTGCTGCTGAAGGGCCCGGACACCACGATCGCTGCCCCCGACGGCCGCGCCACCATCGCCGCCAACGCGCCGCCCTGGCTCGCCACCGCAGGCGCCGGGGACGTGCTGTCCGGCATCATCGCGGGGCTGTTGGCGCAGGGCGTCCCGGCGTTCGAAGCCGCCAGCATCGGCGTCTGGATGCATGGCGAGGCGGCGAGCGAAGCCGGGCCGGGCCTGATTGCGGAGGATCTGACCGAGACGCTGCCAGCCGTGCACCGACGGATTTACGACGCGCTGGGCATTGAATACTGAACCCTCACTCCACCCCGTACCACCGCACCAGGCGCGGCGCGGCCCAGTCCGTCACGACCGATTCGAGCAGCCATCGTCCGGGCGCGGTCACCGCAAAGGCGATGCGTTGGGTCTGGCCAGGCTCGACCGCGAGCGTGTCGAGCCAGTACGGTTTCCAGCCGTCGTCGAGCCTGTCGAGCAGGCGG
>NZ_JAEMSD010000499.1:3852-4936 GCF_016462955.1 Bradyrhizobium sp. | reverse complement strand
GGTTCGGCCAGCGGCACTGGCGACGCGCGGCACGCCGGAACGATGCCGAGGCACGGGCCGCCAGGACCGAACTGGCCGATCTGCGGGCCCAGGCGGCGGCAGCGAACCCTGAATCCCGGCGCCTTCCCGTTCCCTCCGGGATGGGGCTGTATGGGCCCATCGGGCGAGACAAGCAGCGCGCGACGTTGTAGAAGCGGCCCGACCGAGAACCCCGTTTTCCGGCCGCGGATGCTCGCGGCCTCCATTCGCTTTGGAACCATGTCCCTGCTCGTCAAAATCTGTGGCCTGTCCACGCGCGAGACGCTTGAAACGGCGCTCGAGGCGGGGGCCGACATGGTGGGGTTCGTGTTTTTTCCGCCGTCGCCGCGGCATCTCTCCCTGGAACTCGGCCGTGATCTCGGCCGCCAGGTGAAGGGGCGCGCGCTCAAGGTGGCGCTCACCGTGGACGCCGATGACGCCACGCTCGACAACATCATGGATGCGCTGGCGCCGGACATGTTCCAGTTCCATGGCAGGGAGAGCGTGGCGCGGCTGCGCGACATCAAGCAACGCTTCGGCCGTGCCGTGATGAAGGTGGTGCCGGTTGCAACAGCCGCCGATCTCTCCGTACTGCCTGGCTATGCCGCGGTCGCCGACCGCATCCTGTTCGATGCGCGTGCGCCGAAAGATGCGACGCGGCCCGGGGGCTTGGGCGAGCCGTTCGACTGGCATCTCCTGGAGAATCTGGACCTGAAACTGCCTTACATGGTCTCGGGCGGGCTGCACGCCGATAACCTCGCCGAGGCCCTTCGCCTCACCCGCGCCGGCGGCGTCGATGTGTCCTCGGGCGTCGAGAGCGCGCCCGGCGTCAAGGCCCCCGAGATGATCAAGGCCTTCATCCGCGCCGCGCGCGCCACCCAACAGTCGAGCGTACGATGAACATCGCCAAACCAAACTCCTATCGCAGTGGCCCCGATGACCGCGGCCATTTCGGCATTTTCGGCGGCCGCTTCGTCGCCGAAACGCTGATGCCGCTGATCCTCGAACTGGAGAAGGCCTACACCGAAGCCAAGGCCGATCCGGCCTTCCAAGGCGAGATGAACGG
>NZ_JAEMSD010000499.1:0-3842 GCF_016462955.1 Bradyrhizobium sp. | reverse complement strand
ATGTCGGCCGCCCTTCCCCGCTCTATTTCGCCGAACGCCTCAGCGAGCATCTCGGCGGCGCAAAAATCTACCTGAAGCGCGAGGAACTCAATCACACCGGTTCGCACAAGGTGAACAACGTGCTCGGCCAGATCATGCTGGCTCGGCGCATGGGCAAGAAGCGCATCATCGCCGAGACCGGCGCGGGCCAGCACGGTGTCGCCACCGCGACGCTGTGCGCGCGCTTCGGTCTCGAATGCGTGGTCTATATGGGCGCGGTCGACGTCGAGCGGCAGCAGCCCAACGTGATCCGCATGGAGATGCTGGGCGCGACAGTGGTCCCGGTGCAGTCGGGCACACGCACGCTCAAGGACGCCATGAACGAGGCGCTGCGCGACTGGGTCACCAACGTGCACAACACGTTCTATTGCATCGGAACGGTGGCGGGCCCGCATCCCTATCCGACCCTGGTCCGCGACTTCCAATCGATCATCGGCAACGAGACCAAGGCGCAGATGCAGGAGATCGAAGGCCGCTTGCCGGATTCGCTGGTCGCCTGCATCGGCGGCGGCTCCAACGCGATGGGCCTGTTTCATCCTTTCCTCGACGACCCCTCCGTCGAGATTTTTGGCGTCGAAGCCGCCGGCCATGGCCTGACGCAGCTGCATGCGGCCTCGCTCGCAGGCGGCCGTCCTGGCGTGCTGCATGGCAACCGCACGTATCTGCTGATGGATGCCGACGGCCAGATCCAGGACGCGCATTCGATCTCGGCGGGTCTCGATTATCCCGGCATCGGCCCCGAGCATTCCTGGCTGCACGACGTCGGCCGCGTCAACTATCTCTCCGCGACCGACGACGAGGCGCTCGCCGCGTTCCAGCTGCTGTCGAAGTTAGAGGGCATCATCCCCGCGCTCGAGCCCGCACACGCCATCGCCAAGGTGATGGAGCTCGCGCCGAAGCGGCCACGCGACCACCTGATGGTCGTCAACCTCTCCGGCCGCGGCGACAAGGACGTCCCGCAGGTCGGCGATATCCTGAGGGGCAAGAAGTGACCACGCGTATCGACACCCGTTTTGCCGAGCTGAAAAGCCAAGGCCGCGCGGCCTTCGTCACCTATGTGATGGCCGGCGACCCCGATATCACGACGTCGCTCAACATCGTCAAGGCGCTGCCCAAGGCCGGCGCCGACGTCATCGAGCTCGGCATTCCCTTCACCGATCCGATGGCCGATGGTCCGTCGATCCAGGCTGCAGGCCTGCGCGCGCTCAAGGCGGGCATGACCTTGAAGAAGACGCTCGATCTGGTGCGCGATTTCCGCAAGGACGACAACGTCACGCCGCTGGTGCTGATGGGGTACTACAATCCGATCTACATCTACGGCGTCGACAAGTTCCTGGCCGACGCCAAGAGCGCGGGCGTCGACGGCCTGATCATCGTCGACCTGCCGCCGGAGGAAGACAATGAGCTATGCATTCCCGCGCTGAAGGCCGGCCTGAACTTCATTCGCCTGGCAACCCCGACCACCGACGACAAGCGTCTGCCCGCGGTGCTCGCGAACACGTCGGGCTTTGTCTATTACGTCTCCATCGCCGGCATCACCGGTGCTGCGGCGGCCGACGCAAATGTCGTCGGTGAGGCGGTGGCGCGCATCAAGCGGCATACCAAGCTGCCGATATGCGTTGGTTTCGGCATCCGCACGCCGGAGGCTGCGCGCGCCATCGCCGAGAAGGCCGATGGGTCGGTGGTCGGCACCGCGCTGGTGGATGCGCTCAAGAACAGTCTCGACGCGGAAGGGCGTGTGACCGCCAAGACCGTTAATGCCGTCGCCGAATTGACCGCCGCCCTGGCCCAGGGCGTCAAGGGCGCACAACAGGCGGCGGAATAGGCCACAATTCCGCTGTAGCTCTTTAGTTTGAGCATGATCTGGTCGGAAAACCGCTTCACACTTTTCCGGATCATGCTCAACGCGCATGAGACGGCGGCTTGCCGGGCAGCAGCCCGGCCGCCATATATCCTTCAGGCGATTCCCAGCGGGGTCGTACATCGGAGCAAACCATGAACTGGCTTACCAATGTGGTCCGGCCGAAGATCCGCAACATGCTGCGGCGGGAGACGCCGGAGAACCTGTGGATCAAGTGTCCGGATTCCGGACAGCTCGTGTTCTACAAGGACGTCGAGGCCAACCAGTTCGTCATTCCCGGCTCGAACTACCACATGCGCATGGGCGCGGTGGCGCGGCTGAAGTCGATCTTCGACAACGAGACCTGGTACGACGTCGCGCTGCCCGAGGTCACGCCTGATCCGCTCAAGTTCCGCGACGAGAAGAAATATGCCGACCGCATCAAGGATGCGCGGACGCGGACCAATCTCAACGACGCGGTCAAGGTCGGTTACGGCAAGCTCGAAGGCTCCGCCGTCGTCATCGCTGTGCAGGACTTCGACTTCATGGGTGGCTCGCTCGGCATGGCCGCAGGCGAAGCCATCGTGCGCGGGATGGAGCTTGCGGTCGAGAAGAAGTCTCCCTTCATCATATTCGCTGCATCAGGCGGCGCACGCATGCAGGAGGGGATCCTATCGCTGATGCAGATGCCGCGCACCACGGTTGCCGTGCAGATGCTGCGTGAGGCGAAGCTGCCCTACATCGTCGTGCTGACCAATCCGACCACCGGGGGCGTCACCGCGTCCTATGCGATGCTGGGCGACGTGCAGATCGCCGAGCCCGGTGCGCTGATCGGCTTTGCCGGCGCACGCGTGATCGAGCAGACCATTCGCGAGAAGCTGCCCGAAGGCTTTCAGCGCGCCGAATATCTGAAGGAGCATGGCATGGTCGACATGGTCGTGCATCGGCACGAGCTGCGCCCGACCCTGGCGCGGCTCTGCCGCCTGCTGACGAAGGCGCCGGCGCAGGAAAGCACATCGAAATCTGTGCAGCCGGTCGAAAGCGCCGCGCAGATCGTATCGGCGGCCGAGACGGCCCCGGCCGCGCCGCACGCGTGAACGCCTCCTCCGACCGGGAGAAGCCGCCGCTCGGCGAATTGATCGGGCGGCTGTCGGCCCTGCATCAGAAGCGGATCGATCTCGGGCTGGAGCGGATGCACCGCCTGCTCGAGCGGCTCGGCAATCCCGAACGCAAGCTGCCGCCGGTGATCCATATCGCAGGGACCAACGGCAAGGGCTCGACGCTCGCCTATCTGCGCGCGACGCTGGAAGCCGCAGGCCTGCGCGTCCACGCCTACACCTCGCCTTACCTCGTCCGCATCAACGAATGCTTCAGGCTCGGCCGGGTCGGCGGCGGCGTGCTCGTCGAAGACGACGAATTGCGCGCAGCGCTCGAGGAGGTCGAGCGGATCAACGCCGGCGAGGCTGCGACTGTCTTCGAGCTGAAGACGGCTGCTGCGTTTCATCTGTTCGCGCAGAACCCGGCCGACGCGGTGCTGCTCGAAGTCGGCCTCGGTGGCAGGCTCGATTCGACCAACGTGGTCGATGCGCCGGCGGCCTCTGTGATCACGCCCGTCAGCATGGACCACATGGACTTCCTCGGCGATACCTTGGCATCGATCGCCGGCGAGAAGGCCGCGATCATCAAGCGCGGCGTGCCCGTGATCTGCGCCGAGCAAATGCCGGAGGCCATGGCGGTGATCGAAGCACAGGCGAGGCGCATGCGCGCGCCGCTGTTTGCCGCGAACGAGAGCTGGCACGTCAATGTCGAGCGCGGGCGTCTGGTCTATTCGGACGATCACGGCCTGATGGATCTGCCGGCACCGCGCCTGTTCGGCCGCCACCAATTCGCCAATGCCGGGCTCGCTATCGCGACGCTGCGCGCGCTTCCGGCCTTCAAGGTCAACCACGCCGCGGTCGAGGCC
>NZ_JAEMSD010000498.1:2324-4942 GCF_016462955.1 Bradyrhizobium sp. | reverse complement strand
GACGGCCCGGCCGCAGATTTCCAACGGAGCTTGACGTCTCTGGGTCGCTTCGCCAAGCCGAGCGAAATCGCGAATGCAGTCGTGTTTCTAGCAAGTCCCGCCGCCAGCGTGATTACAGGCGCCACCTTGACCGCCGATGCGGGCGCAATCGCCTGACAGCGGACGGGCAGAACGCGTAGCGGTGGCGCGAAATGGGCGTCAGGGGATCAGCACCACACGGCCGAGGATCTTGTTGTCCTCGGCATAACGGTGGGCGGCGGCGGCCTCGGAGAGCGGAAACCTTCTGTCGATTGGCACGGTGAGACTTCCTTTCGCGACGTCGGCGAGCATCGTGTCGACGGTTTGGCGCACTGCTGGACGTGACAGTATGGTTCCCATGAACACGCCGATGACGGTCTGATTGCGTTGCACCGCTGGCCAGAAATCCAACGTCAGCGCCCCGCCGCCGGCATTGCCCACTGACACCAAGATCCCTTCGTCGCGGAGCGCTGCGAGGGATGTCGCCAATGTGGACCCAACCGGATCGACGATGACGTCAACGCCCCGGCCGTCGGTGAGGTCACGGGCCACGTCCACGACGGATTCGACTTTATGGTCGATGACGCTTGAGGCACCGAGCTCGATCACTCTCCTGGCGCGGTCCTCGCCGCCTGCGACGGCGATGACGGTCGCGCCGGCTTGGCGGGCGAGCTGTACCGCCGCTATCCCGACGCCCCCCGCTGCACCCAGGATCAGGACCGAGCTTCCGCTTGAGAGGCGCCCTCGCGCGAACAGGCAATGATGGGCAGTTCCGAAGCCGATTGGGATCGCCGCGGCTTCCGCAAAGCCTGCCCCTTCGGGCAGCAGCCAGGTCTGATCCGACGGAACTGCGCGGAGTTGGGCATGAGACCCGTCCAAACCCCACGAGGTAACCCGGTCGCCAGGCTTGCGGTCCGTGACGGCGTCACCGATTGCCACCACCGTGCCAGCTGCGGCATAGCCGACGACATATGAGGGATGCCCCGGCGGCGAACTGCGACGGTTGATCAGGTCGCCGCCCTCCATGGATATCGCCTCGACCCGGATCAGGACGTCCCGCGAACCAATTTCGGGGTCGGGCACGTCCGTGTAGCGAAGGACTTCCGGTGGACCGTTAAGATCGTAGACAGCTGCTTTCATCGCCGTTCCTTTCCATGCGCGACGGACCGAGACGGTTGTGTAGGAATCGCTGGGACCGCGGGGAGCAAATTCGCCTGGATGTGGTACTGCGCGTCACGATCCGGTAGCATCGACAGACGTGCATCTGTGTTGCATAGTCAGGAACGATGCTGCCGGCATCGATGGCGCTCAGCCGAGTTAAGTACTTCCTCCTCAGCGTGCGCAGCCGCTTTCATCAGTGTTCCCCTATCGGCGACGGAGCTTTCACGACGTAGGACTACCGCGACGGTGTTTGGAACGCCAGACTCCGGCACAAAACGCGGTCGTTCGAAGCGTATATCGGCGTGGGGGAGTGATGTTTGCCCAATATGATCCTGGATCTGCGAAATCTGCGTTGCGCGATCGCGGCGGCGGAAACTGGCAGTTTTCGACGAGCGGCAGAGTTGCTCGCGGTGTCGCAATCGTCACTCAGCCGGCGAATTCAGCATCTTGAGCATCGACTAGGCTTCCCCCTGTTCAGGCGAAGTCGAACGGGTGTTTTGCCTACCACGGCAGGCGCAGCGTTCCTGGAACGCGCAATGGCAGGCGCCCAGCAACTAGATCTCGCCGCCCGTTACGCCGTTGCTGTCGATAGTGGTGAGGTCGGTCAAGTCCGCGTCGGAATTGCGTCATCGCGCACTGGTGGGTTGTTTGGCGAGGTATTGCGGAAGTTCAAGGCTCTTTTTCCGTCTGTGAACATCACGCTCACGGAAGACACGACGAGCAAGACGAGCCATAACGTCGCGATGGGGACGCTTGATGTCGCCTTCTTGATTGGAACCGAGTGCAATCCTGTTTGTGAAACCCGGGTTTTATGGAGAGAAGCCATTTTAGCGGCTTTGGGAAACACTCATCGACTTTTCGATCACCAAGTCGTCACATGGCAAGACACTCGCGATGACACGATTCTTTTATCCAAGGCTGAGCAAGGGTCAGAAGTTCAGCATCAGATAATCGCGAAGCTGACGAAAGCGGGTCATAGGCCGAAGATAGATATTCAAGATGTCTCAGAGGCCAGTGTCTTCGATCTCGTCGTCTCGGGATGCGGAATCACATTTGTCGATGAGTCAGCGGCTCGCCGAGTGGAAGGACTGCGCTTTATACCTCTCGAAGGCGAATCCGACGCGTTGCCGGCGTCGGTGATCTGGCGTCCGGATAATGCGAATCCAGCGGTCGCGCACCTCATAGGGGTCGCGGCCGCCGTAGGGCGTGACGGCAATAAGGCTTGAAAAACTGACGGTGGCAAATGTCATTACGGGGACTGGCGACGCGCCTTTGCAAAGCCGCGGTCGGTGGCGATGAAGCGCTGGACCATGGGGGCTATGAGTTTTGCTGGTTCGGCGACGGGCTGCCCGGTCTCGCGGGCTAGGATCTCTGCATAAGCAATGAGATCGCGATGAAGCGGCGCCGGCAGTTCGACCGTGACTTTAACTGGCTTGTCT
>NZ_JAEMSD010000498.1:0-2314 GCF_016462955.1 Bradyrhizobium sp. | reverse complement strand
GCTTGTCTTCTGCGATGATGCCGAGCTTGAGCTTGGTCATCATGAACCTCCATATGGTTCGAGCACCAGGTCGCGCGTGACGATCACGCGCACCGGGAAGCCGGGTCGGATTGTCAGCGTTGGTGCGACGTTGAGCTGGCGGCGAATGATCTGTTGCCCAGCATCATTGATCGTGTCCTGGCCGCCATTGCGGATGGCTCGGAGCAGTCGGTCTTGATCATCGACTGCAAGTTCAGCGCCGACGTTGAGGAGGGTGGATAGACCAGCGGCTTTCGCAAGATCCCACCAGTGATAGTCGACGCCGTCCTGTAGGCCGGCGAACCCTTCAACATCGGCTCCGGGCTGCCGCTCAAGAACGATCGAGCGGCCGTTCGGGAAAATCAGCCGGGTCCAGACGAGAAGCACCCGGTTCTGCCCGAATTGGACGTTGTTGTCATACTGACCGATCACTCGCGTGCCCTGCGGAACAAGAAGGATGCGACCCGTCGGGCTGTCGTAGATGTTCTCTGTGACCTGAGCGGTGATCTGGCCCGGCAGGTCAGAACGGATGCCGGTGATCAGCGCGGCGGAAATCACGGCTCCCGCCTGAAGGATGTTCGGCGAGGTTGGCGCGGCGACCCTATCGGGCGCAACGGTCCTGCGATCGGCGGCCGCGTTGAGAAATGCGTTCTGGCGGTCCTGCGCGGAAGGTGTCGATGGAGGTGGCGCTAGGCCTAGGCTCGCCAGGTCCGGCGCTGGCGCCGGCACGATGGCAGGGGCCGACGCGGTCGCACCGGCGCGGGTCTCGGTTCCGGAGAACAGCCGACTGGTTCGCGCGGTCTCGATCTCCTGAAGGCGCCTCTGCTCCTCCGGACTGATGCCGGGATTCGGCGTGGCGACATTCGGCGTCGGTACAGGCTGGCCGCGCTCCTGGGCGCCAACGATTGGCCGTCCCAGGTCGCCCGGCAGGGGCGGACCAAGGCGCGGCACGCCGCTGTAGTCACGCGGTAACCCAGCCAGACCGTCCGCGGTGGAGCGGTTCTCCGTCGAATAAAGCTCTTCGTTGGGCCGACCTCCGTCGCGGGTCTGGAGCGCGTAGATCAGCGCACCGCCGAGCCCGACGCTGGCGACGAGACCCACGCCCGCGAGAACCTTGCGCGACAGCCGGGTGACACGCGGCGGATCGGCGCGCAGCCGCATCGGCGCGGCACTGGCCGGCTCGCCGGTCAGCGGCTGGACGTCGTCGTCCGGCACTTCCTCATTCCGGGGCGGGTTCTCGCTCACGAGGTCGGCCTCCCATCGGTACGGGTGATGCGGACGCGCCGCTGGCGGTCGCCGGCGCCGAAGCGCAGCTCGGCGGCCGCGAAGAGGCGGTCGACGATCATGTGGTGGCCGCGCACGCGGTAGTTCACCAGTTCGGAGGTGTTGCCCTCGGGCCCGACAACGAAGAGCGGCGGCATCTCACCCTGGCCGATGCCGCGCGGGAATTCGATGAAGACCTGACGGCCGTCGTCGAAAGCGCGAAGCGGCCGCCATGGCGCTCGGTCGCCTTCGATCGCATAGCGGAAGTTGACGTTGGCGAGGTCGACGCCGCTCGCCACTGGCTGAGCGGCCTGTGCCTCGGCGTTCTGCCGGCGCAGCGCGATGAGCTGGTCCTGCGGATACTGCCAGGAGACGGAGGCCATATAGGTCCGCTCGGTCGAGCGAAGCTCCATGTGGTAGGTGCGCAGGTTGGTGTTGATGACGAGGTTCGTCATCAGGTCGGGGCGGGTCGGCTTCACGAGGATATGAATCTGCCGCGTCGCCCCCGATCCGCTCTCGGTGTCGCCGATGATCCAGCGCACCGTGTCGCCGGCCGCGACGGGGCCTGAGCCGACGAGCTGCTCGCCGGGCTGCAACGCGATGTCGGTGATCTGGCCGACAGCAGTATAGACCTGATAGAGCGCCCCTTGCGTGAAGGGATAGACCTGCATCGAATTAATGAAGCCGTCGCGCACAGGCTGGATACGCGCGGCGGCATTGGCCTGGTTTACCCGGGCGGTCGGGTCTGCCGGCTCGGGTGTGCGCCGCGAAGGCTCCACGCGTTGCAACTGGCCGGGCAGCGGTAACGGCCGCGGCAGCTCCACCACGGTGACGGGCGCTGGCGGATCGACGGTCTGCACGGCGGGGGCCGCGTTGTCGTAGGAGATCTCGGGCGGCGGGTTGGTGGTGGCGCAGCCGGCGAGCGCTGTCGTCGCCAGCAAAACCACCGGAATTGCGGCTCTGCGGAGAGCCTGGAATACGAATGTGTGTGAAGCCGGGCTTCCGGCTTTACGGAAAGACGGCTTCATTGCCC
>NZ_JAEMSD010000497.1:815-4965 GCF_016462955.1 Bradyrhizobium sp. | reverse complement strand
CCATCGGCGATGTCACCCATCGCTTCAACCTGACGCCGGTGGCGATCCGCGAGGGGCATGCCTTTGCCGATACCGTGTTCGGCAAGCGCGAGGTGCAGGTTGATCACGCCAACATCCCGACGGCCGTGTTTTCGCAGCCGGAGGTCGGCACGGTTGGCTTGACCGAAACCGAGGCGCGCGCCCAGTTCAGCCACGTCGACATCTACAAGACGACGTTCCGCCCCATCAAGGCGACGATGTCCGGTCGCGACACGCGCGTGCTGATGAAGCTCGTCGTCGACGGCGCAACCGACCGCGTGCTCGGTTGCCACATCGTCGGCGATGCCGCTGCAGAGATCACGCAAGCCGTCGCGATCGCGGTGAAGATGAAGGCGACCAAGGCCGATTTCGACGCCACCATCGCGCTGCATCCGACCGCGGCCGAGGAGCTCGTCACGATGCGCACGCCGACCGCGCGCCACGTGCGTCAGGCGGCGGAGTAGGGGCTGGGTTTACCTCTCCGCAGCGGGGAGAGGTGGGATTGCGGAGCAATCCGGGTGAGGGCCGCAGCATCCAGTGATGCCGCAACCCCTCACCCGGATCGCATCTATCGATGCGATCCGACCTCTCCCTACTGGAGAGGTGTGAAGAACCCCGGTCACCACCGACAAACGTGTCCCGCTTCAGCCGTACAAATACCCGACCGGCTTGCCTTCGGTGCGCAGCGGACGCATGTCCCTGTGCGTGATGATCTGACCGGCGAGGCCGTCGATCTCGTCGCGCTGCGTCGGGGTCCAGCTGCGCAGCTCGTTCATGCCCTTGAGCAGGCCGAGGCGGAGGACCTGGGTATTTTCGCCGAGACCCGTCAGGCCGATCGAATTCCTGCCCGCCGTCACCACGTCGCCGGCGGACAGCTCGAAGCTCTCGCCGGCCTTCTTCTTGAACTCGGCCGTGCCGCGAATGACGCGGTAGATCACGACTTCGCCCTTGGCAAAGCAGGTTGCGTCCGCCGCGGCCGACGTGCTCTTCGGCAAGAGTGCGTGGCCGCGCGGATCGGTCGCGATGATGTGGCCGGTGACGAGATGTCCGCTCGGAGCCTCGATGCCGATATCGCGCACGTAAACCGGCATCGCCGATCTGACAGAACCGTCGGTGAGCGGCTTGAACAGCGCGTCGAGCGCCAGGGGGTCCTGAAGCCAGAAGCCGGCATCGGCTGGCCTGTCATGCAGCGGATGGCTCCAGGCCACGCGCGGCGTTTCGTCCTCGTTGATCTGGTCGGGACCTACGATGGTCGGGTTCGGAAAGGTGGTGGGATCGGTGATGAAGGCTTCGAGGAATTTGCCGGAATAGCCCATCGAGATCGGATCGGGCACCACGGTCTGCGGCGTCTTCAGGTTCTCTTCGGTCGACAGGCCCGACCAGGTGTAGAACAGCTGGCGGTGCACGATCGCGCTTTGCAGCATCACCGCGCCGGGGCCGACATTGTAGAAGCGCCCGTCATAGTCGAAGGTGAACGCGCCCGAGGTGACCAGCACGAGCTGAAAGCCGCCTGGCGGCAGATGCAGATGGAAATCGGTTGGGCCGGTGTCGGGCCGATAGATCGGCAGATTGGTCGCGACCTCGTGCAGCAGGAAAGTCTCGTTATTCGCGTGGAAGCCCTCGTTGGCGCGGTTGTAGAGCGCCTGCGGCCGGTAGGTCGCCTCGAACTTCGCATTCCGGTCGCGGTCGATCGCCACGAAGTCCTGGTCGTTGAGGCGCAGCGGCGCCCCGTTCGGACGGGTGAGACCGGTGAATTTGATGTCTCCGGCAGCATGCACGTTCATGGCATTCTCCGATCTGAGGCCATCGATCCCGGAGCCGGGCGCACGCAACTGGCCGCGCCTTATGGTGCAGGGCAGGGACTTGGCCTGATCCTGTCCTGCGAATTTCAGGCCAGTCGGGACACGGCGCCGCGCGTCGGCTCGCCGGCTCCCCAGCGCGCGCAAATAACCGAGATTGCGCCTGAGGTTAGACGACGGCGGCCGCAAAGCTGCGTGGCCTGCCCGTAAGCGGGGTGCGGCAGCCCGCTTTGTCTAATTTGTCGGCATGTCATGCAAAGAGCATGCAGCCCTAGAGGTCGCAGCCACAGGCAAAACGGCGGCGGGTCGGCATCTGATCCGGCTCATTCGAACGATGGACGGACGCTCCGCTCGGGCTTGCCGGCCGGGCTATCGGTCCACTTTGCCATCTCCATCGCGCGCGTGTCGAAGCCTTCGCACCAGATGCAGCTCGGCTCCGCGCGGCCTTTGGTTGTCAACAGCGGGACCCTCGGATGGCCGCAACCGGTGCAGGATGTGGTGCGATTCATGCGCTTCTCCGCGATCCTCGAATTGAGGCCTGGCATTCTCGTCGCCGAAGCTTGCGCGGGCGCTATGACGCCGCGGGAGCGCTGCGTTGGGCAGACGCGCTCGTTCCGGACAACGTAGAAGTAGCGATCCATTGTGACACGGCTGCGATGTCGCCGCCGCTGTCGCGATAGGCGCGAAGCTGGAATTCTGCCGAGCTGCCCCGCTCCACGATCGTGCGGCAGTGCTCGACCTCGGCGACGCAGTTCAGCGCGGCGGCGTCCTCGGCGACGTCGTCGATCAGCCGCGCGAGAAGCTCCGAGATGCTTACCGGGCCTTCCCTGGAGGCAAAGATGCAGTCCGTGCCGTAGCGCTGGGCCCGCCACTTGTTTTCGACCGCAATCGCGCGTTCGACCACAGTGACGTCCCTGGACAGCTGGGGGCGCAGATAGAGATGCCGCGTCAGGCAGCGGTAGAGCGAGGCGATCGCAATGGCGTCGTCGACGAAGGTGCAGGTGTCGGGCGCTCGAAGCTCCAGGGTCGGATGCTTCAACGCGGGACGCATCGCCCACCAGATGTGGCTCTCGTCCGGGATCACGCCGGAGCGCTGCAAGGCGCCGACATAATCGTCGAAGTCCTGCTTGCTTTCGAACAATTCGGGCAGGCCGGTGCGAGGCAACTCGGAATAGGCGGCGAGGCGATAGCCCTTCAGGCCGGTCTTGTGCGAATTCCAGAACGGCGAGGAGGCCGACAAGGCGATGAACAGCGGCAGATGCGGCAGCATCGCCCGCATCACCGCCATGCGCTTCTCCGGATCCGGCAACTGGACGTGCACATGCATGCCGCACATCATGTTGCGGTGGCCGATGCTGCGCAGATCCTCGATCATCTCCTCGTAGCGCGGCTTCGGACTAGGCTGGGACATGCGCCACACCGCGGTCGGATGCGTGCCGCAGGCCATGATCACGAAGCCATATTGTGCGGCGACGTTCGCGACCTCGCGTCGCAGGAAGCGCAGCTCCTCGCGCGCATCGTTCACGTCGAAATGCACGTTGGTGGCGACCTCCAGCTGGGACTGCAGCATCTCGCGCATGGCCTGGCCGCCGGTCGACCAGTTGGCCGATTCGAACAGCTCGTTCGGCGTCTGGATAGCGACCTCGAAGCTGCGGCGATCGGCCAGGAAGTATTCCTCCTCGATGCCGAACGAGTATTCGGCAGCCTTGCCGCCTCGCCCCGTAGACCGGATGATGACGTGCTGCTTGTCGTCAGAGGGATCCAGTCGAAGCAGTTTCAAAACGTCTGAAGCAACCGATGTCATTTTCCCACCCGGCAAAGGTCATCTGCGGGCACTAATCCTTCTGGTCGGGGCGGGTTCCACCTCGGCGCCACTGGAAATTGTCGCATCGAACGGAACAATCTTCACGCTTTCCGACGCGCGCGCGATCAAGGCGTGATTGGGCGGCACCTCGATCCAGTTCTCCTCCTTGTCGAACGGCTCGGAGACGACGATGACCTGACCGCTGTCCTCGCGGAAGTAGAGCGTGTTGGCCGCATCGTTGATCGAGACGCGAAATGCATAGAGGTCGCGGCCGTTGGCGATGGCGCTGGTGAAGCGCAGCCGCTCGCGAAGCCCGCCCTCGTTGACGAGCCCGACCAGGGATTGCAGCACGGCTCGCGTCGCGCCCAGCGGATCGCGCTCGAGACCGGCCCCCATCATCGCCAGGAACTCGCCGACGAAGCCCGAGGTGCCGGGAAGGCCGACATTGGCCATGGTGAAGACCATCATCGCCGCCGCGTAGAGCGGCATGCGGTTCACGAGGCCGCCATAGGCCGCGATGTCGCGCGTA
>NZ_JAEMSD010000497.1:0-805 GCF_016462955.1 Bradyrhizobium sp. | reverse complement strand
TTCCACATCTTTTCGGCAGTCACGCCAATTGCCGATCTTGCCGTTGTGCATGAACATCCAGCGTCCGCAGGCAAAGGGATGACAGTTCTGCCGCGTCACCGCCGTGCCCGTGGCGGCGCGCACATGGGCAAAGAACAGATGCGAGCGCAGATGGCGGCAGAGGTAGCGCAGGTTTTCGTCCGACCAGGCCGGACGCGTCTCGCGATAGAGGCCTGGCTCGGGATGCTCGCCATACCAGCCGAGACCGAAGCCGTCCCCGTTCGAGCCCGCCGTGGACTGAAGCGAGCGGATGCTCTGGGCGATCAGGGAGTGCTCGGGCTCGGTGACATAAGGCTCGAACGAAGTGGTTTCGCCCCGGTAGGCGATCCAGCGGCACATGGAGTTCCCCGCGGCTTTCCTGTCAGAAGATGCGTGCTGAGTTGCACCAACACATCGGGCCGGGCGATGTTCCCGCCGGCGGAGAGAGCAGCCTTTAACCAAACATGGTGCCTTCGGAACCGATGCGGCGGCTGGTCGCAGCCGGTTTGCCTTGATTCCGGCAGAGCCACCGCTATTTCTGGATCGAACAAGAATCCGGGCCCCTCTGGCGAGGACGTCGACGTTGTCGGCAAACCTCGTGATGTCGGATGACCTGTCCCGCGCGAATGCGATGGATCGGCCGATTGTCGGGCCCTGTTCGTCTTCTCCGACCATTCGTCTCCATCGCAGCTCCGCCCGGCCATTTCGCAAGTTAAGGGAGCTACGATGTCTGACGCCAAGACCTCAAATGCGATCGAGATCACGGAGCCGTCCAGCCTGAATGAGC
>NZ_JAEMSD010000496.1:707-4966 GCF_016462955.1 Bradyrhizobium sp. | reverse complement strand
GCCAAGATCGAACGCGGCCGCCGCGTTCGATCTTGGCTTCGGCGTCGCGCGCCGCGGCCTCGTCGGCAGCCTTCTTCGCGATCAGCGCGTCCTTGAAGATCTGGAGCGCGTCCGCCATCGCGCCGATCTCGGTCTTCTCGCCGCGATGCGGCACCTCGGCCGAGAGATCGCCCTCGCCGAGCGATTGCATGGGCCGGATGATCGAAGCGATGCCGCGCGAGACGTCGCGCACGAGATAATACGCAGCGGCGATCGCGATCACGACAGAGGCCACGATGATCCCGACCAATACGCGGAAGATCGTAGCGTAGCTGTCGGCGGCCTGCTTTGTCTCCAGCTCGGCACCCTGGTTGTTCATTTCGATGCCCTTCTGGAGCAGGGGATCGGCGGCCTGCGCCATCTTCGCGACCTTGGTCTGCAACATCTCGTTGGCATCGGTCGGGAAGCGGCCGACGCTCTTGCGTGACAGCGCCATCACGTCCTGCACGCCGTTCAGGTACTCGGCCCAGGCCTTCGTCCATTGCTCGTAGAGCGAGCGCTCCCCGGCGCTCGTGATCAACGGCTCGTAAACCTTGCGAGTCTTCTCGATCCGTTCGCGCAAGCCCGCCAGGCGCTTCTCGGCGGCCTCCTTGCCCTCGGCAGTATCTTGCATCAGGTGCAGACGCAGCGCCACGCGCAGCTCGTTGATGTCCGCCCGCATCGAGCCCAGCGCACGCACGCTCGGCAGCCAACCCTGCGCGATCTCGACCGTATGGGCATTGATGTTCTGCATCGTGCCGATCGCCATCACGCCGACACCGGCAAGCGAGAGCACGAGCACCGACAGCACGGTCAGCAGCTTGAAGACGATCGACAACTTCGACATAACGACAAATCCCGATAGTGAACGCGCACATCACCTGCGCCTCAGACGTCACGACGGACGACCGGGCGGGGGTCAGTTCAACGATGCTGGCTGGTTCTTATCCCGTGAGATTGCGCTCATAATTGCAAACAGGCGTTAACAGGAACCTACGTAAAACTACGGCTCGCGCGCGCCGATGATCGACGCAGATGGAAATGCTCTCGTCATAGTTGCAGATTGCAGCTTCAAGTCGGATCTAGGACGCTTTTCAGTCGATCGTCTCGCCGACGAGACTGACGCGAAACACCGGTTGCTTGTTCTCGTCGAGCAGCTCCATGCACCACTTGGCATTCGGCTTCAGGCCGCGTGCGATACTGCCGAGCAGATTGGCGCAGACTTCGGTCATCTCGGTCCAGGCCGCCGCGCGATCCTCGAATTCGAACGGCTGGTCGGCCGCACCGGAATAGCGACCGGTGCTGATGCGAAAGAAGTAGAGCGACATCGTCGAACCCTTGCGTGGACCGCCCCCTGCCCCGCGCAAACTGAGGCGCGAACAGCTACCAAGGCATGAAGGCTGCCGTCCGTAAGACTACGGCGCGGCGGCTTCGGGTTCGATGGATGATCGCGGAAGGAGCGGCGGGGCTGCCTCGTGCAGGCCGCTCACTGGGTCGAGCGGCGCAGCTCCAACGGGGCTTCGGTCTTCGCGGGCTCGGACTTCACCGGCTCGATCCGGCTGCTCTCGACGCGCGGGGTCTCGACCCGCGCGGCTACCTCGGTGTTCGAGGCGGCGACCGAACCGGTGTGCTCCGGCCTGTGCAATGAGCGCGGGCGCGCGACAGCGCGGGCCATCAGCATCTGATTGCCGCCCTGGTGACGGAAGTCGCAATAGGCGAAGCCCATGCCCGACACCGAACCGCGGAAGCTGCGATCGTCGGTCTTTTCCAGATTGAAACAGGGCTCGAACGGAATGCCCTTGATCGAGGCGCAAACGTTCTGGCCCCGGATCTGGAGCGTGTTGCCGGGTAATCGGAGATGCTTGACCGGGCCGGAGCCCGAGAATTGCACCGCGCCGGCGGCGCCGAGATCGTCGAGGATGCGCCCTGCACCGCGCGTGCCGTCGAAACAGGTGAAGGCGAATACCTTGCCGGCGACGAAGCGGCGCGCCTCGTCGGCGTTCATGCTTCCCGCAATGGCCGGCGCAAACGTTGCTGCCGCCGTGACAGCCCCCAACACAATACGCGCAAGCATGCTCAACTCCGAACCCAACCCCCGCAGCGGGCGATGCCTTATCTCTTTACCCGCTGCTTACCATACGAACCATGGCGAGATTGAAGCAGCTTGGTTGGTAAAGTCTGAACGCCGTCAGACAATTTTTACCACGACGCGGCCGCGGACCTGGCCGGCCAGGATCTTGGCGCCCCAATCCGAAACTTCGGACAAGGAAATTTCTGTAGTTATTTCAGACAGTTTCGCCGGATCCAGATCGGTTGCCAGGCGCTGCCAGGCCGCCTTCCTGGGCTCGATCGGGCACATCACGGAATCGATGCCGAGAAGGCACACTCCGCGCAAAATAAACGGCGCCACCGAGGACGGCAGGTCCATGCCGGCCGCGAGGCCGCAGGCCGCAATGGCCCCGCCATACTTCGTCATCGAGAGCAGGTTGGCGAGGGTGGTCGAGCCGACGCTGTCGACGCCGCCGGCCCAGCGCTCCTTGGCGAGGGGCTTTGCCGGACCCGACAGTTCGTTGCGGTCGATGATCTCGGCGGCTCCCAGCTGCTTTAGGTAGTCGGCCTCCGCGGCGCGGCCGGTCGAAGCGATGACGTGGTAGCCGAGCTTGCCGAGCACCGCGATCGCGACGGAGCCGACGCCGCCGGCAGCGCCCGTCACCACGACCGGGCCGCTTTTCGGCGAGATGCCGTGCTTCTCGAGCGCCAGCACCGAGAGCATCGCGGTGAAGCCGGCGGTGCCGATCGCCATGGCGTCGCGCGCCGACAGGCCTTGCGGCAGGGCGACCAGCCAGTCGCCCTTCACCCGGGCCTTCTCGGCATAGGCGCCGAGATGGGTTTCGCCCATGCCCCAGCCGGTGCAGACGACCTTGTCGCCGGCCTTCCACTGCGGATGCGAGGAGGCCTCGACCGTGCCGGCGAAGTCGATGCCGGCGATCATCGGGAAGCGGCGCACCACCGGCGCCTTGCCGGTGAGCGCGAGGCCGTCCTTGTAGTTCAGCGTCGACCATTCGACCCGGACGGTGACGTCGCCCTCCATCAGCTCGGACTCGTCGAACTGCGTGAGCTGTGCGGTGGTGCCCTTGTCTGCCTTGTCGATCCTGACAGCCTTGAATGTGGCCACGACTGAACTCCCTGACTTGTTGTCGGGACTGTTTAGCTGATCAGGCCGGCTGCGCAACCGCTCGCTCTACGGGTTTCTCCACAATCGGAAGATTGATCAGCGCCGAGAGCACGCCGAACAGGATCGAGAGCCACCAGATCGGTGTGTAGGAACCGTACGCTTCGAATACGATGCCCCCGAGCCAGACTCCGAGGAAGCCACCGACCTGGTGGCTGACGAACGCGAAACCATAGAGCGTGGCGAGCCAGCGAGTGCCAAACATCAGCGCCACCAGCGCCGAGGTCGGCGGCACCGTCGACAGCCAGGTCAGGCCGGAGATCGCGCCGAACATGATCGCCGAGAACGGCGTGATCGGGAACGAGATGAAGGCGAGCGTCGCCAGCGCGCGCGTGAAGTAGATGGTCGAGAGGATGTAGCGCTTGGGCAAGCTGTTCTGGAGATAGCCGACGCTGAGCGATCCGATGATGTTGAACAGGCCGATCGCCGCGATGACCCAGCCGCCGGTTTGCGCGGTGATGCCGCGATCGACCAGGAAGGCCGGCAGATGCACGGTGATGAAGGCGAGCTGAAAGCCGCAGGTGAAGAAGCCGAGTACCAAAAGCACATAGGAGCGGTGGCCGAAAGCCTCCGCGAGCGCCTTTGTAATGGTCTGCTCGTCCGCAGGCGCCGCATTGGCCGTGCTTGCGACAGGCGGCGTCGAGAGCGCCAGCGATAGCGGGATGATCAGCAGCATCAGGAAACCGAACACGGAGAGGGCCTGCTGCCAGCCAAAATTGTCGATCAGCGCAACGCCGATCGGTGCGAACAGAAACTGCCCGAACGAGCCAGCGGCAGTGCCGGCGCCGAGGGCAAGGCCGCGCTTCTCCGCCGGCAAGAGCTTGGTGAAGGCCGACAGCACCAGGTTGAACGAGCAGCCGGCAAGACCAAAGCCGATCATCACGCCGGCGCCGATGTTGAGCGACAGCGGAGTCGAGGAATAGCGCATCAGGAGCAGGCCGCCGGCATAGAGCAGCGCGCCGACGCACATCACCCGAAACAGGCCGAAGCGATCCGCCACCGCACCGGC
>NZ_JAEMSD010000496.1:0-697 GCF_016462955.1 Bradyrhizobium sp. | reverse complement strand
CCACAACAGATTCTGCACGGCGATGGCGAGGCCGAACACGTCGCGGCCCCAGCTGAATTCATGGCTCATCGGCTGCACGAAGAACCCGAGCGCCGAGCGCGGGCCGAAGCCAAGCATGCCGATCGCACAGCCGCAAAGAATGATGACGGCCGGGGTACGCCAGTTGGAGGAACGGGAGGCCGGAGCGAGCTCGCCGATCTGTGTCGACATTGTCTTCCTCGTCTGTCTTTGGCGGGCCCGCAAATCAGCAGCCGCGGACAGCCCGTTTAATGCATCTGCATGAAGATCCCAAATCAAAAACGATTGCATTTCACGAAGAGCTGCCGCGGGAGCATTGCGTTTCAATGCGACCTCAGGTGATGCGACTAGCGGCCTGTTGACGGGAATGTGTGAGGGAGCACCTAGCCACCCGCGGAGAGCTGTGCTATTTCTGATTTACTCATATTGAGCATATGAGGCCTGTCCGGCCTTGGGGCCGGATTTCTCGGGCCAGGTATATTCTCAATTTGAGCATAATTAGCCACGCACGGGAGGCTTCGATGCCCATTTCTGGAATTTACGGCCCCGACGACTTCCCCAATCGGCCGAGGGGCCAACCCATCACCCCGCCCCGCGCTGCGCCGGTGCCCCCGGGACCGAGATCGCCAGAGCCCTCCCTGGAGTGGACGCCGGCGATCGATCGCGCCACGGGGCCGCT
>NZ_JAEMSD010000495.1:302-4976 GCF_016462955.1 Bradyrhizobium sp. | reverse complement strand
GATCTGACGAGGTGCGCCGAGGCGATCGAGGTGCCATCCGGCCCGACGCAAGATGCGCTCCATGCGCAGATCAGTGACCGTCGCGATGGCCTGAAGGTCGCGCTCCTGAGCCCATTCAATCATTGCCGCAAAGAGCAGGTACGTTGCTTCCCGCAAGCCGTTCTCAGCCGACGCCGCGACGGTTTTGGTATCAACGCAAAAGCGCGAGCTCTCCCAGATCCCGGCGGCTCTCGGTGCCGCGTGACCATCCAGCAACACCGGGAACGTATCCGCGAGCATGTTGGGCCCAGTGGTCGGCAGCAAGCGAACACAACCAACAACGTTGCTCCGCTCGAGTGCCAAGAGATAAGTCGGCTCGAGCGCGTCGTACTGATCGATCTCCAATCCACCTGCGACAGAGACGTCCCAGTCGAGCCGCTCCTTGAACACGCGCCCCCGGAGACGGTGCATCCCCATGGCCAGCTCAAGATCGCTCAGGAGCGCAGCACGCGAGCGCACAACGACCTTCATTCTTAACCTCCCGCTTACGAATCACAGCTTCGAGATCAAGAAAGCAGGCACGGTCACAGCGTTGCGCTGTCAGTTCTGACAGGGCGTTTTTGGAATTGTTCTTGCCGCAAAGCTGCCGCAACATCGCAATACACGCCCACACGCAATGCGCGAATCAGGCGCGTTGTTCGCTTTGGAGCCAGAACAGTTCAAAAAAGGGGCGCAATGAAAGGTGTCAAACGAGCATGCGATGAATTTGTCGATTGTCTTCATTCTGCCCATACGGAAGATGATTTTCGGCGTGTCGCGGAACGAACCGCGCATGCATTGGGTTTCCGCTGGTTCGCCTATTTTGGCCACCGCGCGAATGGCCCCAAACTGATCTCTTCCTATCCGAAGAGTTGGACAAGTCACTATTTTCGCGAAGGATACGATAACATCGATCCCGTTCTTCAGGATCCGCGAAACACAAGCCGGGTGTTCCTGTGGGATGGACGTGAGGCGCGAAGCGCAAAGTCGCCGAAAGAACGCCGTCTATTTGACGATGCGCTCAGCTTCAAGATCAGGACCGGCCTGACCGTTCGCATTCCCGCAAGCCAAAACCAGTTCGCGGCGTTCACGTTCGCGGTGGACGACCGCAGTCTTGGACTCGATCGTTTCATCGAGTCATCGCAAGACATGTTGGAGATGATGGGTCTCACGTTTCATGCGCATGTCAGCGCCGCCAGGATCGGACGCGCGCCCCCGAATGGTCAGCAGGCGGCCCCACTCACTCAGCGCGAACGGCAGTGTCTTGCGTGGATCTCTGACGGGAAGACAATGCAGGATATTGCTGAGCTTCTCGGTGTGAAGCCGCGAGGTGTAAAGTTTCATCTGGATAATGCCAGGCGAAATCTTGCTGCACTCACTCTTCCACACGCTGTGGCGCTTGCGTTTCGGCAGGGATTGCTCCCGTAAAGCTTGGAACAGCCGACAGGGTTGACAAGGATGGCTCAAGATCGGCGGTTAATCCGAATGAGCGTGCCCAAGGAGGTGCAGCGACCTCGTCAACTGAGCTCGGCGCGCTTCGTTAGCATGTATTCAGCTTGATACGGATCGCTGCTCGCAGTCCATCGTAGCCATGTCTTCACCGAATCTTCGAGCGGAAAATTGGGCGTCGCCCCGCGGGCCGGGCTGTTGGCTGCGCTGAAGCCCCGCAAGCGGGTCTTCCCCCTTGCGGGCTGCCATCCCTGACGCAAACGGCCCGGATTTCAAGAACATCTGCTGATCCGATCGGAAGCAGCTTCACACGTACTCGAACCGGGACTTTATCCTTGGGTGCGCGCGATGCCGACGGCCTTGAGTGCATTGAATGGGACAATTCGCAAAGCAGCCTCCGCTTGGTTATCCGGGAGACAAAATATGTTGCGCTTTGGCAGACCATGCTTCCGGTGAAGGACCAACCCCGCTCTCGAATGGGCTTTCCTTGGTTCTGGTGCGGCCTTCCACGATCAACCCGCAAGGGGTTCGCTACGCAAGCGTGCGACCTCTTCGGCTTCGCCTCTCGACGTGACCGCGGCCGCCCCCGAACACGTCGGCGCCTGTCGAGCGGGGATGGTCCCCGCCGCAAGACGGGAGCCTTCAATGTCGCACAATCTCACTCTCGCTCAGAACCATGCCTTCGATCTGGCCCGCACGCTGATGGTGCCGGTCATTCTTTTCCAGGCCGATGACGAATTCGGCGTGATGGTCTCCAGCGAGTACGACGGCGATCAAGACGCCATCGTTCATGAGTACGACCCCTGGAGCCCGGCTCATTGAGCCGGGTGACCGGCTGCCGCTGGCGCCATGCCGGCTGCAAGGGAGGCTTCGCCGCGCCTGACGATGCGACGACTGGCTGTTGGCCAGCGCGCCCTTGCAGTCGGCAGGCTTCGCGGCCGGCCGGGGATGCTCCGCAAAGCTAGGAGCGAGAGAGATCAACAGAAAGAAAGGGGCGGACTCGCTTGCGCGAGACCGGTGCAGACAAATGGACAAGAGAGAAATCGAAGAGCTGCGCCAAAAGGTCGGCTGCGCTGCCCTGCTGGAAAAAGACGGCTGGAAGGTCGACGTCAAGGAAAGCACTCGACGCGCGATCAAGTATCGCCGCGACAGCAATATCATCATCGTCATTCACGAAGGCCGCGGCTGGTTCGACCCGTTGTCCCCAGCGAAAGGGGACGTATTTTCGCTCGCCGAACATCTTGGATCTGTCGGTTTCCTTGACGCATGCGACCGGGTTGCGGAAACGATTGGCTTCGTCCCCAGCAAACCGGCTTGGCAGCATCCGCCAAGGCCGAAGGCGCCTGGATCTATTGCTGAGCGGTGGGGGCATCGGGTCAAGCCGCGCCCCCGCTCGCGGGTCTGGCGCTATCTCACCGATGAACGGGGACTGCCGGCCGACATCGTGATGCAGGCGGCCACCTGCGATCGTTTGCGTGAGGGGCCAAAGGGCAGCATGTGGGCGGCACATAGCGATTCTGCTGGAACGCTCACGGGCTGGGAGGAGCGTGGGCCGGCATGGCGCGGCTTCGCCAGGGACGGCGCCAAGGAGCTGTTTCGCTTCGGACCGGCCAGGTCCGAGCGTATTTGCATTACTGAGGCGGCCATCGATGCCATGAGCCTTGCCGCGATCGAGATCCACCGCTCCGATACCCTCTATGTCAGTACCGGAGGCGGCTGGTCGCCAGCGACCGATGAAGCGATCCGCAGCTTGGCCAAGCGCCCCAATGCCCGGCTTGTGGCGGCAACCGACAACAATCGGCAGGGTGATGTCTACGCTGATCGCGTTCGTGCCATCGCCGCGGAAGCAAGCGCCCACTATGCGCGCTCGCGACCGTGCGCGGGCGACTGGAATGAGGATCTGACGGGGCCGGCGAGAAGGCGGAGAACAGCTGAGCAAGTCGACGGCGGAGCCCGCCCGACGCGGTGAGCCGCGCGGCGTCAAGGCTCCCGCACGATCCCTGGCGGTGTGGCTTGCACCAGAGCGATGTGACAGGGACGTCCAAATAGAGAGGGACAAAGAAGAGGGCAAACCGCTGCCGCATGACCGGCCAGCGCGTCAAGGGTGAAGCTTCGCCCGCGTTCCGCGGCCCTTGACCCGCCGGACCTTCGATGCGGCCGGCGAGGAGGTGTGATGAAGGACTGAAGTGACGAAGAGATCAGGCTGATCGCTCGTGCTTTTGTCCAGCCAGGCCGAAAGGAGCCGCCACAATGCACCCCGCTTCCACCATCCGCAAAGTCTTCGAAGGCGTCGCGACGCGCGCCGAGATGCACCGCATGTTCAACCGCCACCGCGGCAATCCGGCCATGGCCGAGGGGGACGCACGGCATCTCTTTGCCGGCGAGTGGTTCGAGATCGCGGAGTCCGAGTATGATTATATGCTCGAACTCCTGCCGCCGCTGTGGATGCGCGCCGACATGTTCGCGATGCGCGAACTCATGACGGCAAGCGTGACAAGCGTTTTCCTGTCACTGTCGATTGACGGGGAGATGCGCTGGTTCCACGGCTACTGCGACTTGTCAGACAGAGCGTCGGCGGAGCGGATGAAGGCCGCGATCATCGAGCGCGAGTCTCGTCCTGTCCGCGCGATGACGCGCGAAGAGCGGCTCGAGCACATCTGGTCGAGCACGCACGACGACTACCGCGGCTACGCCGGCGAGCGCTGGCCCGCCCCGGTGCGCGGCCACCGCACCGTGCTCGTTTACGCAGGCCGGCATGGCACCGCGCTGAAGCTGCTGGACAACCTCACCGAAGCGGAGATCGCAGCGAAACTGCCGGTGCAGCTCCGCCACCTGCCGGAAGCGGTCGCGGCCTAGCTAACGGGCCGCCCACCCTCCCCGACCTGCGAACAGCCCGGCCCCGCGCCGGGCTTCGCAATTCGGCACTCGGCCTCTCGCCGGCCCTCCCCTCAACCCAAGCAATGCCGTGCCGTCCGCCGCAGTCCGAGCGCGCGCGGTCGCATGCGCCCAGCAGAAGGACATTTCCAATGGCTCAGGACGACCCCTTCACGATCGACCTCTTCGGCAACACAGCCCTCTCGTCGGGTCTCGGTCTTGGCGTCACCGCCTTTGCCGCCGACCTGGATGGAGACGACCACAACGGCGACCGACCGCCGTCGGCCTCGGCCCCCGTCGCGCAGGTCCTTGCCCCCGTGCGGCCTTGCGCGC
>NZ_JAEMSD010000495.1:0-292 GCF_016462955.1 Bradyrhizobium sp. | reverse complement strand
CGGCTGGCCGCGCAGATCGAGGCGGAGCAGCGGCCCGCCTCGCCGGCCGAGCAGCGGCAGTTGATGCGCTTCACGGGCTTCGGCGCCTTCGAGCTCGCCAACGGCGTCTTCCGCCGGCCGGGTGAATCCGGGTTCGCGACGGGCTGGGAGGAGATCGGCGTCGACCTCGAGGACGCGGTCGACGACGCCGGCTACGCCTCGCTTGCACGGTGCACCCAGTACGCCCACTTCACGCCTGAGTTCATTGTCCGCGCGATCTGGTCAGGCCTGCAGCGCCTCGGCTGGCGCGGCG
>NZ_JAEMSD010000076.1:18758-19134 GCF_016462955.1 Bradyrhizobium sp. | reverse complement strand
GCCGCGATTGTGATGGTGCATGCGATATTCGGCGCGGGCGCCGTGCGCCCCGTGATGATGATGACTGCGCTTGATCACCACTGTCTCTGCGCTTGCCAGCGTCGGCGCGGCGATCACGAGCGCACCGAGGGCCGCAACCATTAAACCAAGCTTCTTCATGATGTCCTCCTCCAAACGAATGCAGATCTAAACCGCAGATCTGCGCGAACGTTCCGGAGAGGCCGGCAGAGAATTCTGAACGGATGTTCAGACGAGGCCTCGCTAGTCGCAGCGCTGTTGCGAGGGAGTTGGTTTGTCGCTGGCGATGTACTTGCCGTCCCTGATCGTGTATTCGCCGCCCTCGCTGCGATTGTAGATCGCGCGCAGGCTGCCGTCC
>NZ_JAEMSD010000076.1:7440-18748 GCF_016462955.1 Bradyrhizobium sp. | reverse complement strand
GCCGTCCTTCTGCAGCAGGAGTCCGAATTCGCGCGTCTGGCGCAGCGATGGAAAGTACACCATCACATTGAGCAGGCCCTCCGCGTTGATCGTGGCAGATACGACCTCGTTCTCGTCCCTGGCCTCGCCGAAATCGCGGCGGTACATCACGCGTCCGTCCTTCCGGATTTCGTAGGTCAAGAGGGCGCCCTTGTCGCGGTTGGGCCGGGCCGTGCAATCGACCGCCCATGAGCCGAGCAGGCCCCATTGCTCCACGGTTGCGGCCAGCGTCTCGGCACCGGTAGCCGGGGTGAACCCAACCCACAGCACCGCAACCGCGATCCAGCGGCTCAAACAACGCACCATGTTCCGAAAACCCCGCCTCGAAGAACTCCAGAGTGTAGCATCACGCCCGCGTCCGTTCCACGCCGGCTGCCGATCGCTCGCGAATTTGATCCGCGTCAATGATGCAGGGTGGCCGAAGAGTAGGATGGCGCTCCCGAAGGCGAACGTGGATAGAGCAATGCTGAATCAAGTCATGGATTTTGCGGGCGAAGTGCTGCCGGGGAGCTGTGCCGTCCCGCCTTATTCCGAGGCCGCGTTTCTGAGCGAGCTGGGCGGTCGCCTGCGGTCCTCGCGCATGCGCTGTGACCTGTCGCGCCGGGAGCTCGCCCGCCGCTCCGGGATCTCCGAGCGCTATATCGCCCAGATCGAGGCCGGCAAGGGCAACGTCTCGATCGTGCTCTTGCTGCGGCTGGCCTCGGCGATCCACGGCAGCCAGCCACAGAGCCAGCCTCACGCGGCCTGACTCAAAAGGGGGTGACCGCATGGGGCAGCTCGTCCTCGCCGCCAAGGTCACCCACGTTCCGTCGCTGATGCTGTCGGAGCTGTCAGGCAGCCCGTTACGCGCGGCGCGCGAGCCGGCGGTCACGTCCTTGCGCGAACTGGGGCGGCGGGCAAAAGAGCGCGGGGTCACCAGCTTCGTGGTGTTCGACACTCACTGGCTCTCCAATTTCGGCTACCACATCAACGCCAATCCTCGGCATCGCGGTGCTTTCACCAGCCACGAAGCGCCGCACATGATCCAGGATCTGCGCTACGACCTGCCGGGCGATACTAGCCTCGCCGAAGCCATTGCGGGCAGGGCCGGGGATGCCGGTCTGAACGTCATCGCGCACCAGGTGGCGAGCCTCGGGCTCGAATACGGCACCATCGTGCCAATGCACTACATGAACCCGGACGGCTTCGCGAAGGTGGTCTCGATCGCCTCGCCGCTGTTCACCTCGTTCGAGGAGAGCCGGATCCTCGGCGAGGCGGTCCGCCGCGCCATCGACCAGTCCGGCGAGCGCGTCGCGATCCTCGCCAGCGGTTCGCTCTCGCACCGGCTCTGGCCTAACAAGAAGCTCGGCCCGGAGGCCTGGACCTCGATCGCCAGCGAGTTCAACCGGCAGGTCGACCTCCGCGTGCTCGAGCTGTGGCAGAGCCGTCGCTACCGTGAATTCCTCGACATGCTCCCGGACTACGCCACCAAGTGCAACGGCGAAGGCGGCATGGCCGACACCATCATGCTGTTCGCCGCGCTCGGCTGGCACGACTACCGTGGCACCGCCGAGCAGCTTTGCGACTATTTTCCCTCCTCCGGCTCGGGTCAGGTCAACGTTGAATTTCACGTCGAGGCGTGAGGCGTCGACCTCAGGCTCGCTTCTCCACATTGGCGCTGCGCGCCGGCACACCGAATTCCTTGCGGCAGACCTCGGCTAGCACGGCGACGCCTTCGCGGATCTGCTGATGCGTCGGACTTGCAAAGCACAGCCGCAGCCGCGAGCGGGAATGGCTCTTGTCGGTCGACCATTCCGGTCCCGGATTGATCGAGACGCCGGCGGCGAGCGCGGCCTGATAGAGCTTCAGCGTATCGACCTGGTCGGGCAGCTTCACCCAGAGGAAGATGCCGCCCTTGGGCTCCTCGAATTCGGCGGCCGTCCCGAATTGCTCGTTGAGCGCTTCCATCAGCGTGTCGAGCTTGGTGCGGAGCGCCTTGGTCAGGGCTGGCACGTGGCTTGCGAAATGCGGCTTGCAGTAGGCGGCCAGCACCATCTGCTCCAGCGCGCCGGAGCCCGCATCCGTCTTCAGCGCCAGCATCCGCGACATTACCTCCCAGGGCGCCACGATGAAGCCGACGCGCAGCGCCGGTGCGATCGACTGGGAGAACGAGCCGATATGAATCACGCCGCCGCCCTTGCTCATCGCGTAGATCGCCGGCGGGCGCTGCCCCGACCAGACGAGGTCGGCGTAACAATCGTCCTCGAAGATCGGCACGCCATACTCCGTCGCGAGCCGCACCAGTTCGGCGCGGCGGCTCTCGGACATGATGCTGCCGGTCGGGTTCTGCACGGTCGGGATGGTGTAGATGTATTTCGGGCGGATGCCGCGGCTCTTCAGGTCGGCCAGTGCCGCGGCCAGCGCATCCATGCGCATGCCGTCCTTGTCGAGGGGGATGCCGACGACGTTGACGCCGAGCCGCGCCAGGCGGTTCAGCGACCCCTGATAGCTGTCCTGCTCGAAGATGACGGTGTCGCCGCGCGCCAGCAGCGTCGCGTTGACGAGGTCGAGCGCCTGCAGCGAGCCGGAGACGATCAGGAGGTCGTCGACCGTGCAGGTGATCCCGGCATCGCGCCCCAGTTTCGTCACCAGGAATTCGCGCAAGGGGAGGTAGCCGTGCGGGCCGTGCGCGAGTCCGTAGGTGGCGAGCGAGCGGCCCTCGCGCCGCAGCACCGAGTTGGTCGCCTCGATCAGCTCGTCGAGAGGCACCTGTTCGGAATCGTTGTTGCCGCCGACGAAGCTGTATTTGGCAAGGCCCGTCCAGCGCGCGGACGGGGCCGGCAGCCCTGCGGGGAACAGGGGCGCGAAATCGAAGCTGGACGTCATGGGAGCGTTCCTCGTTTTGTTCTTGTCTAGCGGCCGGCTGTGCATCGCCCGCCTTAGTTCTTGCCGGCCGTCCAGGTCGGACGGCCTCACTTGTTTGTGGCCGTCCTGGTGGGACGGCCCTGGCTGATGAAAGCGTAATGCGCGTTGGCGATGCCGCCAACCATCAAGGCTTCGACCACCGGTTCGGCGATCTCGCCGGTGGCGGCCCAGTCGACCAGGAAATTGGCGCCGGTCCCGCCGCGCAAATCGTCGGTCGGAACGAAGATCGAGACGGTGGCGAGCGGCCTCAAGGCCACCGGCGTCTTCAGATAGCTCTCGACCTGCTTGCCTGCGGTGTCGAAATAGGCGATGCGTTTGATGACCAGCGGCTGGGTCTCGGAGGCGTTGTGTACGCTGAGCGTCACCGAGAAGTCGACACGCAACTTGCCCTGGCTCATCGCGACGCTGGAATAGGCCGGCACGTAGAATCCGCCGGAGACCGCGAGGTCCTCCTTCGGCATCGTGGTGAGCGAATCGGCAAAGTTCTGTTCGATATTGACCTTGGATTGCGCGGCGGCGGGCACGGCAAAGGCGAGGGGAGCGAGCAGCATGGCTGCGAAGAGCCCATTGCGCATGTGACGAATTGCTCGCTTGCCGCACCGCAACCCGTCTCTAGGGTGCGGCGAAACGGACCAATTTGGCATGCATGAGCTCATTCGCGATATCACACTCTCTATCCTGTTTGCCTGGATGCTGGGGCTTATCGCCCATTTTTCCCGGCAACCGCTGATCCTGGCCTACCTTATCGCCGGCTTCTGCATAGGTCCATTCGGTGCCGGCTGGGTCCATTCGCAGGAATCGATCAGCGTTATCTCAGAGCTTGGCCTGATCTTCATGCTGTTCATGATCGGGCTCGAGATCGACCTGAAGAAGATCGTGCGGGCGGGGCGGGTGATCCTGTTCGCGGCGGGCAGCCAGCTGCTCGGCGGCTGTCTGCTCGGGGTGCTGTTCTTCGTCGGCATCGGCCTGTCCATCGGGGGCGGGCATTTCGATGCGGTCTATCTCTGCGTCGCCTGCGCGCTGTCGAGCACCGTCATCATCGTCAAGGTGCTCTACGAAAAGCGCGAGCTCGATACGCTGCCGGGCCGCATCACCCTCGGCATCCTCGTGCTCCAGGACATCTTCGCCATCCTGTTCCTGGCGGTGCAGCCGAGCCTCGCCAATCTGCAGGTCAGCGTCATCCTGCTCTCGATCGGCCGTGTCGCGGTGCTGGTCACGGCCGCGCTTGTAGTCAGCCGCTACGTGCTGCCGCGCCTGTTCCACCAGATCGCGCGGCGGCCCGAGCTGGTGCTGCTCGGCGCGCTCGCCTGGTGCTTTCTGGTCGCCGAGACCGCGTTTAGGCTGTCGCTGTCGCGCGAGATGGGCGCGTTGATCGCAGGCGTCTCGCTCTCGACCTTCCCTTACGCGCTCGACGTCACCGCCAAGGTCACCACGCTGCGCGACTTCTTCATCACGCTGTTCTTCGTTTCGCTCGGCATGACCATTCCCGTGCCGGGCCTCTCGGTGATCAGCCTCGCCTTGATGATCGCGGCGTTCACGGTGGTGAGCCGCCTCGTCACCACCTTCACCCCGCTCTACCTGATGAAGCAGGGCTTGCGCGCCAGCCTGTTGCCGGCCCTGAACCTCGCACAGATCTCCGAGTTCTCGCTGGTGGTGATCCAGACCGGCGTCGCCGACCACCACATCGCGGCCGAGACGGCGAACGCCGCCTCATTCGCCTTCGTGGTGCTGGCGGTGCTTTCGACCTTCGTGATGACCCGCAGCGACGAGATCACGCGTTGGGCGATCGGCCCCTTGAAGCGGATCGGCCTGCGCGATCTCGACCATGGCAACGGCCATGCCGAGGATGCGCACGAGGGCCATGGCGAAGCCCGGCGCATCGTCATCCTCGGATTTTTCCGCGCGGCGAGCGCTCTGCTGGCCGAGATCGAACGGCAGACGCCCGTGCTGCTGGAGCAAATCACCGTGGTCGACTTCAACCCCAATGTGTACCAGACCCTGCTCTCGCGCGGCTTGCACGTGATCTACGGTGACATCAGCAATGTCGATACGCTGCTCCACGCCGGCATCGGCAAGTCCGAGATGATCATCCTCAGTGTGCCGGATTCGCTGCTGAAGGGCGCTACCAACGAGAAGCTGGTCCGCCACGTCCGCGCGCTCAATCCGACCGCCCTGATCGTCGCCACGGCGGACCTCCTGGCGGACGTCGCCGCGCTCTACGAAGCCGGCGCCAGCTACGTCACCGTGACCCGGCTCAGCGACGCCCACGAACTGTTTACCGTGATCGAAGCCGCCCAGGCCGGCCTGCTCGCCGACAAGCGCGCCGAGCTCGATCAGCGCCTCGGCGAGCGTCGCGAGGTGCTGCCCTGACGGCGTCGGGCCGCCCTCCTTGCCGCCTTCCTTGCAGACAATCCGCGCCTATATCGCTGGTATGCCCGGTGCAAGCCTGAAAGCCGCTGGCAGGCCCGCCGTCCGGCATATGTGGTTGCGCCTGGGGAGACTAGCGCCCCGCCCCAAGTCCGGCTAAGCCTCCCGGCCATAACCGATAGAGATTGGGAAATGCCCGATAGCGTTCAGGAAGTCTTGCAGGCCTTTGCCCGGGGTGAGCTCGTGGTCGTCACCGACGACGAGGACCGTGAGGGCGAGGGCGATCTCATCGTCGCCGCCTCGCTCTGCACCGCCGAGAAGATGGCCTTCATCATCCGCCACACCTCCGGCATCGTCTGCGCGCCCGTGACGACCGAGGATGCGCGCCGCCTGCGGCTCGATCCGATGGTCGCCCACAATGATTCCGCGCACACCACCGCGTTCACGGTCTCGATCGACTACAAGCCCGACGGCGGCACCGGCATCTCCGCCGAGGAGCGCGCCTCGTGCTGCCGCGCGCTCGCCAATCCCAATGTCGGCGCCAACGACTTCGCCCGGCCCGGCCACATCTTCCCGCTGATCGCCAAGGACGGCGGCGTGCTTTTGCGCTCCGGCCATACCGAGGCCGCGGTCGACCTCTGCAAGCTCTCGGGCCTGCCGCCGGTCGGCGTCATCAGCGAGCTCATGAACGACGACGGCAGCGTGATGAAGGGCGAGCAGGTCGCCCGCTTCGCCGCCCAGCACAAGCTCAAGCACGTCACCATCGCGGATATGATCGCCTACCGCCAGGCGCGCGAGAAGCTGATCGAGCGGGTCTCGACCTTCGTCACCGAAAGCCCGATCGGCCCATTGCAGGGCTATGCGTACCGCTCGCCGTTCGATTCCATCGCTCACGTCGCCTTCGTCTATAATGGCGTCGGCGACGGCAAGAACGTGCTGACGCGCTTCCACAAGCCGAACATCGTCAAGGACACCTTCACCGGCCACAAGCGCATGGCGGCCGTGCTCGACCATTTCAAGAAGGCCGGGCGTGGCGTGCTGGTTTACCTGCGCGATGGCGCCGCGGGTGTTCCCGTGGCGCCGCTGCCGGACGAGTCGTCCACCGAGGCCGACCGCAACCGCCAGTGGCGCGAGGTCGGCGTCGGCGCGCAGATCCTGCGCGACCTCGGGGTCACATCGATCCGGCATCTCACTTCGTCGGTGCACGACTACAAAGGCCTGTCGGGCTTCGGCATCGAGATCGTCGCCAACGAGCAGCTCGAAAGCTGACATGCAGCGTCATTCCGGGATGGCGCTGAAAGCGCCAGGCCCGGAAGCTCGAAGCGGTGAAAACGAAGGGATTGCGGGTTCGCGCTTTGGGTGCCCCGGAATGACCGAGACCAGGATACAATTGAACTTGTTGCCGCGGCGCTTTAGTTTGTCCGGCAATTATCGACGGAACCAGACGCGAAAGGACGTTTTATGAGCGTGCGCCCTCAGGCCAAGGACAAGCCGGCTGCGGCTTCTTTCCAGTGGGACGATCCGTTCCTGCTCGATGAGCAACTGACCGAAGACGAGCGCATGGTGCGCGACACCGCCCGTGCCTACGCCCAGGACAAGCTGCTGCCGCGCGTGGCCAAGGCCTATCTCGAGGAGAAGACCGACCGCGAAATCTTCAACGAGATGGGCGAGCTCGGCCTGATCGGCATCACGCTGCCGGAGGAATACGGCTGCGCCAATGCGAGCTACGTCGCTTACGGCCTCGTCGCGCGCGAGATCGAGCGGGTCGATTCCGGCTATCGCTCGATGAATTCGGTGCAGTCCTCGCTGGTGATGTATCCGATCTACGCCTATGGCGACGAGAACCAGCGCAAGAAGTATCTGCCCAAGCTCGCCAGCGGCGAGTGGGTCGGCTGCTTCGGGCTGACCGAGCCCGACGCCGGCTCCGATCCGGCCGGCATGAAGACCCGCGCCGAGAAGGTCTCGGATGGCTATCGCCTCACCGGCAGCAAGATGTGGATCTCGAACGCGCCGATCGCCGACGTCTTCGTGGTCTGGGCCAAATCGGCCGCGCACGACAACCAGATCCGCGGCTTCGTGCTGGAAAAGGGCATGAAGGGCCTGTCGGCGCCGAAGATCGGCGGCAAGCTGTCCCTGCGCGCCTCCATCACAGGCGAGGTCGTGATGGACGGCGTCGTGGTTCCGGAAGACGCCCTGCTGCCCAACGTCTCCGGCCTCAAGGGCCCGTTCGGCTGCCTCAACCGTGCCCGTTACGGCATCTCCTGGGGTGCGCTGGGGGCCGCCGAGGACTGCATGCATCGCGCCCGCCAGTACACGCTCGACCGCAAGCAGTTCGGCAAGCCGCTCGCAGCGACCCAGCTGGTGCAGAAGAAGCTCGCCGACATGGAGACCGAGATCGCGCTCGGTCTGCAGGGCTCGCTTCGCGTCGGCCGCCTGATGGACGAGGGCAAGTTCGCGCCCGAGATGATCTCGATCATGAAGCGCAACAATTGCGGCAAGGCTCTCGACATCGCCCGCACCGCCCGCGATATGCACGGCGGCAACGGCATCTCGATCGAGTATCACGTGATGCGCCACGTCCATAACCTCGAGACGGTCAACACCTACGAGGGCACCCACGACGTCCACGCCCTGATCCTGGGCCGCGCCATCACGGGCATTCAGGCGTTTTTCTGAGCCGCCGCGTTGAGGGTACTAGGCTATAGAACTCTCCAACTCCGTCATGGCCGGGCTTGTCCCGGCCATCCACGTCTTGAGCGCGCAAAGAACGTGGATGTCCGGCACAAGGCCGGGCATGACGAAGTCAGCAAGGAATGAGCAAGCCATGTCCGACAATGACGACGTGCCGTTCAACCGCGACTTCCCGCTGAAGCCCGGCCTCGTCGAGGAGGTCCGGCCCGGCGTACGCCGCGTGCTCTGCAACAATCCGAGCCCGTTCACCTTCACCGGCACGGTCAGCTACATCATCGGCGAAGGCAATGTCGCGATCATCGATCCCGGTCCGGACGACGAGGCGCATGCGACTGCGCTGCTCGATGCCGTGCGCGGCGAGACCGTGAGCCACATCTTCGTCACCCACACCCATCGCGACCATTCGCCGAACACCGCGCGCATCAAGCAGGCGACGGGTGCGCAGGTCTATGCCGAAGGCCCGCACCGGGCCTCGCGTCCGCGTTTCGAGAGCGAGAAGCACAATCCGGAATCCGGCTCTGATCGTGACTTCGTGCCGGATATCAGGATCGCCCATGGCGACGTCGTCGAAGGCCAGGGCTGGCGGCTCGAGGCGGTGGCGACGCCCGGCCACACCGCCAACCATCTGGCATTCGCCTGGCCCGAGCGAAAGTTCAACTTCGTGGGCGACCATGTGATGGGCTGGTCGACCTCGATCGTGGCGCCGCCGGACGGCTCGATGATCGACTACATGGACTCGCTGGACCGGCTCGCGGCACGCGAGGAGGATCTCTATTTCTCGGGCCACGGCCCGGAGATTCCCGAAGGCCAGCGCTTCGTGCGTTTCCTGATCCGGCACCGCAAGGCGCGCGAGGCCTCGATCCTGCACCGCCTCGCCAAGGGCGAGACCGACATCCCGACCATGGTCCGCGCGATCTATATCGGGATCGATCCGAGGCTGACGACGGCCGCCGGCTATTCCGTGCTGGCGCATCTGGAAGACCTGGTCGCACGCGGCGTGGTGGCGACGGATGGTGATCCCGTGATCGGCGGGACGTACCGGATGGCGGTCTAAACTCCCGTCATTCCGGGGCGCGCGCCAGCGCGAACCCGGAATCCATCGGGTCGCAGTGCTGGTGGATGGACGGATTCCGGGTTCGATGCTGCGCATCGCCCGGAATGACGGCGGAGGTCACTTCTTCACCGTCTTCGCCGGCGCCTTCGGCGGCGCGACCGGCGTTTTCTTCACCGGCTTGAGCGCGTCGGCATCGGCGGCGGCGTTGAGATCGTCGATGAATCTCTTGACGCGCGCGGCGTTGCTGCCGAGATCGCTGTCGAAATTGCGCGAGGCAGAGCGGATGTCGACGCGGGAATCATCGCCGTCCGCCACGACCCTGATCGAGACGTCTTCTCGAAAGCCCATCATCGGCGTGCGCGCCACCGCCTCGATGCGGCCGATGCGGCGCGGCGGCTGTGGTGCGCGCTCGTCGATCACGATCCATTTGCGCTTGTGGACGAGCTGGAGTGCGATCGCATAGGCGCGGTCGGCCGAAATCTCGAGCTCGACAGGCTCGATATAGGGGTAGAAGTGGCGCTGCTGCTCCGCCGAGTAGAGGCCGGCATAGACCGCGCTGTTGGTGCCCTCGCCGGTGCGCAGCCGCGCCAGTGCGTCGAAGCGCGGGGGATCGATCGGGTCGGTGGTGATGTCGTAGATCGACGGCAGCTTGCGATATTGCAGGCCCAGATAGGCGGGGTAGGCGAGGATCGCCCCGTCGATCAGGAAGGCGAGCAGGATGCGCGCCATGCCGCGCGAGCCGTTCTGCCAGATCGCGGCAAAGCCGGCGAGCCCGAACAGGATCGACAGGCCGGCGATCGCAAGCCCGCCGAGAAACGTCGCAAGCGCGGGCTTCGGCTCCAGGAAATCGAAGCGGACGATGATGACCGAGGCCACCACCGCCACCACCGCGAACACCGCGAGGTTGCGCGCCCAGCTCGCGAGGCTCGACACTGGCTCCGACTGATAGGGAGCGGAAAACCTGCGGGCCATCGAGTAAGCTCTGCCGGGGTTGGCGATGCCGGCCGATCCGGCGAGACGATGGTCCGTTGAGACCACGGCGCGGGGGCAAATTCAAGAGAGACCCGGACTGTTACTGTCCGTCATTCCGGGGCGCCCGAAGGGCGAACTCAGGTGCGCGCTTGCGCACCCGAGAATCTCGAGATTCCGGGTCTGGTCCTTCGGACCATCCCGGAATGACGTTGCTTGCCGTGCCGCTACGCCGCAGCGTTCGGGAAGCGGTAATCCTTGAATTGGTCGCGCAGCGCCGTCTTCAGGATCTTGCCGGTGGCCGTATGCGGGATACCGTCGACGAAGGCGACGTCGTCGGGCATCCACCATTTGGCGATCTTGCCGTCCATGAACTTCAGGATCTCCTCGCGCGTGGCCTGCTGGCCCTGCTTGAGCTGCACGATCAGCAGCGGCCGTTCGTCCCATTTCGGGTGGAACACGCCGATCACGGCGGCTTCCGCTACGGCCGGATGGCCGACCGCAAGGTTCTCGAGGTCGATCGAGGAGATCCACTCGCCGCCGGACTTGATCACGTCCTTGGAGCGGTCGGTGATCCGCATGTAGCCGTCCTCGTCGATGGTCGAGACGTCCCCCGTGTCGAAGAAGCCGTCCTCGTCGAGGATGTTGGTGTCGACACGGTAATAGGCCTTGGCGACCGCCGGGCCGGAGACCTTGAGGCGACCGAAGGTCTTGCCGTCCCAGGGCAGCTCCTTGCCGGCATCGTCGGTGATTTTCATCTCGACCGCGAAGGGCGCATAGCCCTGCATCTGCAGCACGTCGAGCCTGGCATCGCCGGTGGCGTTCTGGAACGGCGGCTTGAGTGCGGCGACGCTGCCGATCGGGCTCATCTCGGTCATGCCCCAGGCGTGGCGGACGTTGGAGCCCATGTCGAGGAAGGCCTTGATCATCGAGCGCGGCATCGCCGATCCGCCGCAGATCACCATCTTCAAATCCGGCAGCTTCAGATTGTTGGCGGCCATGTGCTGGAGCAGCATCAGCCACACCGTCGGCACGCCGGCGGTGTGCGTCACCTTCTCGGTCGAGAGCAGCTCATAGACCGATGCGCCGTCGAGCTTGGCCCCGGGCATCACCAGTTTGGTGCCTTGCGAGGGCGCGGAGAAGGCGATGCCCCAGCTGTTGGCATGGAACAGGGGAACCACCGGCAGCATTGTCTCGGACGCACTGGTGCCGAGCGCGTCGACATTGTTGGCCATCAGCGCGTGAAGCACGTTGGAGCGATGCGAATACAGCACACCCTTGGGG
>NZ_JAEMSD010000076.1:0-7430 GCF_016462955.1 Bradyrhizobium sp. | reverse complement strand
CCCTTGGGGTCACCGGTCGTGCCGGAGGTGTAGCACATCGCCGCCGCCGTGTTCTCGTCAAACTCCTTCCATTTGAAATTGCCTTCGGCCTCCGCAATCCAGTCCTCGTAGGCGACCACGTTCTTCAGCGTCGTCTGCGGCATGTGAGCCTTGTCGGTGAGCACGATGTAGCGCTCCACGCTGGGCAGCTTGTCCGCGATCTTCTCCAGGATCGGAACGAAGGTGATGTCGGTCATCACGATGCGATCCTGCGCATGGTTGATGATCCAGGCGATCTGTTCGGGGAAAAGGCGGGGATTGACCGTATGGCAGATGGCGCCGATCCCCATGATGCCGTACCAGACCTCCAGATGGCGCCAGGTGTTCCAGGCGATCGTTGCGACGCGGTCGCCGAGCTTGATGCCCTCGCGATCGAGCACCTGCGAGACCTTGAGTGCGCGCTTGTGGATCTCGGCGTAGTTGGTGCGATGGATTGGCCCCTCGACAGAGCGCGTGACCACCTCCTGCTTGCCATGAATCCTGGCGGCGTGTTCGATGATCCGGTGGCAGAGCAGGGGCCAGTCTTGCATCAAACCAAGCATTCTCACGTTCCTCCGAGAAGTCGCTGGGCGCGTTGTCGCTCTCAGCTTGGGCCAAAGAATTGTGATGACTTTTAGCCTGACGGACTTTCGCCGCAAATGGTCTTGTCGCGGCTATATGTCCGCCGGCGCGGCAATGGTTACCGCTGTGCTGGGGCTGTCAGTCGTGCCCATTGAGAGGGCAGAAGCGCGGAAATATCCTGCGCCGCTCGATATCTTTGGCCTTGGTACACCACGGCCGCGCGCGACCGTTCGTACCGCAAAGATTCCCCTGCCAAAACCGCGGCCCGAAGAGGCGCCCAAAGCGACGGACGAGGCCCAGTCCGAAGCAGAGACAAAGCCATCTCCCGACAAGGCGGGCGCGGACAAGCCCGCCGAGGCCGCGCCGCCGCCGGAGAAGCAGGCTTCCGCCTGCCGGCTCGCGCTGACCGAGGAGATCGCGATCGCGCCCTCCATTCCGGACATCCGCGGCCCCGGCGCCTGCGGCGGCGAGGATCTGGTGCGGCTGGAGGCCGTCGTACTGCCGGACAAAAGGAAGGTGGCCGTCAAGCCCGCGGCCATCCTCCGCTGCACCATGGCGTCCGCGATCGCCGATTGGGTGCGCAAGGACATGGCGCCGCTGGCGACCAGCCTCGGCTCGACCATCAGCGATCTCGACAATTTCGACAGCTTCGAATGCCGGGGCCGCAACCGTGTCGCCGGCGCGACGCTGTCCGAGCACGGCAAGGCCAATGCGATCGACATCCGCGCCATCAAGCTCGCCAACGGGCAGTCGATCGGCTTCACCGACCGCACCGCTGCGCGCGAGGTCCGCGAGCGCGTGCTGCATTCGGTTTGCGCGCGCTTCTCCACCGTGCTCGGCCCAGGGTCGGATTGGTACCATGAGGACCACATCCACCTCGACCTGGCGCAGCGGCGCAACGATTACCGGATCTGCCAGTGGAACGTGTGGGAGCCCCTGCCGCAGGTCGCCCCGCTGCTGCCGACGGAACGTCCGGAGGAGGCGCCGCCGCGGGAGATTGCGGCCAAGCCCGAGGCAAAGGAAGGCGCTAAGGAGGCGCCGGAGACATCCGCTTCGCCAGAGGAGAAGCCCGAACCTGAGAAGGCCCAACCGTCCAAGCCGGCAACAAAAAAGCGCCGGTGAACCGGCGCTTTTGAATCCTTTGAAGGTCGACCCAGGTCAGAGGCGATCAGTAGCTGGCCGCCTGGCCGTTTTGGCTGTTGCCGAGCGCTAGGCGCGAATTGTAGGGCGAGTCGCCGTGCTTGGGCTCGAGCACCACGACGATGGTGCCGAGCTTGACGCGATCATAGAGATCGATCGCGTCCTCGTTGGTCAGGCGGATACAGCCCGACGAGATCGAGGCGCCGATATATTCCGGCTGGTTGGTGCCGTGAATGCGGAACAGGGTGTCCTTGCCCCCGGAATGGAGGTACAGCGCGCGGGATCCCATCGGATTGTCCGGGCCGGGCGCGACATAGGTCGGCACGCCCAGGCGCGAGATTTCGCCGGGGGTCGGGTGCCAGGCCGGCCACTCGGTCTTGCTGGCCACCTTGGCGATGCCCGACCAGGCCATTGCCTCTTCGCCGACGGTGATGCCGTAGCGGATCGCTTTGCCGCCTTCCAGGACGTAATAGAGGTAATGGTTGTCGGAATCGACCACGATCGAGCCCGGCGCCTCTTTGCGGTGGAATTCGACGATGGCACGGCGGAACGGCTCTGCGACCGCGGTATTTTCGTACTTCACCTTGGCAAGGAGTTCCTTGTCCTTCGGCTTGAAAGCCTTGGTGTCGGTCGCCTCGTAGCGCGTGGCTTGCATGCAGCCCGACAACATCAGGCCAGCCGCCAGAATTCCAAATATAACTTTCAGCGACGACATGTTCGGTTCCAATCAAAACAATACCGTGCGGAAGGGCCTGAGCTTAGCGCCCAAGTTCCTCGACTCCGTTAATCCCATTATCGTTGAAATCTGCCACAATTCCAGCGCTGATGCCCTCTCCCGCGCTGCAGGAGCCGACCTGTGGCTTTTCTGCCGCAAATTTGGCTGGGATCCCGGGGTTTTTTGGCCGGATCAGCCAGAGTGTCGATTTCGGGCCACAGTTAACCAGCTCCGCCGCGGGGTCCAAACGATCCCATGATGTTCTTGTCATCGTGATCCTGTCAGAATCGCGCTAAGGGCTGTCCGTCTGCCGCAGGATCTCTGGAGTGTTTGATGTTTTCGGTGTTTGTTCCCTCCGAGTTCGCCCTCAAGAAGGCTGTCATCGAGGATCTTGCGACGGTACCGGAGAACGCGGTCTGGATCGACCTCGTCAATCCGAGCGCGGCCGAGGATAAGGCCGTGGAGCGGCTCGCGGGTATCGCCATCCCGACCCGCGAAGACATGCAGGAGATCGAGATTTCGAGCCGGCTCTATATGGAGAACGGCGCGCGCTACATGACCGCGACGTTGATGTGCCACTCCGATACCGACATGCCCCGGACCACGCCAGTGACCTTCATCCTGGGCGACCACCGCCTGGTGACGGTGCGCTACGACCTGCCGAAGCCCTTCAGCCTGGTCGAGGCCAAGCTCGCCCGTTCCTGTACCCCGTCGATCACCGGCGAGATGGTGCTGATGGAGCTGCTGGACGCGGTGATCGACCGCTGCGCCGACATTCTGGAGCGCTGCGGCGCCGAGATCGACCAGGTCAGCCACGACATCTTCGAGCCCGAGAGCGAGCGCCACGGTCAGGCCAAGAGATATTCCCAGATCCTGATCTCGATCGGTCGCAAGGGCGATCTGACCTCGAAGGTGCGCGAGAGCTTGGTATCGATCGGCCGCGTCGTGACGTTCCTGTCCGCCGTCGTCGAGGGCGTGAAATGGTCGAAGGACATGCGCGAGCAGCTCAAGACCATGCAGCGCGACGTCGCCTCGCTGACCGACCATGCCTCCTATCTCTCCAGCAAGATCACCTTCACCCTCGATGCCATGCTCGGCGTCGTCAATCTCGAGCAGAACAACATCATCAAGCTGTTTTCGGTCATGGCCGTTGTCCTGATGCCGCCAACCCTGATCGCCTCGGTCTACGGCATGAACTTCAAGGTGATGCCCGAACTCGAATGGGTGCACGGCTATCCGATGGCGCTGGTGATGATGCTGATCGCCGCCATCGTCCCGTACTGGATCTTCAAGTGGAAGAAGTGGCTGTAGGAACCGTGCGCGAGCAAAGATACCTACCGAGAGCTTACGCCGCTCGCAGAGACACGGTGGATCGTGTCGCAGAATAGATCGGGATTGAGGCCGTGCGGTGGCGTCCGCATCGCGCCGCAATTCCTCCGGTAAAATTTGAGCGGTGGGCTGAACGTTTGCGCGAAACTTGTCTGCGATAAGCAGTGCGTAGCCGCGAGGAACAGCCATGGTTGAGAAACACATAACGTCGCCCCGCAACGTCATCGATCTGGCGAACTATCGCCAGGTCGTGGCGAGCGGCAAGGCGCCGTCGATGTCGGCACGCATGTGCCGGCACTGTGGTGCTCCGCTGCTCGATGGCGAGAACGATGACGACTGCTCGACTGCATTCAGCACGGCCGCTCCGCGGTCGCACGAAAGGTCACGTCGGATTCGACTCGATTGAGGAACGGAAGCCAAGGGCGATCCAGGTCTTGCGGCGGCGTTGTCTGGATCGCCTTGCTTCCCTCAGCAAGTCTTCGCAGATGCTCAGCTGCGGCGTCCGATCTGGGGCCATAGCGCTCCGCCCCAGTCATCCTTATCTCTCTTGGTGTTCGTGGCGGAGCGGTTAAGCTGCGCTCGTGTCATCGGAGGTGCCGATGGGTGTTGGTATCAAGGAATTCGCCAAAGACCCCGCGAAGGCCGGACGGATGTCGGGCGAACGCTTCCGCGCGTTTCAGGAGCGTCGCCCGGACCATGAGCGCTGGGAGCTCATCGCAGGTGTCCCCATGATGATGACGCCGCCGACGATCGCGCACAACCATATCTGGGGAAACCTCGAGCGTTTGCTCAATGATGCGCTCGCCGGGCATGATCAGGGTCGCATCGCCATGCAGCGTCCCGGCATTGAACTCGGGTCGGGTGAATTCCGCCCGGAGCCGGATGTGGCCGTGATCGATGCCGACTACGAACCGGGGCAGCGGTTCGTGGACCGGGCTTATCTGCTGGCGGAGATCATCTCGTCCACCGACGACACGCGCGTGCCCGACACCGACGCGAAGTGGATCGACGTCAAGCGGACCATCTATCTCGCGCACGCCGCCTGCGAAGCGGTGCTCATCATTGAGCAGGATCGGATGGAAGTGCGTCTCGATACAAGGACGACGGCCGGTTGGAGTTCGCAGACGTTGGGTCCGGCCGACGAACTGAAGCTCCCTGCCTTCGGACTGCAATGTGCGGTCGCCGATCTCTACGAGGGAACGCCGCTACAGCCTCGCCGCGGGCGCAAGCGGCCCGCCTGAGCCTCACGTCACCCGTCGGGCAAGACACCCGGAGAAGCTGTCAATCCGTCACCGCAAAAATATTCTTCTTTACCGAAATTCGGTTTCGGCGTATGTGTCCCCTATCCCGGCTCATCCAAGAGGGGCGATCTTGTGGTCGTCACTGTCGCGAGCCGGGCTTGCGGTGGACGCGGCAGCGTCGGCGCGAGAGGTGCGGGCAGGGCGGGTAGTCCCTGTGAGTCCGCGGCCGCGCGCGGACGAACGGCGCTGCTAGGTTTCGTCTCGTCTGTAAGTTTCCGGTGCTGTCGACGGCATCGGGAAAACTGCGGCGAAATGGCGGGCCGTGCGTACGGCAAAACCGTGTGGTCCTGGCCGTCGTTGCTACGGTCAAGCCTGTCGCGAAGATGTGCGCGAGCCCAACCGGGCAGACGGCATCGTCAATTTGCGGGGCGAGGGAGGCCAAAAGGAAAGTTCGGCTCCCGGGAGAGCACGGCATAAGCCGTCCGACCATCGCGCAGGGAAGGCCGAGTGATCGGCACCACCTGTATGCTGCTGTGCGGTTTTCCTGCGTGTGCATCGTGCGCAGCAGACCGCGGGTGCGATGTCAGCACCCGGCCTTCCCTGTGCCCTCTTGGATTGAGGGGGTGGAAAGATGAAGCAAAGCTCGGGTGGACGAAGCCGCGAGGCCGCGAAGCTGTGTCTGAAAATTCAAATGCGAGCTGGAAGGGCGAAGTTGCTGCGTCATATTCCGTCATTGCGCGCGAAGCGAACCAATCCAGAGTCTTTCCGCGGAGGGATTCTGGATTGCTTCGTCGCAAGGGCTCCTCGCAATGACGAGAAGAGACTACACGTGCTGGCCGCCGTTGATGTGGATCTCGGCGCCGTTGACGTAGGAGCTGGTGTCCGTGCACAGCACGTAGATGATCTTGGCGACCTCGTCGGGCGTGCCGAGGCGGTGCAACGGGATCTGCTGTTCGACGATCTTCTCGGTGCCCGGCGACAGGATCGAGGTGTCGATCTCGCCCGGAGCGATCGCGTTGACGCGCACGCCGATGCGGCCGAAGTCGGACGCCATCTCGCGCGTCAGCGAGGCAAGCGCGGCCTTCGAGGTGGCATAGGCCGCGCCCGCGAAGGGATGCACGCGCGAGCCAGCGATCGAGGTGACATTCACCACCGAACCCTTGGCCGCCTTCAATTCCTCGATCAGTCCGCGCGCGATCATGATCGGCGCGAAGAAGTTGACGTGGAAGACGTGCGTCCAGGTGTCGAGATCGGTGTCGACCGAGCCGAGCCGGGAACCGCCGGGCCCCTTCGGCGAGATCGCGGCGTTGTTGACGAGGGCGTGCAGCATGCCGCCCTCGAGCCGATCGCGGATTTCGGAAATCGCGCGGGTGGTATCCTGGGGATTGCCGAGGTCGACCTGGATGTGGTCCTCAGGGCCGGCATCCCACGGGCAGTCCTCCGGGAAGGGATGCCGCGAGCAAGTGATGACGCGCCAGCCCGCCGAGGAAAAACGGATCACGGTGGCGTGGCCGATGCCGCGGCTGGCTCCGGTCAGGAGGAGCGTGCGGCGCGGCGCATTGGACGAATGCGGCATGGACATCTTTCAGGCGGCCCAATCTTTACGGATACATCCGCGTCTTGGACCACGGTTGGCCGGCCGCGTCACGGCGAAATTCGATACGGTCGTGCAGCCGGAACGGGCGGTCATGCCAGAACTCGATCCGCGAGGGGGTGATGCGCCAGCCGCTCCAGCCCGGCGGCCGCGGCACTTCGCCGATGACGTATCTGGCGGCGACCTTGGCGATGGCCTGTTCGAAGGCGAAGCGGCTCTCCAACTCCTGCGACTGCTTGCTCGCCCAGGCGCCGATCTGGGCCTGCTTCGGTCGCGTCGCGAAGTAGGCGTCGGCCTCCGCGTCGGTCACCGGCGTCACGTTGCCGCGGATCCGGACCTGACGGCGCAGCGACTTCCAGTGGAAAAGTAACGCTGCCTTAGGATTTGCGGCGAGTTCGCGGCCCTTCTGGCTCGCGATGTGGCTGTAGAAGACGAAGCCTTCGGTGTCGAAGCCCTTCATCAGCACCATGCGCACGTCTGGCAGCCCGTCAGGGTCGACGGTTGCGAGCGCCATGGCGTTGGGATCGTTCGGCTCGCTCTTGATCGCCTCGTTCAGCCAGCTTTCGAACAGCGCAAATGGCTCGTCGGCGGCGGTGAAATCACCGGATGTTAAGGGTGTCTGGTGTTTCATCGAGGTCGTGTCGGTCATGTCCGGAGTCCGAGTTGCGTTCCGCGGCCCAAAACGCGTTGTTGTCCGCTACCGCCTTATATAGGGTATGGGGAGGCGTTGGCCTATCGGCGATCCGGCCATCCGGTGTCGTCATGACGATGATTCTGATCGGGCTTGGTGCCGGCGGCTGCAGCTTTTCCC
>NZ_JAEMSD010000494.1 GCF_016462955.1 Bradyrhizobium sp. | reverse complement strand
ATCGCGATCTACGCTCACGACATCCCGCTGCAGTTCTCGCCAGCCGCGGAGCGCGAGGCGGAAGTCGCCGAGCCCGCCAACCTGAAGGGCCGTGAGGACTGGCGCGATGTTCCGCTCGTCACCATCGATCCGCCCGATGCCAAGGATCACGACGACGCGGTCCACGCCGAGCCCGATCCTGATCCCAACAACAAAGGCGGCTTCATCGTCAACGTCGCCATTGCCGATGTCAGCTTCTACGTCCGGCCGGGCACCGCGCTCGATCGCGATGCGCTCGACCGCGGCAACTCGGTCTATTTCCCCGACCGCGTCGTGCCGATGCTGCCCGAGCGCATCTCCAACAATCTCTGCTCGCTGGTCCCGGGCGAGCCCCGCGGCGCGCTCGCGGTGCGCATGGTGCTCGGCCCCGACGGCCGCAAGCGCTCGCACAGTTTTCACCGCATCCTGATGCGCTCGGCTGCCAAGCTCGCTTACGCGCAGGCGCAGGCCGCGATCGACGGGCGGCCGGACGACACCACCGGCCCCCTGCTCGATCCGATCCTGAAACCGCTCTACGCCGCCTATGCCTGCGCCAAGCGCGCGCGTGACGAGCGCGACCCGCTCAATCTCGATCTGCCCGAGCGAAAGATTTTGCTCAAGAGCGACGGCACGGTCGACCGCGTCGTCGTCCCCGAACGGCTCGATGCGCACAAGCTGATCGAGGAGTTCATGATCCTCGCCAACGTCGCGGCGGCCGAGATGCTGGAGAAGAAAACGCTGCCGCTGATCTACCGCGTGCATGACGAGCCGACGCTGGAGAAGGTCCACGCGCTCAGCGAGTTTCTGGAGACGCTCGACGTCCCCTTCGCGAAATCAGGCGCGCTGCGCCCGACGCTCTTCAACCGCGTGCTGGCCCAGCTCGAGGGCCACGACTATTACCCGCTGGTCAGCGAGGTGGTGCTGCGCGCCCAGGCGCAGGCCGAGTACTCCTCCGAGAATTACGGGCACTTCGGCCTCAACTTGCGCCGTTACGCGCACTTCACCTCGCCGATCCGTCGCTATGCCGACCTCGTCGTGCATCGCGCGCTGGTGCGCGCGCTCGGGCTCGGCGAAGGCGCGCTGCCCGACAGCGAGACGCCGGAATCCTTAAGCGAAGTCGCCGCGCATATTTCGCTGACCGAGCGCCGCGCGATGAAGGCTGAGCGCGAGACCGTCGACCGCCTGATCGCCCATCACCTCGCCGATCGCATCGGCGCGAGCTTCCAGGGCCGCGTCTCCGGCGTCACCCGCGCCGGGCTGTTCGTCAAGCTGAGCGAGACCGGCGCCGACGGGCTGATCCCGATCCGATCCCTCGGCACGGAATATTTCAACTATGACGAGAGCCGTCACGCCCTCGTCGGCACCCGCAGCGGCACCACGTACCAGCTCGGCGATGTCGTCGACGTCCGCCTGATCGAGGCGGCGCCCATTGCCGGCGCGCTGCGTTTCGAGCTGTTGGGCTCGGCCAGCGAAAACACCCCGCGCAGCCGCCGACAAGGCCCTCAGCGCCGCCCCTCGTTCAAGGCCCATCCCGGACGCAGCCCGGAGCGAAAACGCAAGCCGGAAAAGTCAAAATCCGGCAAGGCGAAGAAGGGCAAGAGCAAGGGCAAGGGCAAGAAGGGCAAGGCATGGTGACGATGAGCACGGCGCCGAAGATCTGGACGCGCGAGACCGGCCTCGTCGAGAAGCGCGACGTCTGGACGGCGATGAAGCGCGGCTTCCGGGGCCGCTGCCCGCGCTGCGGCGAGGGAAAGCTGTTCCGCGCCTTCCTGAAGACGGCGGATCATTGCGCCAAATGCGAGCTCGATTTCACGCCGCATCGCGCCGACGATCTGCCTGCCTATCTCGTCATCGTCATCGTCGGCCACATCGTGGTGCCGGCCGTTCTGTGGATCGAGACCAACTACACCACGCCGGTCTGGATCAGCTTCGCGGCCTATCTGCCCTTCACCTTCATTGCCTCGCTCGCGCTGCTGCAGCCCGTCAAGGGAGCTGTGGTCGGCTTGCAATGGGCTCTGCGCATGCACGGGTTTGACGAGAACCCGCCGGATGGTATTCCGCCTGTGTAAGCAACAAGCAAGAAAGCGGGTTTGGGTGAGGACATGACGGATATTTCGCCGGCCGAGGAGAAGGCAAAGGTTCACGAGGAGAAGGAAGCCGACCATCATCCCTATTTCCGCCCGAGGGATGCGGCGACGCTGATCCTGGTCGATCGCAGCGGAGCCGTTCCGAAAGTTCTGGTCGGCAAGCGCCACGACAAGGTGGTCTTCATGCCCGGAAAGTTCGTCTTCCCCGGCGGCCGCGTCGACAAGGCCGACTACCGCGTGCCCTGTGCGGCGCCCATTACCTCGGAACTGGAAGCCAATCTCGCCAAGGGCAGCCCGAGGACGCCGGCTTCGCGTGCGAAGTCGCTGGCCATTGCCGCGATCCGCGAGGCCTGCGAGGAGACCGGTCTCTGTCTCGGCCGCAAGGCTGAGGGCAAGGTGCCCAAGCTCGACGGCCCCTGGAAGCCGTTCGCGGATGCCGGCCTGCTGCCTGATCCGTCCGGCCTGTTCCTGATCGCCCGCGCGATCACGCCACCCGGCCGCGTCAAGCGGTTCGATACGCGTTTCTTCACCGCCGATGCCTCCGCGATCACCCATCGCGTCGAGGGCGTGATCCATGCCGATGCCGAACTGGTCGAGCTGGTCTGGGTCGAGCTCGGATCGAAGCCGCTTGCGGATCTGCACCCGATGACACGCAACGTGCTCAACGAGCTCGACTCCCGCCTCGCCACCGGCCCGCTCCGTCACGACGCGCCGGTGCCGTTCTTCCATTTCTACGGCGGCAAGATGCAGAAGGATGTTTTGGGCTAGGTCGTCGTTCGGCGTCGCCGTTGGCGCCAAGCTCTCTCTCCTCGGTCATTCCGGGGCGCGCGCAGCGCGAACCCGGAATCCATTCATCCACCGTCTCCGCAGTTCGATGGATTCCGGGTTCGCGCCAAGAGGCGCGCCCCGGAATGACGTGCTGAGAGAGCATCGAAAAACAAAATAATCTTCCCGCCTCCCCCGATGGCGGAGTTCCGCCGCGTCCCTATGTTTTTCCGCAGCGTCACCAAGAACGGACCCCGGGCGATGGCACAACGGCAACTCAAGCTTGGCGCGTTCATGCGCCCGATCAGCATCCACACCGGCGCATGGCGCTATCCCGGGGCCTGGCCTGACGCCAATTTCAACTTCTCGCACATCAAGGCGCTGATCCAGAAGCTGGAGGCCGGCAGGTTCGACGCGTTCTTCATGGCCGATCACCTCGCCGTGCTGAACATGCCGATCGACGCGCTCAAGCGCAGCCACACCGTGACCTCGTTCGAGCCGTTCACGCTGCTGTCGGCGCTCGCGGCCGTCACCGAACGCATCGGCCTTGTCGCGACCGGCTCGACCACCTTCGACGAGCCCTATCATGTAGCCCGGCGCTTTGCTTCGCTCGACCATCTCAGCGGTGGCCGCGCCGGCTGGAACATCGTCACCACTTCGAACCCGGATGCCGCGCTCAATTTCGGCCTCGACGACCACATGGAGCACGCCGAGCGCTACAAGCGCGCCCGCGAATTCTACGACGTCGTCACCGGCCTCTGGGATTCCTTCGCGGACGATGCCTTCGTGCGCGACGTCGAAAGCGGCCTGTTCTTCGATCCCGCGAAGATGCATGTGCTCGACCACAAGGGCAAATACCTGAAGGTGCGCGGCCCCCTCAACATCGCCCGCCCCGTGCAGGGCTGGCCGGTGATCGTGCAGGCCGGCGCCTCCGAAGACGGCAAGCAGCTCGCCGCCGAGACCGCGGAGGCCGTCTTCACGGGCGGCGGCAGCCTCGCCGACGGACAAAAGCTCTATGCCGACATCAAGGGCCGCATGGAGAAGATCGGCCGTGACCCCGAGCATCTCAAGATCCTCCCCGGCGCCTTCGTCGTGGTCGGCGACAGCGTCGACGAGGCCAGGGAGAAGCGCGCCTTGCTCGACAGCCGTGTGCATTACGACAGCGCCATCGCCTCGCTCTCGGTCATCCTCGGCACAGACGCCTCAATCTTCGATCCCGATGGCCCGCTACCCGAAATCCCCGAGACCAATGCCAGCAAGAGCGGGCGCGAGCGCACGATTGCCCTGGCGGCCCGCGAGAAGCTCACCGTGCGCCAGCTCGCCCAGCGCGTCGGCGGCTATGGTGGCCTGTCCTTCGTCGGGACGCCTGAGACCATCGCCGACCAGATGGAGGAATGGCTCGTCGGACGGGGCTCCGACGGCTTCAACATCATGTTCCCGTTCGTCCCTGCCGGCCTCGACGATTTCGTCGACAAGGTCGTGCCGGAGCTGCAGCGCCGCGGCATTTTCCGGAAGGAGTATGAAGGAGCCACTTTGAGGGAGAATCTGGGCCTGCCGCGGCCCAAAAACCGGTTCTTCGAGGCCTGATCGGGCCGTTTCGGGTGCTTTTCCGGGTGTAAAACCTTGACATCAGGCGGTTTCTGGCTAGGTTGCCGGCCAACGCGGGCCGTTTGGCCGGCTCCAGATTCCCATCATTTCTGAGGTTCAGAACATGGCCAAAGCGGTCACCATCAAGGTCAAGCTCGTGTCCTCGGCCGACACCGGCTTCTACTACGTCGCCAAGAAGAATTCGCGCACCATGACCGACAAGCTGGTCAAGAAGAAGTACGATCCGGTCGCACGCAAGCACGTCGAATTCCGCGAAGCCAAGATCAAGTAAGATCGCGGGACGTTGCAGACTTTGACGGGGCCCTCTGGGCCCCGTTTTCATTTTCGCCGCTGCGCTCAGATCTCGCCGGGCGGCTTCTTCTCGGCGTGCGCTCCGGCTCTATCCGGCCATATGCGCCCCGGACCTTAGCTGGCGTGGCTTGCCCGTCGGCATACCCAGCATATGCGCCGGGAAGCTGCCGATCGAGCGGCCTGAATCATCCCCTGCCCACCCCGCCCGGCGGCAAGTGAGGTGGAGCATCG
>NZ_JAEMSD010000493.1:3771-5008 GCF_016462955.1 Bradyrhizobium sp. | reverse complement strand
ACCACATACCCGGCGATGGAAACTCGACCATCCCCACTTTGCGGAAGCTCGATCCGTTGCCGGAGAACAGCGTCTCGAACACCTGTTTCAGCCCGCGATAGATCGCGCGCACGGCCGGGATCCTGCCGAGAAACGTCTCGCCGAGGTCGACCAGCGTCCGGCCGATCAGATTGGCCGCAAGGAATCCGACCAAGGTCAGCGTGAAGAACGCGACAATCAGTCCCCAGCCCGGAATGACGTAGGGCAGATAGGTTTCGGGCCGGTAGGCCAGCGGCACGAACGGCCGCACCACGCCATCGACCCAGGTGACGAACCACCAGACCAGATAAAGCGTGATCGCAATCGGCCCGGTCACGACGAGGCCGGTCAGGAAATAATTGCGGAAGCGGCCCATCAGGCCGGTATGCGGTTCCGGGACGGGATCAAGAGGCGCAGGCGCGTCGTCGCGGGGGGGCATTCGGGTTCCAGGTCGGTCGCTAGCAACAAGCTAGGGTCTTCTAGCAGGTTTTGGAAGACCACGAAGCGACCGGCCGAAGTCCGTTCTGCCTATTCCACGGTCACCGATTTGGCGAGGTTGCGCGGCTGGTCGACGTCGGTGCCCATCACGACAGCGGTGTGATAGGCGAGCAGCTGCACGGGGACGGCGTAGACCATCGGCGTGAATGCCGCCGCCATGTCGGGCATGACGATGGTGACCAGGGACTCGACCGTCGCCTCCGCAGCGCCCTTGGCGTCCGTCATCAGGATGATGTTGCCGCCGCGCGCGGCAACCTCCTGCATGTTGGAGACCGTCTTCTCGAACACGCGGTCGTAGGGCGCGATGACGACGACCGGCATGGTCTCGTCGATCAGCGCAATCGGCCCGTGCTTGAGCTCGCCGGCGGCATAGCCTTCGGCGTGGATGTAGGAGATCTCCTTCAGCTTCAGGGCACCTTCCAGCGCCAGCGGAAAGCTGGTGCCGCGGCCGAGATAGAGCACATCGCGCGACTTGGCGATGCGGTGCGCGAGCTTCTCGATCTGGGGCTCGATCGTGAGCGCATCCGCCATCAGGCGCGGGACCTCGACGAGGCCGTGGACCAGCTTGGTCTCGTCCTCGTCCGACAACTCGCTGCGCGCCTTGCCGGCCGCAATTGCAAGGCTCGCCAACACCATGAGCTGGCAGGTGAAAGCCTTGGTCGAGGCGACGCCGATCTCGGGTCCGGCGAGCGTCTGCAGCACGGTCTCGCTCTCGCGCGCG
>NZ_JAEMSD010000493.1:1459-3761 GCF_016462955.1 Bradyrhizobium sp. | reverse complement strand
ATCGTCGAGGTCGGCACGTTGACGACGGCGATCGTGTGCACGCCTTCCGCCTTGGCGTAGCGCAGCGCCGCCAGCGTGTCGGCGGTCTCGCCGGATTGCGAGATGAAGATGGCCAGGTCGCCCTTGCGCAAGGGCGCCTCGCGGTAGCGGAACTCGGAGGCGACATCGACCTCGACCGGGACGCGCGCAAAGCGCTCGAACCAATATTTTGCGACGAAGCCGGCATAGCTCGCGGTACCGCACGCCGTGATGTTGATGCGGCGGATATCACTGAAGTCGAACGGCAGCTTGACGGGCAGCGAGACCCGCTCCGTCGCCATGTCGACATAGCGCGCCAGCGTGTGGCCGACCACTTCAGGCTGCTCGTGAATCTCCTTGGCCATGAAGTGGCGGTAATTGGCCTTGTCGACCAGCGAGGTCGAGGCAGCGTGCCTGATCTTGTCGCGCTGGACGGCGTTTCCGTCCTTGTCGAAGATATCGGCGCTCTTGCGGGTCAGCACGACCCAGTCGCCGTCCTCGAGATAGCTGATCGTGTCGGTGAACGGGCCGAGCGCGATGGCGTCGGACCCGAGATACATCTCGCCGTCGCCGTAGCCGATCGCGAGCGGAGGGCCGTTGCGCGCCCCGATCAGGAGGTCGTGGTCGCCGGCGAAGATGAAGCCGAGCGCGAAGGCGCCGCGCAGGCGGGCCAGCGTCAGCTTGACGGCCTCGACCGGCTTGTTGCCGCGCGCCAGCAGATCGTCGACGAGGTGCAGCACGATCTCGGTGTCGGTCTCGGTGTGGAACACCGTACCCTTCGCCTCGAGTTCCTCGCGCAGCTCGCGGAAATTCTCGATGATGCCGTTGTGGACCACGGCGACGCGTTCGGTCGCGTGCGGATGGGCGTTGTTGACGGTCGGCTTGCCGTGGGTGGCCCAGCGCGTGTGACCGATACCGGTAGTGCCCTTGAGCGGTTCGGCTTCCAGCCGCTTCTCCAGATTCTTCAGCTTGCCCTCGGCGCGGCGGCGCTCGAGGCGCGCACCTTCGAGCGTGGCGACGCCCGCGGAATCATAGCCGCGATATTCGAGACGTTTGAGCGAATCCACCAATTGCTCTGCAACCGGCTCGCGCCCGAGAATGCCGACAATCCCGCACATGCGGACACTATCCCCCAAATCGTCGAAAAATCGCCTAAACGACGCGTTCGGTTTTTAGCGAAATTCGATGGGAACCAGATACTCAATAATTATTGCTGATTGAGACAGCGCTGACTCCCGATCCGAGCTTCGCCTGCGTCGAATTGGCCGATCTTAATCCGCGCGCGTTAACTCGTTGTCAACGGATTTGGCCAACGATTCCGGTCAGGAGAACAAGGCCATGAAAGGCTCTTCCGACCGCAAAGGTCTATCACCGATGTCCGTGCGTGCCAGCGAGACCACGGGCACGCACCTCGCGCATTGGCCGCCGCCCCAGCGCGGCAAGGAAAGCAAGCCCGTCTTCATGAAGCATCCGGAAGGCGAGCCGGTGAAGCGCGCCAAGCCGCGCGGCTGGCGCCTGACCCGCGCGATCTTCTCCGAATTCGCCGACGAATAACGGTCCCGCTCACTTCTGCGGCGTCTTGCCGCCCGTCTTCATCTCGCGATAGCGCGCCGCGCCGCCTTCGCGGATGGTCTGCGGGCTCCGCTCCAGCGCCATCGCGTCGTCGGGGACATCCTTCGTGATCACCGAGCCCGAGCCGATATAGGCGCCGTTGCCGATCGTCACCGGGGCGACCAGCGAGGAATTGGTGCCGACGAAGGCGCCCTGCCCGATCACCGTCTTGTGCTTCTTGAAGCCGTCGTAGTTGCAGGTGATGGTGCCGGCGCCGATGTTGGAATTGGCCCCGACGGTGGCATCGCCGATATAGGAGAGATGGTTGACCTTGACGCCGGCCTCCAGCGTCGCCGCCTTGGTCTCCACGAAATTGCCGATGCGGGCGCCGTCGCCGAGCGAGGTGCCGGGACGCAGCCGCGCATAGGGGCCGATCGAGACATTCTTGCCGAGCGTGGTCTCGACGATGTGCGAGAACGAATGGATCACCGCGCCGTCCGCGATCGACACCCCGGGGCCGATCACCACGAATGGCTCGATGGTCACGTCCTTGCCGAACACCGTGTCGGCGGACAGATACACCGTCTCCGGCGCGATCAGCGTCACCCCGGCCTCCATCGCGGCCTTGCGCAAGCGCGCCTGCATCACGCTTTCCGCTTCCGCGAGCTGCGCCTTGGTGTTGATGCCGCGCACCTCGTCCTTGCAATTGGCCACACCATCATCGCCCTCGAGG
>NZ_JAEMSD010000493.1:1156-1449 GCF_016462955.1 Bradyrhizobium sp. | reverse complement strand
ACCACCGACTCCCATCCCTGCTTGCGGACGATCTCGACCGCGTCCGTCAGATAATATTCGCCCTTGGAGTTCGCATTGCCGATCTGCTCCAGGATCGCAAGCGCACGGCGGCCGTCGATCGCCATCACGCCGGCATTGCACAGGTCTATCCTGCGCTCCGCTTCGCTGGCGTCGGCCTGTTCGCGGATCGCAACCAGGCGGTCGCCTTCGACGATGAAGCGGCCATAGCCGGTCGGATCGGCCGCGCGGAAGCCGAGCGCCGCGATCGCAGCGCCCTTGGCAAGCGGCGCGCG
>NZ_JAEMSD010000493.1:0-1146 GCF_016462955.1 Bradyrhizobium sp. | reverse complement strand
TCGCGGGCGAGGGCGCACACGCGCAGGGCGAGCAAGCGGCGCGCGCAGCCGCGCGAATGTGTCGGCCGAGATCAGCGGCGTGTCGCCGAAGGCAATGAGGAGATCATCCACCCCGCGCGCGATCGCATCGCGCGCCGCGAGCACCGCATGTGCGGTCCCGAGCCGCTCGGATTGCACGAAGGTGAGCGCGTCCGGGCGAATGCGCCTCGCCTCGTCGGCCACGGACTGATGGTCGGGCCCGACCACGACCGCGAGCGAGGTGCCGGCTCCCTTGGGGGCCGCCGCCAGCACATGGGCAAGCAGGCTCTGGTGGGCGACCGGATGCAGCACCTTCGGCAGGCTCGATCGCATGCGCGTGCCTTCGCCGGCGGCGAGCACGATCGTGAGGCTGGAACGGGTGGTCATCGAAATCCTGTCAGATGGAGCCGAATCGCGTGGCGCGAGGCGCAGCGCCCCTCGGACGCTACCGCTACCCCCGCAAACGCCCGGAATTCAAGTGCGGTGCGCTTTTCCTGTTAATGTTCCCCGATTGATTCGGGGAAGCCGGACAGGGCTGGGCGCTTAACGTACATGGCAAAGGATTCCGACCCACTGGCGGATGCCTTCGGCACCAAGGAGACCGGCGGACTGTTCTCCGGACTTTTGGCCGAGGAAAGCGCGTTCGACCGGCGCATGATGTGGCGCCTGGGCTCGTGGGGCGTGGCGGCGGTCGGTGCCGTTGTCATTGCGGTGATGGCCAACCAGGCCCAGCTCGGCTGGCGCCGCGACCAGGCCGCGTCCGCCGATCTGGCGCGCCAGGCCGACCGGCTCCAGATGCTGACCAAGGAAAGCCAGAACGAGGCGCGCCGCCTCGCCGCGGCCATCGAGACGCTGAACAGCGACCGCGACCGGCTCTATTCGCGCGTCACCGTGCTGGAGCAAGGGCTCGATTCCGTCACCGGCACCATCGCCAGGCAGACCGCCGCCTCGTCGCCACCCCCGAAGCCGCAGGACGCAGCGCCGGCGCTTACAGCTCCCAGCGTCGCGCCGGTCGCCTCGACGCCGGCTCCGGCGAGTGAAAAGCCGCGCAGCGAAGCCGCCAAAGATGCTCAGAAGGACGCTCCGAAGGAAACCCTGAAAGAGGCCTCGAGCCCGCCGCTGCAAACC
>NZ_JAEMSD010000492.1 GCF_016462955.1 Bradyrhizobium sp. | reverse complement strand
GATCACGTCACTTTCGACGTCGAGGCCACGCGCATGCGCGTGGCCTCTTGGCTTCGACGTCAGGCGGCGTGGACCGAGCCCAGGAACTTGGCCACTTCCTGTTTCAGCCGGTTGCTGTCGGCCGAGAGCGAACGGGCCGCCGACAGCACCTGCGAGGAGGCCGAGCCGGTCTCGGAGGCGCCGCGCTGGACGTCACCGATGTTGGAGGAGACGAGCTGCGTGCCCTGGGCCGCCTGCTGGACGTTGCGGGAGATCTCCTGCGTCGCGGCGCCCTGCTGCTCCACGGCGGCAGCGACCGTCGACGCAATCTCCGACAGCCGCTCGATGGTGCCGCTGATCTCCCGGATCGAGCCGACGGATTCTTCCGTGGCGGCCTGGATGCCGGAGATCTGCTGGGCAATCTCGCCGGTGGCCCTGGCGGTCTGCTCGGCGAGCGCCTTGACCTCGGTAGCGACCACCGCAAAGCCGCGGCCGGCATCGCCCGCACGGGCTGCCTCGATCGTGGCGTTCAGCGCCAAGAGGTTGGTCTGGCCGGCGATGGTGCTGATCAGCTCGACGACGTCGCCGATCCGCGCGGCTGCCTTGGAGAGCGCGCCGACGCGCTCGTTGGTCCGGCTTGCCTGACCGACGGCCTCGGTGGCGATGCGGGCGGATTCCTGCACCTGGCGCGCGATCTCGGACACCGAGGACGAGAGCTCCTCGGTCGCCGAGGCGACCGCCTGCACATTGGCCGAAGCCTCCTGCGAGGCGCTGGCGACCTCCGTCGAGAGGTCCTGAGCGCGCGCGGCGGTGGTGGTCAAGGTGCCCGCGGAGGCTTCCAGCTCGTTCGACGCCGATGACACCGTGTTGACGATCTCACCCACGGCCTGCTCGAACTGATCGGCCAGCCGGGCCATGTCCTTCTTGCGGTTCTCGGCCTGACGCGCCTCGAGCTCGGCTTGCTCGGTGCGCATGCGCTCGGTCTCGATCATGTTGTCCTTGAACACCTGGATTGCCTTGGCCATGTCCCCGATCTCGTCGGCCCTGCCGCGGCCGGGAATCTCGACCTCGAGATTGCCGCCGGCAAGCCACCCCATTGCCTGCGTCATCGAGGCCAGCGGGCCGACGATGCTGCGAGCGATCAGGAAGGCGACGAGGCCGCCGAACAGGATGGCGAGGCCACCGGCGATCGCCTGAACGGTCGTCGTGCCGGAGATCACGGCCTCGGCGGTGGTGCGCGATGCCTGATAGTCCGTCTTCAGCGTCGCTTCCGCGACCTTGAGCCTGCCGATGCTGTCGGCGATGAGGGGCGCGAGGTCCTTGTGGTAGATCTCGTCTGCCTTGAGCATCGCTGCAGAGGTGGTCTCGAACGCCGTCTTGTAGGTCTCAAGCGAGGTCTTCACCGGCGCCAGCGTGGCGCGCAACACGGCCGCCTGCGGGCTCTTTTCGAGTGCCCCGAGCCGTTGCAATGCCCTGTCGATGCTCGCCCTGAAGGTCGCAGGGCCCTGGGCATCGCGAAGGGCCAGAAAACGCCAGTTTACGATCCTTACGAGCAGGATTCGCGACTCGAGATCCGCGACGAGGGAGGCGGTATCTTCATCGACGGCGGCGCGCGCCACGTCGACGAGCTTGTTCGTTTTGGTGGCCAGATCCTCGCCACTCGGCAGCAGCGTCGCCTTGCCCGTTCTCGTCTCGTTGACGGCGTCGCCGAGATTGTCACGCAGGCGTCGCATTTTGGCAATGTCGTCGATCAGGCCGTTATAGAGCGCGCGCCGCTGCTCCGAGATCGTCCCCTTGGCGCCGACCCGCAGCAGTTCGGTCGCCGCGGTCTCCCGCTCGGAGGCCTCCTTCATCGCGGACTCGTTGGCGTCGTAGACGTAACGCAGGTTGGCCCGCTGGATCGCCTGGAGATGCGCCGATATTTCCAGCACCCGCGCCGTGCTGTCCGAGAGGGCGGATTGTCTTGCGACCTGATCCTGCACGTCCCGCAAATTCCAGATGGCAACGACTGCCATCACGAGACCGACCGCCACCAGGGCCATGAAGCCTGCGTACAGGCGTCCCCTGATCCGCAAACGAAATTTCGGCATTCCCACTGTCCACCCAGATGCATTCCACTTCGGGCGGCCGAACGATTCCGGCGATCGTGACCGGCCACCCCGGCAGCCGCGCGTCGCATTCTCGCGACCCACGCTGCGCCGCGACACAATGGAGGACACTCGTTAATTGAACCTTCAAATTTTTCGCGCGATTGAGATCGGGCGGCACGAAACCTGCTGTTTTTCTCGGCAGCTATGCAGAGTTTGCACGCCAATGCGCAGCGTCATGCAGAGCGCTCCATGCCAACGCTCACGCGGCGCCGGCCCGCTGCAGTTTGCCGAGGGCGTGCTCGACTACTTCGAGCGTGTACGGCTTCTGGACGACCGGCACCGAGGCCAGCTCCGCCGGCAGAGGCGCGCGTTCGCCGTAGCCGGTTGCAAAGATGAAGGGCACGCCGATTTCCTTCAGCTTCTGCGCCACCTTGATGCTGCTCTCGCTGCCGAGGTTGAGGTCGAGCAGAGCAAAGCTCGGCCGCGTGCGCTCGATCGAGCGCAGCGCCTGGTCGACGCTCGCGGCGGTGTCGACGTGGCGGGCGCCAAGATCGAGCAGGATGACCTCGGCCGCCATGGCGATGATCAGATTGTCCTCCACGATCAGCGCAGTCTCCGAAATCCGCGGACGGTTGGCCTGCTGCTCCTCGATCCGCATGGCGGCTCCTGCAATTGATGGCACAAGTTCAACGAAATTGGCGGGAATGACGAACTTCGCCTGGACTCCCAGAAGATCGAAACGGATTTCGGCATCGCCCTTGAGATCGAACGGCACCGAGCGCTCGATGATCGTGGTGCCGAAGCCGCGCCGCGTGGGCGGCTGCACCGGCGGGCCGCCGCTTTCCTTCCATTCGATCACGAGGCTCGACGCGGGATCGAGGCGCCAAACCACCTCGACATTCCCGGTGGAATCGGCGAGCGCGCCGTACTTGGCGGAGTTCGTCATCATCTCGTGCACGACGAGGGCGAGGGTGGCAAACGCCTTGGGATCAAGCGCGACGTCCGGTCCACCCAGTTTCACCCGGCCCGCGCGAGCCCCGAGATAGGCGCCGGCCTCGGATTCGACGAGGGTTCGCAGCGCCACCGGCGCCCAGTTCAGGTTGGTGATCTGATCGTGGGCACGGGCCAGCGCCTGGATGCGGCCGCCGAGCACGCTGGCAAACTCCTCCACGCTCGTCGCGGTGTCCTTGCTCTGCGCCACCAGCGCACGCACCAGGCTCAGGATGTTGCGGACGCGATGATTGAGCTCGGCGATCATCAACTCCTGCCGCTCCTGCGCCCCACGGCGCTCGCGCGCGGCGAGGTCGGACAATTGCAGGATCACCTCCAGCAGCGTGACGCGCAGGCTCTCGGCGATGCGGATATCGGCCGCCGACCACGGCTTCGACTGGCCGGCCACCGTTTCCTGCCAGAGCTCGAAGCTCTTGCGCGGCGTCAGCCGCGGCCCGTTCGGGCCCTCGTCGTAGACCTTGTTGGGGGCGCCTGCCCAGTTCACCGAGCGCGTGACCTCGCGGCGGAAGAAGATCAGGCAGTCGCGCGGGCTCCGCGAGATCGGAATGGCGAGAAAGCCCGCCGCGCGGTCGCGGAACGCCTGGCCGGCGGCATAGACCTTGGCAATCTCGGCGCTGGCGAAGATTCGTCCCGGCGACGTCCTGTTGATGAAGGCAACGAGGTCCTTCACCTCGTCTTCTGTGGGCGTCTCGCCCTCGAGCGCGATCTTGTTGTCGGACCAGACCGCGACGCCGTCGCACGCGATCATCTTGCGATAGTCGCCGAGAAAGTCGACGATCGCACGCCGGCTGTGCTCGTGTGAGGCCGCGATTTCGATCAAGCGCTCCTGGACCTGGTGAGCTCGCGCCTCATAGGCCACATCGCCCTCGCGCTCGCGTCCCTCGACGATCCAGGAGAACATCTGTCCGAACAGCTCGGCCGCGGTGCGCTTCTCGAACGAGATATAGCGCGGCGAGTAATGATGGCAGGCGAACAAGCCCCACAGCTTGCCTTCGCGCAGGATCGACACCGACATCGACGCGGCGACGCCCATGTTGCGCAGATATTCGATGTGGATCGGCGAGACCGATCGCAACACGCTCATCGAAAGATCGAGCAGACCGGCGTTGTGCGTGGGCGTGGAGACCAGCGCAGCGGGCCTGGCGTTGATGTCGGCAATGATGCGCAGCCAGTTGCGCTGATAGAGGATGCGGGCCTGCCGGGGAATGTCGGACGCCGGATAATGGAGGCCGAGGAAGGATTCGAGTCCTGCTTGCGCGGTCTCTGCGATGACTTCCCCGGACCCGTCCGGATGAAACTGGTAGACCATGACGCGATCGAATCCGGTCAGCACCTTGAGCTGGCGCGCGGCTTCCCGTGCCAGTTCGTCCATGCCGCGCGTCTTGCGGATCCGCTCCAGCATCAGGCGGACCAGCTCACCGGAATTGACACCGGGCTCCTCGACGCTGGGCTCCGCCTCGATGACGAGATAGACCCCGGAGAAATGGATCGAGAGATCGTATGGCGGCTTGCCGGTCTGTATCTCGATGCCGAACAGGCGCTCGGTCGCATCCGGCCCGCTCAAATGGTCGACGTGGCGGCGGATGGTCTCGACGGCAGCTTCGGAGAAAACCCGCGACAGCGGCTGCTGGAGCAGATCGGCCACTTCGGTCGCGAGGAAGCTGCCGGCATTCTCGGACGCCATGCAGATCGTTAAATCGGAGAGCACCGTGAGCAGAAAGCCGTAAGGCTGCACGCTGCCGGGAACGTGGATCGGCTCGCGATCGCAATTGGTGAGATTAACCGCCTCGTTCATACGCGGTCCGCCGCCAGTTCGAAGGCGGCGAAAGCGGCCTGCGCCGCCTCGATCGCCTCATCCTCGTCGCAGGACCGTTCGCTTTCAAGCCTCGACACGAAGCTGTGCCAGAGCCGCTTGCCTGCCCCGTGGCGGAGATAGCTGG
>NZ_JAEMSD010000075.1:13542-19264 GCF_016462955.1 Bradyrhizobium sp. | reverse complement strand
TGGCGAAGCGACCCAGAGACGTCAAGCTCCGTTGGAAATCTGCGGCCGGGCCGTCTGCGGGGTTCGCCTCGGTGTCCGCCGATCCGGGCTGCACGAGGTTCACTGTGATGCCGGACGGCCCGAGCTCACGTGAGAGTCCGCGAGTGAAGGACGTAAGCGCGGCCTTGGACATCGCATAAGCCGTTACGCCCGGAAACGGGACGCGCTCGCCCAGGCCCGACCCGATCGAGACGATGCGCCCCCCTGAGGAAAGATGAGGAATGGCCGCCTTCGCGAAGAGCACCGGCGCTCGCACGTTGACGTCCATCAAAGTCTGAAAATCCCGCACGTCAAGATCGGCGATCGTTCCCGAGTGGCCGATCCCCGCACTGTTGATGAGAATATCGAGGCCACCAAGCGCCGCGACGGCATCGCTGACGGCGCGCAAGATCGCGTCTGGATCAGCACTGTCAGCCTGGATAGCGACTGCGCGATGCCCCGTACTCTCGATGGCTTTGGCTACGGCGTCGGCTTTGTCGGCCGCGCGCTGATAGGTAAACGCGACATCGGCACCGTTCTCGGCCAGCGCCAACGCGATCGCCGCCCCTATGCCTCTCGACGCGCCCGTCACCAAAGCACGCTTTCCGTTCAGATCGATCATCTATTTGTCCTTTTCTGCCAAATTGCTTCAAGCGCCGTAGCGGCTGTTGTGGAAGGCGGCAGGTCGTCGAAGACCTGATCCACCGATCGATGGTCGGCGTCGGTCTCTCAGATGCGAGAGATGCGAACGTCGTGTTGCAAAGGGCGGCCCGCGCGCTCACGCTGCTCAACCCGGAGCGAGCGACGCCAACCCGTTCCGGCTGCAATCCACCCGGCCACCGATCCTACAAGGCGGAATGCCGGCACGGGCGGGCGCTTCTCCCGGTCGCGTTGCGTGAGACGTGACAGCTTCGGAGAATGATGGCCTGGATCCGATCAGTATCGGTGGTCAGCTCGTTTCTCTCCAGCACTACGCCGCTGCTCCTTCTGTCCCTGACATAGGTCGGCAACTGCGCGGCGGCATTCCCGATCATACCTTAGGCTTGCCTGATCCTACCAAACGCATATCTTTGGATCATGTTTGATCTTGAGAGTACGACCCGCCGACTTTTGGACACTGTTGCTCCCCGCATCACCCTTGGTCGCGGGCTCGTGGGGCACCCGACGCCTATTCCGCGCCTCACCGTGTGGACGAGTGCAACCGCCACGCCGCTCACATCGGCAGTATTCGAGCCAATGTTCTATGCCGTCGTACGAGGCACGAAAGTCCTGACGATGGGCGCCAATCGTTTCGAGATGTCGGCGGGCTCTTGCGCGGCATCATCCTTCGGCTTGCCCTATTCCCACCAACTAGCAGACGCGACACCAGACGCTCCTTATGTCGGGATCAGCCTTCATCTCGATATCGACAGGCTCACGCGTGTCGTGCTCGACATGCCCAGATGCGAAGAACGTTGGACATGCGCGGTGGCGGCTGGCGAGCTGAACGGCGTGGTCGGCGAAGCTTTCGTGCGCCTAGTCGCGCTCCTCAACGTCCCTGACGACATAGGCGTGCTCGCGCCGCATTACGAAAGCGAACTCTATTACCGCCTGCTACAGAGCTCGATGGGCGACACGCTCCGTCAGATCGTTCAGCGCAACGATCGCACGCGGCACATCAAGGCGGCGGCGGACTGGCTGGGAGCCAACAACAGCGAGCCCGTCGTCGTTTCTCAGTTGGCGGCGTCCGCGGGCATGAGCGTGACCTCGTTTCACAGACACTTCAAGGCTGTGACGGGTTACAGCCCGCTCGCCTTTCAGCGTCATATGCGCCTCCTCGAGGCTCGGAAGCTTTTGGCCGCCGGCGGCACCAATGTGGCGCGGGTGGCGTTTGAGGTGGGTTATCAAAGCCCCTCTCAATTCAGCCGTGAGTACAAGAGTATATTCGGCAGCTCACCAATCACCGATCTGCGTCGCTAACCTGCCGGCCCACAAGGGGTTCGGGAACGGGCTGAAGGAGCAGTCGATCGCTTCCTGACATGTCGTCCCCCTGAACTTGCTCAGAAAGGCGTTCGTCGTCGCGACGACGGATGTCCTCAGCCACGTCCGCAATATCAGCCTCGGCAAAGCCCAGAGCACGCAGACCCTGGGCACCCATCACATACGCCGATTCAACGGTTTCCCGGATTTGATAATCGACGCCGGCCCGGATCAGCTCAACCGCGTGCCCGCGATCAAAGCTTCGAACCAGGAGCTGCGCCTGCGGAAACTCGTGGCGCACCGAATCTACGATCTGGATCGCGGCCTTGGGATCGTCGATGCAGACCATGACAGCATCGGCGCCGCTTGCGCCGGAGTGACGCAGCACATCGAGCCGCGCACCATCACCAAAGAACACCTTGAAGCCGTATCGGCCAGCGTCGCGGATCCGATCCGGGTTATTGTCGATAACGGTGAGATCGACTCCCTTGGCCAGAAGCAGCTGGGATGCGATCTGCCCAAAGCGACCGAAGCCGATTATGAGCACGCGGCCCTTCAGGTCGCGGGCGGGATCGATGCCCTCCATCGACGCCTCCGTGCGCAAAATCCGGTCGGCCACAATCATCAACAGCGGCGTCAGAGCCATCGACAGGATGACGACAGTGGCAAAGATAGCATTCTGCCGAGCGTCGATCACGCCGCTCGCCGTCGCCGCGGTGTAGAGGACAAAGGCGAATTCTCCGCCCTGCAGGAACATGGACGTGCGATGCAGGGCGTTGTGGTTGGAGCTACCGAAGAGCCGGGCGACGGTATAGACGACCACGCCTTTGGCGACCGTATAGGCGGCAAGCATGGCGAGCAGGAGCTGCCACTCCGCCGCCACGATCGCCAGATCGAGCGACATGCCGACAGCCAGAAAGAACAGTCCCATCAGGAGCCCGCGGAATGGCTCGACGTCGCTTTCGATTTGGTGGCGATAGCTTGAACTCGACAGCATGACTCCGGCGAGGAAGGCACCCATCGCCATGGAAAGACCGACCACGTCCATCAGCAGCGCTGCCCCGAGAACAACAAGCAGTGCGCCCGCTGTCAGAACCTCTCGCGTGCGAGCGCGTGCAAGGAGAGCGAAGAACGGGTTCAAAGCCCAGCGCGACACGCCAAGCAGCACAAGCATCGCAGCAGCCGCGACCAGCATATCCGTCCATGCCGCCTGCCCGTGCGCCAGTGGCGACAGAAAACCGACCACTGCAAGCAGCGGGACAATCATCAAATCCTCGAACAGGAGGATCGCGACCGACTTCTGTCCCTCGTTCCCTGAGAGCTCCCCGCGGTCTTGTAGCACGGACATGATGACTGCCGTGGAGGAGAGCACAAAGCCGGTCCCGGCGATGAAAGCGACGGGTCCCGGCAGGTTAAATGCGAGTGCGCCCATCAGCGAAAGGGCTGCGATCGCGAGAGCGACTTGCGCAAGCCCCAGGCCAAAGATCTGGCCGCGCATCGCCCACAATTTGTGAGGCCTGAGTTCCAGTCCGATCACAAACAGGAACATCACCACTCCAAGTTCGGAGAAGTGCAGGATCGATTGCGCATCGGTAAAGAGGCCGAGCGCCGACGGCCCCACGAGAACACCCGCAGCAAAGTAGCCGAGCACCGAGCCGAGACCGAGTCGTTTGAACAAGGGCACTGCAACAACAGCCGCGCTCATCAGCGCGACAGCGGGCACGATCGTCTGACTCAAACTCACGTCAGCCATGGTTGACCTCACCAAGCGGTCGTCCTGGTTTCGTGATAATCATGGGAGTGCCTTCCAGAACACGTTGAATGGGGCACCTGCTCGCGATCTCGATCAGGTGTGTTCGTTGGTTGTCAGTGAGCCTGGAGCCACGGATGAAAACGGTCTTGTCGAACACGTCCACGGGCTCAGAGGCTCCGGCGAGAAGCTTTTTCGCGTGCTCGATAACCACCTCCACATGATCCAGCGGCAAGTTGTTCTGGCGCGCATACCAGCGCACGGTCATGGCGGTGCATTCCGCAAGAGCGGCGGTCATCAACTCGAACGGGTTTGGGCCAAGCCCATTGCCACCGGCGCTGACCGGCTCATCTCCCACGATCTCGTGGGCGCCCATCTCAATACGCACAGCGAACGGGCTTTCACCGGTTTCCGAAGCCGCCGCGCGAGTACGCAGTGCTGCCATTCGATCTCTCTCCGATACGTCAGCGCGGCCCTGCATGTTGACGCCGCGCGTCAGCATCGATGGAGGCCCCACGACCTGTGCCCTCGGGAGGCGTGATGCACAGGCGTCGACCGGCATAGTCGAAAGCGATCACACCGCCGTTCCAGAGAGGAACGCCCAGCGTGCCGTCGATTCCAGTGCCTTCAAAAGCCGGGACGTCCGAGGTCAGGCTGACCTCCAGTGATCCGAAGCTGGAAGCGCCTGCACGGGCATCGGCTACGCGAGCGACCGCACCTTTCACCGCACCGCCGACGCCAAAACCGATCTCTTTTGCGACCGCCTCTCGGAGCAGCCTCTGCCCGGGTGCGCTACGAACGAAAGCGCCCCCGAGAACCAACGAACTGTGCCGCGTGCCAAGATCGACCAGCACTTTGAGGCGAACCGGCCGTTCGCCGCGCGTCGGGACGACATCGATGTCAACGACTGGAGCCTCGTGTACGATCTCGAACGGAATGGGAGAAGCACATCGGACCGTGGCTCCTGATCTATCCACGGTTACTTGCCGGCGCGCGTAATCGACGCTGACCGTTCCGTTCTGGAAGGCCGGCGCTCCAAGAAGCACGTCGACGGGAAACCCGGCAGACGATGACAGATTGCCAAGATCGACCGCGTATGCGGCGAGGTTCTCAAATTGGAACGGCCCCGCCGCCAACCGAGAAATGGTGACGGGCATAAGCGCCTTCGCTTCGTTCCCGCCACCTGCGGCATCACCGGCCGAGCCACCCTCGCTGAGGCCAAGCTCCCTGTTGGCCTGCCGGTCGATGAGCACCGCACCCACACCGCTGTCGAGAACCCCGCTCCGTCGCTGTCCGTTCACGTCCACCGGTATGCGGACAAGATTGTCCACCAGCTCGAAGGGCATGACCGTCACCTCGGACGTCGTTGGCGGGGCCGGTTCGCCTGAGGTAGTCCCACGTGCGTCCTGCTGGCTTCCCGCCGATCCTGTCTGTCCACTGCCAGCCAGGCAGAGCGCCGCCACAAGTGCGACGCTGGTCGACACCGAGCCGCTCATTTTTCGGCGCTAACCGGTGGCGCCGGCTCGTCCGGCAGCGGGATGAATTCGCTGTCGTCCGCATCCGGCAGCTTCATACGGCCGGCCTTCCAGTCGGATGCCGCCTGGGCGAGCCGATCCTTCGAAGACGATACGAAGTTCCAGAAGATGTGGCGTTCGCCGATCGGCTCGCCGCCGAGGACCATCACGGTCGAATGTGTCTTGGCCCTGAAGTGCGAGGCGCCCGCGCCCAGCACCAGCATCTGGCCAGCCTCGTAGAGTATTCCGTGCATCTCGACCGCACCCGCCGCGATGTAGAGAGCGCGTTCCTCATACTTGTCCGGGACCTCGGCGACCGCGCCCGGCTCCATCTCAAGGTGGGCGTAGAAGAGTGGCGAGTGGGTCTTGGCTCCCGCGGTGAGGCCGTAGGCGCTGCCGGCGATGAGATGACCGACAACCCCGCCGTCCTTCCAGTTCGGCAGGTTCGTGCCCGCGTAGTGGGTGAAGGATGGCGCTATCT
>NZ_JAEMSD010000075.1:13281-13532 GCF_016462955.1 Bradyrhizobium sp. | reverse complement strand
GCAGCGCGACCCACGCCTGGATACCATGCAGTCGGTCTCCGACCGCACGGGCGTGCTCGAAACGCTCGCTGTGCGTGATGCCGCTGCCGGCCGTCATCCAGTTCACTTCCTGCGGCCGGATCGGCTGCTCGTAGCCCAAGCTGTCCCGGTGCATGATCTCGCCCGAGAACAGATAGCTCACGGTCGAAAGCCCGACGTGGGGATGTGCTCTTACGTCGAACTTGCGGTCGAGGCCGGGAGCCAGATCGACC
>NZ_JAEMSD010000075.1:4374-13271 GCF_016462955.1 Bradyrhizobium sp. | reverse complement strand
AAGGGCCGACCATGCGCCGCTTGGCGAATGGCAGGACACGACCGACTTCGAAGCCGCCGCCCAGGTCGCGGCGACGCTGATCGATGATCATTTCAATCAAGGGGGTTCTCCGGTGCGACGATGTCGGCATATTCGGGATGCCGCGCGTAGTAGGCGGCCATGAAGGGGCAAAGCAGAACTGCCTTGCGCCCTGAGGCGCGGATCGTCTCAAAGGTGCCGTACGCGAGTTTCGATCCGAGACCTTCTCCTGAGAAGCGTTCAGGTACGATCGTATGCGTCAGCACGATCCTGTCGCCGTCGAGCCGGTAATAGGCTGCAGCCACATCGTGGCTGCCTTCGATCAGCAGCTCGAAGCGGTGCTCGGCGGGATTGTCCTCGACGGCGCTCACGCGAGCGTCTCCCCCCTGATGAACGCCAACAGGTCGGCGTTGATGGTGTCGGGATGCGTCGCGAACATCCCGTGCGACAGACCGGGGTATGTTTTGAGGGTGCCGTTCAAGAGAAGCTTGATCGCAGTTCGAGCCGAGGCTTCGATTGGTACGACCTGGTCGTCTTCGCCGTGCATCAGCAGGACCGGCAGCGAGACCGCCTGCAGATCCTCGGTGAAGTCGGTTTCGGAGAAAGCGGCGATACAGTCATAGTGGGCCTTCGCGCCGCCCATCATGCCTTGCCGCCACCAGTTACGGATGAGGCCTTCGCTGACTTCAACGCCGTCGCGGTTGAAGCCGTAGAATGGGCCGCTGGGTACATCGAGGAAGAATTGCGGGCGGTTCTGGCCAAGCGCTTCGCGAAACCCGTCGAAAACCGACATCGGCAGCCCGCCCGGATAGCGCTCCGTCGCCAGCATGATGGGCGGCACCGCGCCCAGTAGGACGGCCTTGGCGACGCGTCCCGGTGCGCTGCGCGCAACGTAGCGGATCACTTCGCCACCGCCTGTGGAATGCCCGACGTGCACCGCGTCCTTCAGATCCAGCGCTTCGGCCAGTTCCGCGACGTCGGCGGCATAGGTGTCCATCTCGTTGCCGATATCGGTCTGATCCGAGCGGCCATGGCCGCGCCGGTCATGCGCGACCACACGGTAGCCTTTGCCGAGAAAGAACAGCATCTGGTTGTCCCAGTCGTCCGAGCTCAGTGGCCAACCGTGATGGAACACGATGGGTTGGGCCTCTCGCGGTCCCCAGTCCTTGTAGAAAAGGCGGGTGCCATCCTTTGTCGTCAGTGTTGACATCTACTGGTCAATCCTTCTCGTCGTTGAAGTGTCTTCCCGTGATGCAGGTCAGCCCCCACCGCAGTGCGGCCGGCTCAGAGGCCATGGACTGGCGATCGGTGCCCAGCGTCAGCACCGCGTCACGCTTGCCGCGAAACCGCTCAGCCCTCCGCCTGATGGGCCGCGGCGGACCCGCCGGCAGCGATCCGCGCAACGGCGGCCGCAATCTGCGCCCTGGCATGTGCGATCCCCGCATCACGCGCTTCGGCACCAAAACCGATCTTCTCAGCGTGGATGAACGCGACGTCGGTGATCCCGATAAAGCCGAGCAACTGCTTGAGGTAGGGCTCCTGGAAGTCGATGACCTTGGCCGGCCCCTCGGAATAGAGACCGCCGCGCGACTGGATCACGACGGCGCGGATGCCCTTGAGCAATCCTTCCGGTCCGGACTCGCTGTAGGCGAACGTGACGCGCGGGCGCAGCACATGGTCGAACCAGGTGCGCAGTGACGACGGAATGCTGAAATTATACATGGGCGCGCCGATCACTAGGACAGTCGCGTGCTGCAGCTCAGCGATCAGATCGTCAGATAGCGACTTGGTAACGAGCTCATCCTCAGTCGCTGCGACGGCGCGAACGCCGGCGACGGTTTTCGGCGTCAGATGCGGTATCGGCTCGCCGCCCAGATCGCGGCGGGTGACAACGGCATCGGGGTTCGCCGCCAGCAGGGACTGCACGGTGGCCTCCACCAGGGCACGCGAAACCGATGCTTCGCCAGAGGTGCTGCTATTAATTGCGAGAATTTGGTCCACACAGCGCTCCATTCTACATCCGAGTGCAGCGTACCATTCCGCTAGGCGGCTCAGTAGCACCGCCCAATGATAAGCTGTGTCGCAGAATGCGGAACTCTCCGGGCCATACCGCCAGCGCGGGAAAGACCTTCAGGTCGAACACATGCTTCCCCAAACAGGCGTTCTCCTGACGGCCAGAGCGCTCCGCCCTGTGCAATCAGGTGGGTCCGGCCAGTTGGATCCGAAGCGCATCCAGTTCCGCATCGGTTTGTTCGCGGATTGCGCGCATCATCTGTTCCGCATCACGATCGATCGATGATCTCGGCGGCACATGCCGTTGGATCGATAGCTCGACCACCCGCGCCGCAACCGTGATCGGTTCGCCCTGTGCTGCAGAGCCGGCCAGCTTCTCCATGCAGACGCGCAGGCGCTTGCCATAGAGCTTCCGCTGAGTCGCCGTCATGCTGTGGTCGATCTGCGCCAATGCCGCGGTCGCACGCGAACCGGCCGCTTCGAGATCGCTCATGGATGCGACGATGACGTCGATGCCGAAGGGCTTCAGCTCTGCCCGGTAGGCAGCCGAGAAGGCCTCCATGGCCGCCTGCGACGCGCTCGATACGCCATCAAAATGACGAGGCGTGTCCGCCGTCCATGAGCTGATCTGGACGATGCGTCCGTGCGCCATCCGCAATGCCGGAAGGAAGGCATTGATCACCGCGAGCCCGCCGAACACATTCACCTCAAAACCCTGCCGGACCTCCTCCAGTGGGAGAAGTTCGAGCGGACCTGGCGAGAGGTGCGTCGTGTTGTTAATCAGAATATCGAGCCCGGAAGCGCCGATCGCCTCGGACACGCCTGCAGCCCAGGCTTTGACCGACCCCGCATTTTTTAGATCGCATACCGCCAGACTGACCCGCCCGTTGGATGCACGCCGCAAATCCTCCGCCTCCTGTGACGAATTGGCGGTGCCGAAGACAATGTAGCGCTTCGCGGCGAGTCCAAGCGCGATCTCACGTCCGAGACCTAGCCCGGCACCCGTTACCACGACGGATCGACCGGACCGTCTAATGTGCGTCGGCATGTCGTGCGCCCTATGCTCGAAGGTGGAAAGCCTCATCCTGGTCGAAGGCGCTCCCGCACGATTGGAGCGACTTCAGTGCCAAGGAGCTCGATCGACCTTTTCATCGCGGCCGTCTCGAGCGACGCGGTACTCATTTGGAAGGTGATGCGGGAGACGCCGCCAAGCATCTCGCTGGCGCGCAACATCTTCGCCGCCACCGTTTCCGGGCTGCCGACCAGGAACGCGCCCTCCGGCCCGGCCATGTCGTCGAACTGCGCGCGTGTCGGCGGCGACCAGCCGCGCTCGCGGCCGACCTTGCCGGTCAGGTGCGCCCAGCCGGGAAAGAAGGCGTCGCGCGCCGCGGCGTCGGTCTCACCGACGAAACCCATCGCGTGAATACCCACCTTGAGTTTGCCGGGATCATGTCCCGCCTCGGCGCCTGCCTCACGGTAGTAATCGACCGCCGGCCTGAACCGATCAAACGTCCCACCGATAATGGCCACCATCAGCGGAAGGCCGAGAGTCCCGGCGCGTGCGAACGATTGGGGCGAACCACCGACGCCGACCCAAACCGGTAGGCGCGGCTGATGAGGCCGCGGGAAGACACCCTGACCGCTGAGCGCCGGCCGAAACCGACCTTGCCAGGTCGGGTGGCTCGTCTCGCCGAGTTTCAGGAAGAGTTCGAGGTTCTCGGCGAACAAATCATCATAGGCGCGCGTGTCGAGGCCGAACAGAGGGAAGGCCTCGCCGAACGACCCCCGCCCGACGACGAGCTCGGCGCGACCCTTGGAAATCAGGTCGATCGTCGCAAACTCCTGGAAGACGCGCACGGGGTCCGCAGCGCTGAGCACCGTCACAGCGCTGGTCAGCCGGATACGGCTCGTGCGGGCAGCGGCCGCAGCGAGAATGATCGACGGCGCGGAATCCAGGAATTCCGCGCGATGATGTTCCCCGATGCCAAACACGTCGAGCCCGACACGGTCGGCGACCTCGACCTCGTCAAGCAGGTCCGCCATTCGATCTGTCGCCGACGGAAGCGCGCCGGTCGCGGGATCGGGCAGGATCGCCGCAAAGCTGTCGATGCCTATTTCCATGGGAGATACTCCATCCGTTTCATGTCGGGCAGCTTGCTGGCGATCCCGATCGGACGCTGAGCGACCTCACCGGATGGCCGGTCTTCCTTACCCAGCAACGCTGACCGACCGCGCCCCTGGCAAATGGTCGGTGCCGCGAGCATCACGCGAGCACCTCCGCCAACTCGACCAGGTTTCCGAAGGGGTCGGCGAAGAAAGCGATCCTGCGGCTGATAGCCTCGACCACGATCGGTTCGACGACGATCTTTACGTCGCGCCTACGAAGCTCCTCCACGGTCGTCTCGATGCTGGCCACATTCAGACAGAAGTGGTGATAGCCGGCAAAGGCCAAGCTGCTCTCAAGGTCTGTGAAGGGATGCGCGTCCTGCGGCGCGGGCTCTGATCCACCGAGTATCTCGATGTAGAAATCGTCGTCTGTCGGGGGAGCGATAAAGGCGAGCATCAACTGCTCGACCTGCCACTCGGCCACCACGCGGAAATCGAGCACCTCGACATACCAGCGCTTGAAGGCTTCCAGATCAGGGGTGCGGATTGCCACGTGGTGACCGCGCATGTCAGCGAATGGAGAATTGCCGTTCGGTGCCGGCGGTATGAAGTCAGCCATTGATGATCCCTCTTATGTTCGCGGGTGTTGGGCGGTGACGTCCGGCATCACCTTGAAATCGCCTGTCAGCAGACTGGCACGGACGGCTCATGCGAGAGCGCAACCGACGGGGCACGGCGGTCGGTACGAGCGGCGGCACATCAGAACCTGAAAGTCGTCTGCAGGCCGATCATCTTGATGGTCTGCGCCGAGCCCGTGTCACGGATGAAGTCACCGGGTTGGAAAGCACTGAGCGATCCGGTCACGTTCAAGTTCGGCGTCGCCTGCCAGCTTACGCCAAGTTCGATCTGCTTTCCGACGAACCGCGCGTCGCTGTCTTTGCCGCTGCGCACCAGAAATCCGGGGATCGAGTAGATTCCGTCGTTAGTGCTCTGACGCCAATACGCCACCCCGGTCAGTGACACCGCGACATTCTCGTGCGGATAAACCGTAATCGATGGTCGGACGTGAATGAGGTTTCTTGGACCGATCGGCGACAATGCTCCGAAATACTTGCCGTTGGGGAAAAGCGGATTCAGTGTTCCCAGCTTCGGATCGTTTGGGTCACCGTCGCCGGATACGACGTCGGCCGTGAGGCCGACCTCGGGCCGCAGATAGGTATCCCGGAAGCGATATTTCGTCTCAAACCCAGCGCCCCACGCCTCCGATTGGTGGCCGGCAAACGTGCCGCGCTGGTACGCGGCCTCGACGTTCCAATACCAGGTGCCATTGTCACCGAAGATCCTCGAACCAAAGGTGTGCGCCAGTTGCCTGCCGGATCCCTGATCAAAGACAGCGTTCTGATCTTCGAGGCCGATATAATAGACATCGAAGCCGTTCAGATGCGTCGCGTCGAGCCACTGTGTGGCGTAGACGCCCCATACCTCCTTGCTGCGCGAACGCCGGTCATTAAAGTCTCCAAGCCTTGTGTCGACCGGCTGAAGGTAGAAGCCGGTCACCTGGCGTGTCTGGCCGGTGTAGATCGCTTCAAATCCGTCGAACGGCAGCGGAACGCCCGTTCCATAGCGCCTGTCGATGAACCGTCCCGAACCAAATGACACCAGCTTCCGTCCTGCAGACAGTCGGAGCGAGTCTCCGTCCGCCACTGCGAGATCGACGTCGACAAAAGCCTGAAGCATGTCGACGCCCGTCGCGTCCGCTGGCCCTTTCGGCCGGTCTGTTCCGGATATCCCCGATAGGATGGGCATCGCAAAAAACCGGACGTTACCGACGTGGAGATCGGCGTAAGGCATCAGACGATTCCAGACGTAGCTGTCGTTCGGCGATGCCCCCCAGTTCACATTATCGTAGCCTTCGAAGCGTGAGCGCGCCTCGAGGCCGGTCGTAAGGTAAATCGAGCCATCGTCGTTCAGCGGAATATATTTGAGGGGCTCCGCCCAATCCCCCTTCCGTTTCGCGGGATCGACGAGCCAGGACCAATCTTCCGAATAGCGCTCGATGGTCAGTGTCGGGGCTCGTTCCACGTTGGTCGAAACCTGCTGCGCGCTTGCCGCGAAAGGTATCGCCGAGGCGGCCGCGGCGAAGAACAGGCGCCATGCAGCAACCGCCGGCGAAGCGGAGCGTCGCCCCCAATTGCCCGACGGGTCACGTCTCTCGCGTTTGAGCCACAGCATAGGGATGGCGAGCATCGACCTGCCACCGGTCTTCCGCAGCGCGCCTGGCCGATACTCGCCAACCATCGCGATCAGCCCGCGTCGACGGGAGTCTTGAGGAGCTGCTGTTCCCAAAGATAGGCGATGCCGCTGCCGGCGAAGTGCTGGATGAGAATCTCGGTCAGTTCTTCGACATGCTCGGTACGCGCCCAATCGCGCTGCCATTCGCCAGCGAGCGCCATGACAGTCATTGGGTTCGCACCGGCCGCGATCATCCGCTGGACCGCGACCTCATGAGACTCCTTCGAGATACCGCCCGAGGCGTCGGTGATCACCGTCACGTCCCAGCCTTCGCCGGCGGCCTGGATCACAGGCATCGCAACGCAGACTTCGGTCCAAAGGCCCGCGATGATGAGCTGCTTGCGGCCGGTCGCCTTGACCGCGTCCACGACCTTCTCGTCCTGCCAGGTGTTGACCCAGGTCCGGTCGATCACCTCCTGACCCGGAAAGACGTCGGTGATCTGCTTGAAGAGGAGGCCGCCGCGACCCGCGATCACGCTGGTGAGAATGGTCGGAACGTTGAAGGCTTTCGCCAGCTTCGCCAGGGCGGTCGTGAGATTGACCACAGCCTGAGGGTCGTGGCTGTTCAGGTTCGCGAGCTGATAGGGCTGGTGGTCGATCAGAACGAGGACTGAATCTTCGGGGCGAAGAAGCGAGTCGAGGCCGTTGCGGAATGTCATGGCAGGTCTTCCTTCCTAAAATTGGTTCCGTGGATCGCCGACATCGATCAAGACGACGTCCCGGGTTCGAACGTTGCCATTCCCCTTTCCGGTGCGGTAGCATCGCCGGACGATGTACTGTGTCGCACGAAGGGGAACGCTGAATGGAAATTGAGGATTTGCGAACGTTCGTCGAGGTTGCCGACGCGGGTGGCGTGACGCCCGCCTCGCGCCGGCTCGGCATATCCAAATCGATGGTCAGCCGGCGGCTTGTCCGGCTTGAGGCCGAGTTGAGCGTTCAGCTTCTCGCCCGCACCACCCGTGGTGCCGCGCTTACCGAAGCCGGGGCGACGTTTCGGGAATATGCCGCGCGCGTGGTTGCCGAGATCGACCTCGCCAAGGAAACAGTTTTGCCGGCGGGCGAATTGAGAGGACGCCTGCGCGTCGCCGCGCCGCTGTCATTCGGACCGACCCATTTCGCGCCCGTTCTGGCCGACATGGCTGGGCGTCATCCGGAGCTGCACATCCACGCGGCCTATACGGATCGGTTCGTCGACCTGGTCGGCGAGGGATACGATTGCGCGATCCGCGTCGGCATGCTGCCCGATTCCAATCTCATCGCCAGACGAATTGGCCCGCTTATCGGCAAGTATGTCGCCTCGCCGGCATATATTGAGAAATACGGGTCACCTGAAACGCCGGAGGAGCTCGTGACCCATCAGGCGCTGATGCAGGGAACCGAGACATGGCTCGCTACGGTCGGCGACAAAGTCATCACGATGCGGCCGCAGGGTCGGTTCAAGGCCGACAACGGCGTTGCTCTCGTTGCCGCTGCAGTGGCAGGGATCGGGATTGCGGCTCTCCCTAACGACCTGATCCAGGAGCATCTGGACTCTGGCGCGCTGGTGCCAGTGATGCCGCGCCATCCCATTCCAGAACACGGCATCTACGTCGTTCGGCCGCCAGGGCAGCATCCGTCACGTAAGGTTCGGGTCCTCACCGAGATGCTGATCGAGTGTTTCGGACGCTCGACCGAGGGTACGGAAGCGCTCTCGACATAAAGACTGCGGCTGTCGCGGTTAATCAGGTCGGCCTCTGTGTTTGCCCGCGCCCATACAAGCCTGCACTCGATCTGTAGCGCGCCCTCGACGTCGTTTGGCGCCCGCAGAACTGAAGCACGGCGCCATCTGCCTCTCTCCTCCCGCAGCACTGTGGATCAGCGCTGAGCGCCCCAGAGAGCATTTCTTGGCTGGGATCGATGCCTACGGCGAGATCTGTGCCCGCCGCCAGGTCAGTCGTTTGGATTTACTTCTCTCCGTAGTAGCTACCGAAGTATTTAACGGGCGACCATGCCGGAAGGATCGCGGGCAGCTCTGGCGAAAGATTGCGATAATCCTGCGCGCCGAAGACGACCTTGCCGTTCATGACAGTCAGGACAGAGGAGATCGATTTGATCTGGTCCTCCGGCACCGCGAAATAATCCCTGTCGAGCACCGCGAAGTCGGCCAAATATCCGGGAGCAATGGCGCCGATCTCCGCTTCTGCGTTCATGAACCAGGCGCCTCCGATGGTGAACAGTCTCAGCGCCTCGGCTCGGGTAAGCCGGTTGTCCTTGGCGAGCGCTTCGGATCCGGACACGGACTTGCCGGTCACCATCCAGCTTATGCCAACCCATGGATTGTACGTCGCTGCCCGGAAGGCATCGGTGGTCATCGCCAGCGGGATGCCGCTATCGACGAGCGTGCGAAGGCGCGGCGTCTCCAATGCTTTCTCCCGACCATATGTCTTGATGAAGCCATCTGCGTGCAGCGCCATCTTGCCATCCAGGGC
>NZ_JAEMSD010000075.1:0-4364 GCF_016462955.1 Bradyrhizobium sp. | reverse complement strand
ATCCAGGGCGATACCGCCCCCCAGCTTCTTCACCCGAGCGATATTCTGCGGACTGATGGTCTCGGCGTGTTCGAGACTCCACCGCAGCCCGTCGAGCGGAATGGTTTCGTTCACCTTCTCCAGAGCATCGAGGAAGGGCGAGATATTCTCATTGTAGCTGATGTGCATGCGGAACGGGATGCGCCGCTCGACCAGCTTCTTCACGTCCTCCTCGACGAAGCGCCGCATTGTGTCCGGCGCGATGACCACCGCTGGGCGGTCGAAATTCTCATGGTCGTGCACTTCTCCACTCAAGACCTCGCCGGCACCGCGATACTCATGCCCGTGCGCCAAGGCGGGGTGCAGGTTCTGTCCCGGGCTGATCGGCGCTGTCTTCGTGATCGCCTCTAGCTCCAGATCCACCATGTTCACCGGCCCGCCGTTGCCAAGTTGCAGATCCACAAAGGGCATGCGCACATTGAGACGGTTGTCGCGAGCAAGCACGTTTACCCTTGCCTGCGCCTCAGGATATGGCCACCTGCCGCCGTTATCGATAATCGAGGTCACGCCGAACCGGTTCAGGCCGTGAATGCTATAAGCCAGCGAGCTCACCTGTTCGTCGAAAGTGGGCTGCGGCACCATGGCTTCGAGGGCGAGAAAAAGCCACGTGTAGCCGTGGACCACGCCGGTGGGATTTCCGCGGCCATCTTTTTCGATTTCGACGCCATCGAGCTTCGGAAACCGATCAGTCCCTACGCCGAGCGCCGCCATCGCTTGCTTGTTCAGGAAGGCCTGATTGTAGGCATATTGTACGATCGCGGGATGATTGGGCACCGCTTCGTGTAGCTCGTCCAGCGTCGGGAAGCGGTTCTCCTTGAACTGATAAGGAGACCAACCTCCGATTACCTTGACCCACTGACCTTCCGGCGTGCGTCTTGCCTGCTCACGAAGCATCGTCAAAGCCTGGCGCAGCGTCGGAACACCATCCCAGCGGACATTGTAGTTGAAGGCCAGGTCATTGAGGACGTGGATATGGGCATCGACAATGCCAGGCACGACCCTACGGCTGTGGGCATCGATCACCCTGGTCGAAGGGTTCTTCAGGGCCAAGATGGCCTCATCGGGGCCGACCGAATAGATCCGCCCGTCCTTGACGGCCAATGCTGTCGCCTCTGGCTGGGCACGGTTGCCAGTAAAAATTTTCGCGTTGAAAACGATCAGATCAGCGCCAGAGCTCTCCGGCGCCGGCTGCGCCTGAACTGCAGAGAACCAAACAATCGCTACGAACCCGATCAGTGCTTTCCGGATCATTTTCACTCGCCCCCTAAGGTGTTCGAAATGGCTCGGCGTACCCGCATAGTTATCGGCGACGGCACTCGCGGCGGTCCGGGTTGCGTTCACAACGCTGCTGGCGCGCCCGTTCGGCCATGATCTGGCCGTCCCTAGCGATGCGTGAGAGCCTTTCGGTCTCCTCAATCGACCGGAGTTGCTTGGTGTCGCGCCTGTGCTGCTGCGCCAACATGCAATCGCTGAAGGCGGGTGTGCCGTACCTGTTGCCGAAACTCTCGCAGGTGCGCGCGTCCTCGCGTTGCTTCCGATTCCAGCTTTGCGCGCTCGCCTCGCCTCCTCCGAAACCCATGCCGAGCGTGGTGACGATGCCAACGGATACGAGAGCGGCGCGTTTACGGGCGAGAAGGCGTAGCATTGGCACTCCTGGTACTTTTCCGACGAGGCGCTGCGGTTCGTGTGCGATGCGAGCAGTTTCGTCGTCGGCTTCGTCGCACTCGCCTCCAAGTGGGACTAGCAATCCTGCGGACGCGCCAGTAGCTCCACAAAATGACTTACTGTGTCGCGTAATGCGGAACGCTATCGCGTCTGCCAGTGAAGCAGCGCCGCGATCACCGCGAATCATCGTTGCCCAATCAGTCAACGGCATCAGGTCGCGGCGTCACACTGTCGGTCACTCCGGCGGCTCCGGCGCCTGCGAGATGGAGCGACTTACTTGGGCCAAGGTCCCGCTTGATGCCCGAAGACATTCCAACCGTGCCTCAACCTCGCAAGTCACGGCGACGCAGGTATCGCGGGCGTTCCTGCTTGCGTGACACAGTTACCCCAGTTCCGGAGCTACTGATCCCCTTCTCGAGACGGTATGGATTCGACAAATGCGGCCGCCACCAAAGATCGGAAGGCTTGAATGTCGGATCACTATCAGAAACTCCGCGTCGCGCACCGCTCGGGCGTCGTGACCGTCACGATCGAAAATCCACCGGTCAACATCCTCGACGTGGCGCTTATGACGGACCTGCGGCATTTTCTGATCAAGGCCCGCGACGATGAGGCAATGCGCGTGATCGTCTTCGAGAGCGGTTCTCCCGACTTCTTTATCGCTCATGTGGACATGGCGTTGATCGACGATCCGCATGCGTTCGACGAGATCGCGCGTGATGTGCCCGCCGGCCTGAACGTCTTCCAGGCGCTTGGAGAACTGGTTCGCGAGCTTCCGCAGGTAACCATCGTGAAGCTCGCTGGCGTCGCGCGGGGTGGCGGCGCCGAGTTCATCGCCGCCTGTGACATGGCATTCGGAGCGATCGGACGAGCCGGTCTCGGCCAGGTCGAGGCACTCATGGGCATCGTGCCGAGCGGAGGCGCGATGCAATATCTTTCGACGCGCATGACCCGCGGACGCATCCTGGAAATCATCCTGGGAGGCGGCGTCTTCAGCGCGGAGGAGGCCGCCGCGTATGGTTGGATCAACCGGGCGCTGCCCGCAACCGAACTCGACGATTTCGTCGATACGCTAGCCCACCATATCGCCGCCTTGCCGGCTGGCGTGGCGCAGGCGGCTAAACGTGTGCTGCCTTCTCCCGATCTCCGGGCCGGGTTCGTGCGCGAGCAAGCGGAATGGAGCAGGCTATTCGCCGAGCCAGCGGCTGAGACGCTGATCCGAGGCGGTCTGGCGCGAGGTGCCCAAACGGTGGACGGAGAAAGGCGTCTGGAGGAGATCCTGCGCAGCATATCCCCGTTGTCGCGGATCGGCGCTTCGCACCGCAGGACCTGAAACGGCACGGTCGTGTCAAGGTTGCCGCTGTCTTCGCGGCTGATGCCTTGGCGACAATGACTGGGAGTTGATGAGGAGACGATCGGCAGAGACTTCACCGAAATGCAACGAGTGCTTTGGCGGGATCTCATATCGCTGCGGCCATATCTGGAGCCAGCTTTTTGACCATGGTCCTCCCGCCCCCTTGTGACGAGTTGACTGCGCGCGGCGTGTCAGGCGCCGCTGCGGATCCGGGATCGGCAACCATGGTCGCGACGATCCTTGCCTCGAGCCTGGCGGTGACCGTCGCATCGATCATCACAGTCGCACTGCCTTCGATGCAGCGCGATCTTGGCACGGACTCCGCCGGTCTGCAGTGGATCATCAACGCCTATCTCCTGCCGATGTCGGCGTTGGTCCTGCTCGGAGGCGCGCTCGGCGACCGTCTCGGGCGCAAGCGCTTTTTTATCCTCGGCCTGGCGATCTTCGCGCTTGCGACGCTCGGCTGCGCATGTGCGCCCAACCTGGCGCTGATGCTCGCCGCACGCTTCGTTCAAGGCGTCGGCGCCGCCCTGATCGTCCCCAATAGCTTGGCGCTCCTTGCCGACGCCTACTCCGGGAAGAGGCGCGGGCACGCCGTCGGCACATGGGCGGCCGCGAGCACAATCGCCGGCGCGGCGGCTCCACTGCTAGGAGGCGTCGTGGTCGATCACGCCGATTGGCGCTGGTCCTTCGCGATTGTCGTACCTCCTGCAGCCGCGGCTCTGTTGATGGGAATTCGGAGCATCCCAAGTAGCGCGTCGCCACTACCGCGCGCTCCGCTCGACCTGACCGGAGCCACACTCGCCGTAATCGCACTCGGGAATTTGGCTATCTCGCTCACCTACCTTCCTCAGGCAGGTGCGTTGAACCCGGTCGTATTTGGAACAGCTGGGGCGGGTTTTCTGGCCCTCGCGGCGTTTGTATATGTCGAACGGCGAAAGCAGAAGGATGCGATCATGCCACTCGGCATTTTCTCTTCAGGGAGCTTCTCAGGAATCTCGATCCTGACCCTGCTCCTTTACTGCGCCCTTGGCGGGTTCATGGTCTTGCTTCCCCTCTTCTTCATGAACGGACTTGGCTATTCCGCGACGCGGGCTGGTTTCGCCCTTCTGCCGTTACCACTCGTTATGGGGACGCTGTCGCGACCTCTGGGGGATCTGGCAACGAGATGGGGAGTCCGGCGAACCTTGTCGCTCGGACCCGTGGTGGTCGCGATCGGATTCGCGCTCATCGCGACGCTCCCTGGGGAACGAGTCAGCTATTGGCTGGATATCTTTCCCGGTCTCGCGACGATATCCCTCGGGAT
>NZ_JAEMSD010000491.1:4115-5026 GCF_016462955.1 Bradyrhizobium sp. | reverse complement strand
AGCGTGGCGTGCGGCGCATCGTGGTGTCTCGTTTACGTCAGAGAACCGTCGTCAGCTCTTGGCGACGGGCGGCAGCAGGGCCTGCAACGCCTCGGCGCGCGAGCGCAGGCCGGGCGGTGTTTCGTTGTCCTCGCCAATCGCGTCGAGCCATTTGCGGGCTGCGGTCATGTCGTTGTTGCGCCAGGCCGACAACGCCAGCATCTCGCGGGCGCTGTGGCGGAAGGTCGATTTGGGTGCGGCGGAGGCCTCCAGCCGCTGCTGCATGTCGGCATAGCTGGCGCTGTCGAGCACGAGGCCCGCGGCGCGAAGCCTGGCCAGATCCTGCCACTCCCCGCCAACGCTGCGATCGCCGGCGATGTCGTCATACATTTTCGCGGCGGCCTTGGGGTCGCGGCTGGCGGCCTCGGCCGCAGCACGCAGCCGCGCCAGGGTGCGATAGCCGGACGGCGCCTTGGCCGCGAGCTCGGCGAAGGCCTTCTCGGCGTCGGCGTGCTTGTCCTGCTCCGACAGCTCGACGGCCTTCTCGAACGCGGCGCCCGCCTCGGCGGCCTTCTTGCCTTCCAGATATTGATAGCCGCGCCAGCCGGCGACGCCGGCCACGACCAGCACCATCAGGGCGATGAAGTAGATCGAATACTTCTCCCACAGCTTTTTGAGCTGTTCGCGACGCACTTCCTCGTCGACTTCATTAAATAATTCAGACACTTATGCTAATCCCATGCCCGTCCGGGTGCGCGCGCCGAAGCATTCGCGTCAGGAATCCCGTCCCCCGTGTGGCGGCGAGGTACCCTAACGATATGGCGGTGGCAAGGCAAAGCGAGCCCGATCAAGGCGTTAACCACCCGGGAGAGCCCGGAACGCGCCTGGCCGGCTCAGCTTCCGAGCAGCTCCCGCAGCTGCCGCTTCAGCAC
>NZ_JAEMSD010000491.1:0-4105 GCF_016462955.1 Bradyrhizobium sp. | reverse complement strand
CGCGACCGACTCGACCTTCGCGGGGGCGATCGCCAACGGTTCGGGCGTGATCGCCATGGTTTCGGGCACCTTGTAGTCGGACAGCCGCTCGGCGCACCAGGCTCGCAGCTCGCTGTCCGCGACCGCGCCGCGCGTCACCACCACGGCGTGGACGCGCTCGCCGAGCACCGGGCAGGCCTTGGCGATGATCGCGCTCTCGACCACGGCGGGGTGGCCCGCGAGCACCGATTCGACCTCGGCCGAATAGATCTTCAGCCCGCCGCGATTGATCATGTCCTTCTGCCGGTCGAACACGCGGACAAAACCGTCCGCATCGACCGAGCCGAGATCACCGGAGTGCCAGAATCCGCCGGTGAAGCTTTCGGCCGTGGCCTTCGGGTTGTTCCAATAGCCCTTGATGACGGAGGCGCTCTGGATCCAGAGCTCGCCGATCTCGCCAGGTGGCAGCTCGCGGCCATCAGGCCCCATCGCGACGATGCGCGCGCCCGGACACGGCAGGCCGACGCTGTCGATATGGCGTTCGGTCAGTTCCCCCGGCATGATGGTGGAGGGCGAGGTCGTCTCGGTCGCGCCGTAGCAGTTCATCAGCTTCAGGCCGGGGATCTTGGCCTTGAGCTTCTCGATGGTCGCGACCGGCATCGGCGCGCCGCCGAAGCCGCCGATGCGCCAGCTCGACAAATCGTAGCCGTCGAAGTCCGGCTGGAGCAGGCAGAGATTGTACATCGCCGGCACCATCACCGTGTAGGTGACGCGCTCGCGCGCGGCGAGCTTGAGATAATCGGCGGCCTTGAACTCGGGCATGATGATCAACGCGCCGCCGCAGCGGATCATGGTCGTGATGTTGGCGACGACGCCGGTGACGTGGCCGAGCGGCACCGCCGCGATCGAGCGATCGGTGTCCGTCAATTGCAGGCAGGACACGAACAACATCGAGGAATGGACGATGTTGCAATGGGCCAGCATCGCGCCCTTCGGCTTGCCCGTGGTGCCGGAGGTGTAGAGGATCATCGCGGTGTCCTCTTCGCTCACTTCGACCGGCGCGGGCGCCGGGGCATTGTCGGCAAGCGCGGAGAAGCGCGACCGGACCGGATCGTCGTCGACGGCGATGCGGTGGACCAGATCGGGCACGTCCTGCGCATTGGGCAGCCGCTCGGCCAGCGCGGCCTCGTGGATCAGGATTTTGGCGCCGCAATCAGCGAGCACATAGGCGATCTCCGGCTTCTGCTGTCGCGTGCTGAGCAGGACCGTGACGAGCCCCTCATGTGAGGCGGCAAACAGCAGCAGCGGAAACTCGATGCGGTTGCCGAGCAGGATGGCGACGCGGTCGCCGCGCGCAAGGCCGAGCTTGCGAAAGCCCGCCGCGATCCGCGCCGCCTGCTCCACCGCCTGCCGCCAGCTCAGGCGGACATGGCCTGCGATCAGCGCCTCGCCATCCGGGTTGCGATCGCGCGCCTCCGCGATCATCGCCCAAAGGTTCGCGGGCCGATCCGAAAATGCCGGCACCACCCGGTCGCCGAAGCGCGTCTCCAGCCGCATCGGCGGGATCTGAGATTGCGACCAGTCCATCGAAGGGCCCTCGGCTTGTTGCTCTTGTTATCTTCCCCGCACGGTCACACAGCACCGTCTTGCGCTGATCGGCTAGACCCCGATCACGGGAACGCCGATCACGACCGGATGGAACGCAAAGGCCAGCGCGAGATAAGCGACGACGCCGACCGCGACCGCGATCAGATCGTTGCTGACGCCCCCGACCGGTATCGGCGGCGCACCGCCGTCATTGCGACGCTTGAGCGTGATGCGGTCAAACACCGCCCAGCCCAGGAACGAGCCGAACAGGATGATGGAGCCGAGATCGCCATTGGCGAGCAGATGCGCCGCCGCCCACAGCTTGACGCCGGCGAGCATCGGATGCTTCAGCGTCGCATAGATGCGGCCGCGCAGATAGGACGCCACGACCAGGATCACCGCGGGGAGCATCAGCGCGAGCGTGATGTGCTTCATCGCCTTCGGCGGATACCAGACATCGATCCAGCCGGTGGCTCGGTAGTGGGCATAGCCCCAGATGATCAGCGCGAGCCCGGCCAGCGAGACCAGCGAGTAGAGGATCTTGTAGGTCCCCTCACCCATCCTCGCGATGGCCTGCGCGCGCGCGTCGCGCCTCGTCGTGAAAACATGGGCCCCGAAAAACAGCACCAGCCCCAGGATCATCACCAGCAGACCCACGACATCCTCCCCGCCAAGCAGCCCCCGCCTCTGAGGTATCATCGATTGGCCGCGGGTCGCAACTGATGCGCTACTTGAGCTCGCGATTGTCGACATAGCGGATCGCGATGGGGCGCCCTGCCAGCGCGCCACCGAGTCCGCCGGTGAATTTCAGCGGCAGACACGCCTTCAACGATGAATTGATCGCGTTGAGGTAAGTGGTTCGGGTTTCGGCGGGGACGCCGGGCGTCGCGAAGGTCAGGCGCGGCGGGCCGATCAGGCCACCCGCCTTGTTGAAGCTGAATCGCACCGACATCTGCATGCCCGCACGCGCATGGTCCGTTGGCGGCGACCAGCAGCTGCGCAGCGCGGCGAAGAGGTCACCGATCGTGTCGAGATCGTGATCGGGCTTTTGGTATTTGGCGCGATCGGCTTCGGAGGGAACGCTCTGGATCGTGAGCTGGAGATTCTGGCCGTAAGGATAGTCAATCTCCGGGATGCAGGGGCCGGGCTCCAGCGGGCTGCAGTAGGACGGCGTGCAGGGCTCGCCGTCGAGTACGCTGCACGGCTCGTGCGAGAACGGAATCGGATTGATCTGGCGGGGTCGCGCGTCGGCAGCGGCGGCGGTCGAGATCGCCAGCATGAGGATGACGAGAATGCTGCGCCACATCATGCGAACGTGGTATCGCGAATGGACACGTCAAGCCTAGACGCGTTCACATGCGCGCGTTTAACCCCGGTGTCGTCGCCCGGCTTGACCGGGCGACCCAGTACTCCGTGACGGCAATGATTGAATCGATGGGCTGCGGCGTACTGGATTCCCCGCCTTCGCGGGGAATGACAGCGGAGTATTTAGCCAACAGCGGGGCCAAAACGCGCCCTACCCCTTCTTCTTGACGTCCTTGACGTTGGTGAACTCGATGCCCTCGGCACGTTCCTTGGTGTAGCCGAGATAGAACTCATTCCGGGCGAGATAGACGGGATCGCCGTCGACATCGTCCGCGATGCTGGAGGTATTAGCGGCGATGAAGGTGTCGAGCTTCTTGCGGTCGTCAGAGGAAACCCAGCGCGCCAGCTGGAACTCGCTGACCTCGAACTCGACCGGGAGCGAATATTCCGCCTCCAGCCGCGCCTTCAACACGTCGAGCTGCAGTGCGCCGACCACGCCGACGAGTGCCGGGGCGCCGTCGCGCGGGCGGAACACCTGCACCACGCCCTCCTCCGACATCTGCTGCAGCGCTTCCTTCAGCTTCTTCGCCTTCATCGCGTCGGTGAGACGGACGCGGCGGACGATTTCCGGCGCGAAGCTCGGCACGCCCACGAAGTTGAAATCCTCGCCTTCGGTCAGCGTGTCGCCGATCCGCAGCGTGCCGTGGTTGGGGATGCCGACGACGTCGCCCGCGAAAGCCTCGTCCGCCACCGAACGATCCTGCGCGAAGAAGAATTGCGGGCTCGACAGCGGCATGCTCTTGCCGGTGCGCACCAGCTTGGCCTTCATGCCGCGGCTGAGCTTGCCGGAGCAGAGTCGCGCAAAGGCGATGCGGTCGCGGTGGTTCGGATCCATGTTGGCCTGGATCTTGAACACGAAGGCGCTCATGCGCGGATCGGTGGCCTCGACCTTGCGTTGGTCGCTGTCCTGCGCGCGCGGCTCGGGCGCGAACTTTCCGAGCCCTTCCAGGAGGTCGCCGACGCCGAAATTGCGCAGCGCGCTGCCGAAATAGACCGGCGTCAGATGTCCCTCGCGGAAGGCTTCGAGCTCGAACGGCTTCGAGGCCTCGGTGACCAGTTCGAGCTCGTCCTTCACCGCGGAGACGTCGAGATTGGCGTTGAGCTTGGCCAGCTCCTCGATCGCGATCTGCTGGGCCGCGCCGCGCAGCCTCTGCACGACGAAGGCGAAGATGCA
>NZ_JAEMSD010000074.1:11672-19268 GCF_016462955.1 Bradyrhizobium sp. | reverse complement strand
GCCGCAAGGCGTATCGTTCAGCATCAACAACAGGCGGACTCGCTGCACGACGTAATCGAACGCGCCTAGCCCGAGGTCCTGTAAATATTCCCGAATGCCGATCTCGCCGGCCAGCCCTCTTCGCAGGCAAGCCAGCAAGAGGCGCTCTTTCTCCCTGAAATGATAGTAGATGCCGGCGCGGGTCATGCCCGCCTCCCCCGCGATGCTCTCGAGCGACGTGCCCGAGGCGCCCCGGCGATTGAAACTGTCCGAGGCAATCGAGAGCATCCTGTCCAGCTTCGCGGCGCGCTTGGTCAATTTCGAGCGGGACTGGAGAAACGGCGCCAGGCTCGGCGCTTCGGGCATGTCCGGCAAGCCAATCTCACGCCGATAAACGCCATGCGTGATGATGTCATCGATCGCATCGATCGCCTGCTGGCGCGAGTAATAGTCGCGGTCGGAGAACCAGAACGGAACCCAATCCAGGATGGAGATGAGGGCGACGGCCGTAAGCAGCGGCTCCTCGCAGGCGATCGAGCCGTCGGCAACGCCTCGCTTCAGTATGTCGGCGAGCAGCGCGGCATTCTGCCAGCGCCTGGCGTGCACGTCGTTGCTGTAAGGCGCGGCCAGTGCATCGATGTCGGAGAACAGGATCATGCGCTGGCCCTCAGGCCGCAGCCGGGCTCGCATGAAGCGTCTGACGATCTCGAGCCCGTCGATCCCGGGCTCGGCGGCCGTCTCGATCTCGTGCCTGTAGAGCGCAAGACCCCGCAGGTAGCAGTGAAAGATCAGGTCTTCCTTGTCGCGGAAATAGTGGTACAGCGCCCCTGGCACCGATCGCACCGAAGCTGCGACCTGCTCCATCGTCACATTCGCATAGCTGTGGCGGGCAAAGAGCCTGGAAGCCGACACGAGGATCTCTTCAGCTCGGTCGGACGGAAAGGCGACGACTTGCAAGCTCGAATATCCTTCCTGATCGTGGACGGATGCATCCAGGTGAGATGTCCCCTACCACAGGTCGGATATTCTTGCCATCGGACGAGCAGGCCGCCAGCATCCCCTGCCGCCTCGGCACGGGCGAAGCGCGGCAGTGACGCAGCCGATGATTGCAGGTGTGAGCGCGCCGCAGGCCGATCGGCGCAACGCCAAACTCGCCTTATCTGATCCCGTCACGGATCATGTAGCCGGCGCCGCGGATGGTGTGCAGCAGCGGGCGCTCGAAGCCCTTGTCGATCTTGGAGCGCAGCCGCGAGATGTGCACGTCGATCACATTGGTCTGCGGGTCAAAATGATAATCCCAGACGTTCTCGAGCAGCATGGTGCGCGTCACCACCTGGCCGGCGTGCTTCATGAGATATTCGAGCAGGCGGAACTCACGCGGCTGCAGCGTCAGCTCGTCCTTGCCGCGGGCGACGCGATGCGACAGGCGGTCGAGCTCGAGATCGCCGACGCGGTAGAGCGTGTCCTCGGCGGGTCCCCCGCGGCGGCGCGACAGCACCTCGACGCGGGCAAGGAGCTCGGCGAAGGAATAGGGTTTTGGCAGATAGTCGTCGCCGCCTGCACGCAGGCCCTTGATACGGTCGTCGACCTGCCCGAGCGCGGACAGAATCAGCACGGGCGTGGTGTCGCCCTTGTCGCGCAACGCGCCGATCAGCGACAGGCCGTCGCGCTTGGGAAGCATGCGGTCGACGACGAGCACGTCGTAATCACCGTTCTCGGCCATGACGAGGCCTTCCTCGCCGTCGGCGGCGTGATCGGCAATGTGTCCGACTTCACGAAACGCCTTCACGAGGTAGTCGGCGGACTCGCGGTCGTCTTCGATAATGAGGAGGCGCATCGTGCGTTCAGCGGCGGTCAAGGGAGTGAACCTTCTCTAAACATGGCGCGGGCAGCAATAGCATGCAAGTCGGGCGGAACGATCTCGGGAAAAGGCGGGCGGTGAAGTTGGGGGGACTTCACCGCCCTAGGCCTTCCGACGGAGGGGGGCGTAGATCCACCGGAAGGTAGACAGGGGAAGCAGACGTTGTGCTGCTTCCCCGAAGGGCGCCACCGGCGGGGGCGACTGATGCCGGCGACACCCTTCATCTCGTAAGGCTCCTGAAGCGCTCAGCCTTTCTCAGCCTTTGGCGATGGGCACGGCCACGAAGCGCGACTGGCCGCCGCTCTTCACGCGCATCAGGACGCTGTTCTTGTTGTCGGTCCGCGCCGCATTGATGGCGTCGCGGACTTCGCCGGCGGTCGCCACGCTCTTGCCGCCGAACTCGAGGATCACGTCGCCTTCCTTGAAGCCGCGTTCAGCCGCGGCGCTCTTCGGATCGACCTCGGTGACCACGACGCCTTCCTTGCCGGCACCGGCCACGGAATTGGCGGGCGCCACCGTCATGCCGAGCTTGGGCACGTCGGTGCCGCGGCTGGCACCCTTGCCGCTGTCCTTGTCGACGTCGGCCTTGGCCTCGACCGTATTCGGCAACTGGCCGAGGGTGAGGTTGACGACCTTGTCCTGGCCCTTGTGCAGCACGTTGAGCTTCACGGACGCGCCGGGCGCCATGCCGCCGATGGTGCGCGCGAGCTCGCGGGCATCCTTGACGGGTTCACCGTTGACCGAGGTGATCACGTCGCCGGACTCGATACCTGCCTTGGCCGCCGGACCGTTGGCCTGCGGCTCCGCCACCAGCGCGCCTTCGGCCTTCTTCATGCCGAGGCTGTCGGCGATGTCGGAGGTCACCGGCTGGATCTGCACGCCGATCCAGCCACGGCTGACCGAGCCCTTGTCCTTGAGCTGGGCCACCACGCTCTTGACGGTGCTGGCCGGGATCGAGAACGCGATGCCGACGCTGCCGCCGGAGGGCGAGTAGATCGCGGTGTTGACGCCCATCACCTCGCCGTTGGTGTCGAACGCCGGACCGCCGGAATTACCCTTGTTCACGGGCGCGTCGATCTGGATGAAATCGTCATACGGGCCGTTGCCGATGTCGCGGCCGCTCGCCGAGACGATGCCGGCGGTCACGGTGCCGCCGAGCCCGAAGGGATTGCCGACTGCGAGCACCCAGTCCCCGATCCGCGGCTTGCTGTCGGCAAGCTTGGCGAACGGGAAGTTCGTGCTGCCCTCGACCTTGATCAGGGCGAGATCGGTGCGCTGGTCGGTGCCGATCACCTTGGCGGTGTAGGTCTTGCCGTCGTCGGTGGTGATCTCGACCTTGTCGGCGCCGTCGACCACGTGGTTGTTGGTGACGGCATAGCCGTCAGCCGAGATGAAGAAGCCCGAGCCCTGGCCCTGCACGACGCGGCCGCGGCCGCCCTTCATGCCCGGAGGCAAGCCGTCCGGACCGCCGAAGCGCCGGAAGAAGCGCTCCATCGGCGAGCCCGGCTGGAACGGCGAGGAGGAATCGTCGCCGTCGTCATTGCTCGCGGTCTTCTCCTTCATGTTGACCTTCACCGAGATCACCGAAGGCTTCACGCGCTCGACGACGTCGGCGAATCCGACCGGACGCTCGACCTTGCGGACCTCGGTGTTGACCTGCGCATGCGCCGGGCTGGAGAACAGGTCGGCCGGCGAGGTCGGGGGGCTGAAGCCATAGACCGCCGCGCCGAGACCGGCGACGACCGAGGCCATCAGCGCGAGTCTGCGCGCGGAGAACACCGACCGGCGCGGCTGCCGGTACGAAGGGAGGTTCGAGAGGTCGATAGGGTCGGTCATGCGGAAATCTCCAGGCCTTTGAATTCCTTTTGGCGCCGGATGCCAGCACCTTGCGGACCTGAAGATGGGGACTCCCGCCTTACCGCGCGCTGGCGGCGCGGTTAAACTTTCGTAATGAACGGCAGCGCGGATGCGGCAGTTCGGCACAGGCCGAAAATGGTTGCGTTGCAGGAACTTAATAGCGTTCCGGCACCAGGGCGCAGGTGCGGTTGCCGGACTCAGCTCGCCCTGACGCTGACGATGAACTCATCGACTTCGCGCTTCAAAGTCTCGGCCTGCTGCGAGAGGTCGACGGCCGAATCCCTGGCCTCGGCGGCCATGCGGCCGGTCTCGGCGGACGTCGAGGTGATCTGGACGATATGGTTGGAGACGTCGAGGGTGCCGCGCGCGGCATCCTGGGCACTGCGCGTGATCTCCTGCGTGGCGTTACGCTGCTGGGCGGTGTCGATCTCGATGCCGGACATGATCGACGAAATCTCCGACAGCGTCTTGGAAATGCCGTCGATCGCGCCGCGCGTCTCGGCGGTGATGCCCTGAATGCTCGCGACCTGAGAGGTGATTTCCTCGGTTGCCTTGCTGGTCTGGTGCGCCAGATTCTTCACCTCGGAAGCGACCACCGCAAATCCCTTGCCCGCTTCGCCGGCCCGCGCCGCCTCGATGGTGGCGTTGAGCGCCAGGAGATTGGTCTGCGATGCGATCGCCTGCACGAGCTGGACCACCTCCCCGATCTTGTCGGCGGCATCCGACAGCGTGTGGATGGTATCGCGGCTCTTCTCCGCCTGGGACGCCGCGCCCTCGGCGCGCTGGGTCGCGTCCGTAACGCGGCGGCTGATCGTGCCGATCGAATTCGTCATCTCCTCGGCAGAACCTGCGACCGTCTGAACGCTGCCGCTGGCCTGACTGGCGGCGCTCGCGACGGCATTGGCCTTGGTGCTGGTGTCGTTGGCGGTCCGCGACAGCGTCTCGGCATTGGTCTTCAGATGCACCGCCGATGACGCCACGCTGGCGACGACGCTTGCGACGAGATCGTTGAAGCGCTTGATCCGGTCGTCGAGGAATTTCGACCGTTCGGCCTGATGCTGCGCTTCATGCAGCTGCTGCTCGGAGAGACGGCGCCGTTCGAGGCCGTTGGTCTTGAACACCTCCAGCGCACCGGCGAGCAGGCCGATCTCGTTGGTACGGCCGAGCCCCGGCACCGACGTCTCGAACTTCTGGTCGGCGACCTCGCGCATGGCATGCACGATCGCCGCCAGGGGATTGAGGATGCCGTTGCGCACGGCGAAAAAGGTGGTGAGGCAGATCGCGAAAGCGACCACGGCGATCACGCCGCAGGCGACCAGGAAATAGGAGAAGGCGGTCTGCGCCTGCTGGTAGATCTGCATGGCGTGGTCGCGCGCCGGGCCGCTCAGCGCGGAGAAGTTGGCGGACAGGCTGGTGATCTCGTTGTTGAGATAGAGCACCGCGACGAAGCCGGTGCCGCCGCCGATACCCAGCAGAAACAAGAGCGCAGCGACGACGGCGCCGACCAGGAAGCGGATCGTCAGATTGCTGTTCGCGAACATCGGGAGGACTCGGAGGCTGGAATCACATCTCGCGACAAGCTTCCAGACAAAGGTCAAAATAGCATGAAGCACGCGGCGCGGGCCGGCGGACCACGTAGCACTACGTGCTCGGAGGCTTCAGGACGGCTTGGAGTCGTCCGACATCAAGGCCGCAAGCCGCGTCTTCTCGTCTGCCGTGAGCGGCGGAGGCGGTACGTCTGCACCACTTCCCGAGCGACGGCGGATCTGCAGCCACAGCGCCAGGCCACCGCCGAGCAGCAGCACCGGCCCGAGCATCCACAGCAAGAGGTTCTGCCGCTCGAAGCGCGGCTTCAACAGAACGAAGTCGCCGTAGCGTGCGACCAGAAAGTCGAGCACCTGCGAATTGCTGTCGCCGGCCGCGATACGCTCGCGCACCAGCAGCCGCAGATCCCGTGCCAGCGGTGCATCGGAATCGTCGATCGACTGGTTCTGGCAGACCATGCAACGAAGCTCGCGCGACAATTCGCGCGCGCGCGATTCCTTGGCGGGATCCGACATGATCTCGTCGGGCTGGACGGCGTGCGCCGCAGGCAAGGCCAGCAGCAGCAACGCGACGAACGCGGCCATCATCCGGCGCATCGGGTCATTCCGCAGGTTGGAGACGCTGCTTGGCCCGCGCCGGCTTCGGCGCGCCGACCCGCAGGCGGCGGTCGGAGAGCGACAGCACGCCGCCGAACGCCATCAGCACCGGCCCCCACCAGATCAGGAGAACCAGCGGCTTGTGATAGATGCGCACGGCGATGGCGCCTTCGGCGGTGGCATCGCCGAGCGAGACGTAGAGCTGGCTCGCGCCGCGCGTCAACAGCGCGGCCTCCGTCGTCGAGGAGCCGCGCGTGGTGAAGCTGCGTTTCGACGGCGTCATGACCGTCAGGGACTTGCCGTCGCGGCTGACGTTGAATTCGGCGATCATCTCGCGGTAGTTCGGGCCCTGACGCTGAAACAATCCGTCGAGCTTCAAATCATAGCCGGCGACATGAGCAACGTCGTTCTGCTTCATCGTCGCGATATGTTCGCTGTTCCAGGTGGTCTCGCAGACGATCCCGATCAGCGCGACACCGAGGCCGGCATGCGCAAACGCCGTCCCCCAGGCCGATCGCGGCAGGCCGCGGGCACGATGCAGCGCAGATGCGAACGGCAGGCGGACCAGCCCGGTCCGTTCGACGATGTCGGTGACGGCGCCGGCGATGACGAAGACGCCGAGCCCGATCGCGAGCGGGGCCAGCGCGCTGCCGCCCCGCACCCAGGCCCAGACGATGGCGACCACGACGAGCCCCGCGACGCCGGCCGCGAGCAAACGCTGCGTCACGCCGAGCAGATCGCCGCGCTTCCAGGCCAACATCGGCCCGAACGGCACCGCAAGCAACAACAGCGCAAACAGCGGCGCGAAGGTGAGATTGTAGAAGGGTGCGCCGACCGACATCTTGAAATCGGCGAGCATCTCCATCGCCAGCGGATAGAGCGTGCCGAACAGCACGACGGCGCAGGCAACGGTGAGCAGCAGGTTGTTCAGCACCAGCGCGCCCTCACGCGAGATCGGCGCGAACAGGCCGCCCTGCTTCAACGAGGTGGCGCGGCCTGCGAACAGCGCCAGGCTGCCGCCGATGAACAGGCAGAGGATCAGCAGGATGAACACGCCGCGAGTGGGGTCGGTGGCGAAGGCGTGCACCGAGGTGATGACGCCGGAGCGCACCAGGAAGGTGCCGAGCAGCGACAGCGAGAAGGTCAGGATCGAGAGCAGGATGGTCCAGACCTTCAGCGCATTGCGCTTTTCCATCACCACGGCCGAATGCAGCAGCGCGGTGCCGGCGAGCCAGGGCATCAGCGAGGCGTTCTCGACCGGATCCCAGAACCACCAGCCGCCCCAGCCGAGCTCGTAATAGGCCCAGTACGAACCCATCGCGATGCCGAGCGTCAGGAAGATCCAGGCCACCAGCGTCCAGGGCCGCACCCAGCGTGCCCAGGCCGCATCGATCCGGCCCTCCATCAGCGCAGCAATGGCGAAGGAGAACGAGATCGAGAAACCGACATAGCCGAGATAGAGCATCGGCGGATGCACGGCGAGGCCGATGTCCTGCAGCACCGGATTGAGATCGCGTCCCTCGATCGGCGGGCTCGCGATGCGCAGAAACGGATTAGATGTCACCAGGATGAAGAGATAGAACGCGCCGGCGACCCAGGCCTGCACGGCCAGCACATGCGCGCGTAGCGACAAGGGCAGATTGTTGCCGAAGGCCGCGACCAGGCCGCCGAACAACGCGAGGATCGCCACCCACAGCAGCATCGAGCCTTCATGATTTCCCCACACGCCCGTGATCTTGTAGAGCAGCGGCTTCATCG
>NZ_JAEMSD010000074.1:0-11662 GCF_016462955.1 Bradyrhizobium sp. | reverse complement strand
TCTCGTAGACGTTGGCGACGGAGAAATCCGAGTTCACATGCAGCATCACCAGCGCCGTGAACGAGGCGCCGACGAACAGCAGCTGCGCCAGCGCGGTGGAGCGCGCCACATTCATCAGCGCGGCGTCACCCAGGCGCGCGCCGATCAGGGGCACGACGGACTGGATCAGTGCCAGTCCCAGCGCCAGCACCAGTGCGTAATGTCCAGATTCCGCGATCACCGCACCGCTCCTTGCGGATTGCCTTGCGCGGTCGTCGCCGCGGGTTTGGCGGCGCCGGAACTCTGGGCGCCGTAATCGTCCTTCCAGTGCCCCTGCTTCTTCAGGGCATCGGCGACCTCCTTGGGCATGTAGGTCTCGTCGTGCTTGGCAAGGACGGTATCGGCCTTGAACACGCCGCTCGAGTCGAGCGCACCTTCGGCGACCACGCCCTGCCCTTCGCGGAACAGGTCGGGCAGGATGCCCTTGTAGGCGACCGGCAGCCTGGCTCCGCCATCGGCGACCTCGAAGGTCACCGCGAGATTGTCGCCGCGCTGCAGAGAGCCGGGCTGCACCAGGCCGCCGAGGCGAAACCGCTTGCCGGGCTCGATCTGCTTTTCGGCGACCATGGTCGGCGTCGAGAAGAACACGATGGAGTCGCGCAATGCGTTGAGCACCAGCGCGGCCGCGAGCGCGAGCACGGCGAGCGAGCCGCCGATGATGGTCATACGTCGCTGCTTGCGCGTCATGGCGTACCCGTTCCCCGCATCTCTCGTCCTGAATCCGTCATCCGCCGACCCCGAGGGTCTTCAGGCCTTCGTTGAGCTGGCGCAGCCGCTCGGCGTCGCTGGCGACCGCCTGCCGGGCATCGGCCGAGGCCCCCATCGCCTTGTCGCGCTCGCCCATCACGAGATAGGCGCGCACCAGGCGTAGCCATCCCTCGACGTCGTCGCCGTTCTGCTTCAGCCGCGTGGCCAGGCGATCGACCATGCCGCGCACCATGGCATTGCGATCGCCCTCGGCCATGTCCTTGGTGGCAGCAATCGTCTCATCGGACAACGCCGGCATCGCACCGCCCCCGCCGACCCGCGCGAGCGAAGACTGCACCAGGACACGCCACGGCGCATCCGCAGGCGCCTTCGCAAGCAGCGCGTGCCAGATATTGGCCGCATCGTCCTTGCGGCCGTCCTGTTCGGCGGCAAGACCGAGAAAGTAGTTCGCCTTGGGATCGTCCGCGTTCAAGGCGTGTGCTCGCTCGAATTCGGCCTTGGCCTCGGCCGTCACCACGCCGCCGGCGGCAGCCGACATCGCTTCGCCGAGATCGGACCGGCGCTCCGCGCTCTCACCATTGTAGGTGAGCGAGTTGCGATAGGCGCGCACGGCGTCGTCGAAGCGGCCGAGCCGCTCCAGAACCGGCGCGAGCACGTTCCAGCCGCGCCCGTCGGTCGGATTCTTCTCCAGATGCTGCTCGACCTGAACGACGAGGTTCTCGAGCGATTGCGCCATGCCCGACCCGCGCTCCCGCTGCGCCAGGGGAAAGTCCTGAAGCTTGGGTGAGCCGAGCGGCATGTAGACGGCGACCGCAACGAGCGGCAGGCCGGCGAGCGCCAGCACGGCCGCCGCACGGCGCCATTTGAGGTTCGACTTCGGCGCCATTGCGGGCTCGCTGGCTGCCGCCGCGAGCAGCCTGCGGCTGATCTCGACGCGCGCAGCCTCGGCCTCCGGCGCCGGAATCAGTCCTGCGGCGAGGTCACGCTCGACCTCGGCCAACTGGTCCTTGTAGACCGCGACCTCGCTGCCTTGATCTTGCGCGCCGCTACTGCGGCCAAGCGGCCAGAGCACGGCGAAAATCGCCGCGACCGTCATCAGCGCGAACACGAACCATAGAGTCATCTGGCAAGCTTCCGGCAGCGCACGAACCGCGCCTATAGGTGCCTTTACACCACGGCCGGACAATGCGGCAATTGACAATTGTCAAAGCGCTGCGTGGCATGCCGTCCCGAAGAATTGAAAATCCAACGACTTAGCCGATCTCGAAGTCCGCGCTTTGCGCCGCATCCTCGCCACGCCCGTTGAAGGCCTTCAGGAAGTATGTTCCCGGCTTGACGACGTCCGGCAATCTGATGCGCAACGCTCCGACCGGAACCGGAGATGCAACCCGCGTGATGGTCTCCGGAACCTGCCGATCGCTCGTCTTCTCGACCAGCACCACCTTGGCCCCCACCATCAGCCTTCGATACTTGGCCACGATAACGCGGTTCTCGATCTCGATGGAGCTGATAACGGGTTTCATGGGCCTACAAACATAAATTCCCAGACTTGCACGGGGACCGTACGGTGCGACGTCGGCACCGTCAACCAGAAATTGTGATCACGAAAATTTCGCCTGAATCAGCTGGCGCGCGACGATTTGCGTTCGCCTGTGAGGGCGTTTTCGGCGGCCCGGCTCATCAGCGAGGCGTAATCGTCGCCAAACAGCACCTGGCAGAAGCGGATCGCGGCCTGCACCTGCTGCTGCCGATAGGCGCGGACCTTGTGATCGGCTGCGCGCAGCGCCTGCACCAGCTGCTCGGTCGACCGTTCCACGTATTGCTGGAGATCGGAATAGGTGCGCAGCGTCACCTCGTTGATCGCAAGCTCGCTTGCATAGTTGCGGCAGGTCGCGACGAAGTCGATCAACGCCACCGCTTCCTCGACCTCGGTGCTGTCGATCCGCGCGCCCGGCGGGATGTCCTTCTCGGGACGCTGGCGCAGGATGCGGCGGACGCGGCCCGGAACGCTGTCGATCTCGGATTGCAGCGCATTGGAGATGTCGGCCCGGATCGAGGTCAACTGCTTGCCCCGGGCAGAATCGTTGCGCAGGTCGAGCTCGGTGCGCAGGCCGCGCACGCCGTCGTGCAGCGTCTTGAGATTGTCGGCGACATTCTCGAAATGACTGCGCTTGATGTCCATGCGAAGCATCGCGGCAACGCAGGACAAATCATGCAGCGCGATCGTGACGGCAACGCCATAGGGCGTTGCCGCGACGCGGATCTCGTCATCGGAGGCGGCAATCTTGATGGCAAGGCGGATGATCTGCCACGGTGCGCTCATTCGTTGCACCACCATCGACAGCGCGAAGGGCAGCATCTGCGGGGTCTGGAGCACGGGAATGTTGAGCGCCGACGTCACCGACGCGATCTGGGACTCCCCGAAAGCGCGCAGGAAGCGCGGCAGCTTCTCGCTCAGCGCGGCGATGGCGTCCCGGACCTGGAGCACCGCTCCGATCGAATAGAGATCCTCGATCACGTTGGGTGGGCCGACCCTTGCCAGCGCGCGCGTCTTGTCGCCGCCGCCGGGACCGGTCAGCTCGAAAATCGCATCCGCCGCCACCGCTTGGAGCTTCTGCGCCAAGGCCTCGACCTGGCCTGCAGCATCGGCGGGCATGCGCGCCAGCGCCGCCTCGAATTCGACTACCTTGTCAGGCGCACCGTCACGGCCGAGCCACTGCCAGATCGGCTGCAGCGAGGAGCGGCGAATCTGGCCGGCCCGGATCGGGGTGCCCGCCTCGACCAGGAACGGTTCCAAGACCTGGAACAGCAGCCGCGACAGATCGTCTGTCCGCGGCGGCGGCGCTTCATCGGCTTCGCTCTTGCGCACGATCTTGCGCAGTTGCTCGAGGACGAGGGTTGCGACCGCTGTTTCCTGGCCACGCTCCAGCGCTCGCTCGAACTCCCGCATCAGCAGCGCCTGCGACTGCGGCGGGAGCTGCGCGAGATAGTCCCTCAGCCGCTCGATCGATGTCTGGCTCATGCGCCCGGGTCATGCACGGTAAAATGGCGGACATGGGATGGGTCCGGTGCGATCATAGGAGGTGCCAACTTAAGAAGCCGTTTAGGAAGCCGGCTCGAACGGCCGCGATTTCGCTGTCCGGGAACATCGATCGCCCAAAATTCACATCGTATCAAGGGATTACAGTCCCGGAAGGACCAGCTCGGCGCGCAGGCCCCCGGTCGGCGCGCTGCCGAGCGACAGGCTGCCGCCATAGAGGGCGGCGAGGTCGGTCACGATCGAGAGGCCCAGGCCCGACCCGGGCTTGGACTCGTCGAGCCGCTGGCCGCGCCGGGCGACCTGGGCCCGCTCCGCTTCCGACAGGCCGCGGCCGTCGTCGTCGACGATGATCCGCAAACGCGGGCCGGCGCCGGCCTGATGCGGCGGCTCCGCCAGCGCCTCGATCAAGACGCGCGAGGCGGCCCATTTGCAGGCATTGTCGACGAGATTGCCGACCATCTCCTCCAAATCCTGCCGCTCACCCCGGAACTTCGCGGACGGATCGGCCTTGGCCTCGACCACGATGCCCCGGTCGCGATGGATCTTCTCCATGGTCCGCCGCAGCGCCTCGATGGCAGGCGCCACCTCCGTCACGGTCGCAACCACCGAGACCCGCGCGGCGATGCGGGCGCGCTCCAGATGATGGGCGACCTGGTCGCGCATCACGTGCGCCTGCTCCATCACCTTTTCCGCGAACGGATCGGCCGCATGGGCGCCGGCCTCGTTGACGATGACCGAGAGCGGCGTCTTGATCGCATGGGCGAGATTGCCGACATGGGTGCGCGCGCGCTCTACGATCTCGCGATTGGCGTCGATCAGCGCATTGGTCTCGCGCGCCAAAGGCGCGATCTCGACCGGAAATTCACCTTCCAGACGCTCCGCCCGCCCGGAGCGGATGTCGGCGATCGATTCAGAGATGCGCTTGAGCGGGGCAAGGCCGAAGCGGACCTGGAACACGGTCGTCAGCAGCAGGACGATGCCGAGCGCGGTGAAGGTGCCGCCGAGATAATAGTCGAAGCTGCGCGTCTCGTCGAAGATCTCGGTGTCGTCGCCGGCGACGCTCACGAGAAATTTGCCGTCGGCACCGAGATCGACCGGCCGTTCCACCATCCGCAGATTCTGCCCTTCGGGCCCGTCGACATAGGCGAGGCGGATGCCGGCGGCGGTGAGCTCGGCGCCCTGCTCTTCCAGCTTCGGCAACTTCTTGTCCCAGAGCGAGCGCGAGGAGCGCACTTCGGGCTTCTCGGTGTCAGTGCGCGTGATCTGCCAGTACCAGCCGGACAGCGGCAGCTCGAACAGGGGCTCGCCGAGCGACTGGAACTGGCGGTCGGGCGGCTCGTCGGGGGTCGCGACCTCCGCGATGAGCGTGCGGAGGTAGAGATTGAGCCGCCGGTCGAAGGCGCGCTCGGTTGCGTCCTTGTAGACGGACGACAACACGACACCCGTGACGGCCAGGATCACCACGAGCCAGACAGTCGCCGACAGGAACAGCCGGTTGGCAAGCGAGCTAGCAGCCATCGGAGCGATCCGGGGAGGCGGAGAATCTCAAGGCGTCGGCGGTCATGACGGGACCAAGGCCCCTGTCGGGCTGCCCGTCAAGCCCCGCAACGCATCAAGCGGCCGGCGGGGTCAGGAGATAGCCGAGGCCGCGGACGGTCTGGATGATGTCGACGTCGAGCTTCTTGCGGATGCGGCCGACAAAGACCTCGATGGTGTTGGAGTCGCGGTCGAAATCCTGGTCATAGAGATGCTCGACCAGCTCGGTGCGGGAGACCACCCGTCCCGAATGGTGCATCAGGTAGGCCAGGAGCCGATATTCGTGCGAGGTCATTTTGATGGGATTGCCGGATACGCTGACCCGGCCGGTTCGGGTGTCGAGCGTCACGGGGCCGCAGGTCAATTCGCTCTGGGCGTGGCCGGTCGAGCGGCGCAGCAGGGCGCGGATGCGGGCCAGCACCTCCTCCAGGTGGAACGGCTTTGCGACATAATCGTCGGCGCCGGCATCGAAACCCTGCACCTTGTCGCTCCAACGATCGCGTGCGGTGAGGATCAGCACCGGCATGGTGCGGCCGTTGCGGCGCCAGGCCTCCAGCACCGAGATGCCGTCCTTTTTGGGCAGGCCGATGTCGAGCACCACGGCGTCATAGGGCTCGTTGTCGCCGAGATAATGCCCCTCCTCCCCATCGAACGCCCGATCGACGACATAGCCGGCGTCGGTCAGCGCCTTGGTGAGCTGGCGATTGAGATCGGGGTCATCCTCAACAACGAGCAGGCGCACGGCTCTCTCCAAAGGCTGCAAGAACAAGCTTCACGATGCCATAGAGATGAGCAATTCCGGCGTGAACTGAATATGAACGCGGGGAACCGGCCTACCTTACTTTTTGGTCATATGAGCCTTGCGCAAGCCAATGCGACTGCGCCCGCCATGCCGCGGGACGAGCCGGGGCGTGGCGGGCGCAATTTGCCGCATCCAGCGGCGAGTCGAGGATCCGGTCGTCCGGTCCGGCCATCAGGTCCGGAAGAACACGAACCAGACGACGGCGAGGATCAGGATTGCCAGCCCGGTCGAGATGGCGAGCAGCGCCGCCACGGAGGGCCCGGGCTCGCCTTGGCGCGCCTCGGTCGGAGTTTCCACGATGCGCTTCTGCTCTCGTGTGGTTGCCATGGTGTCCTCAATCTGTGGCTGTCGCGTCAGGTAGCCGCGACTTCCTCGCGGTGTCTTAGTTGGCGGGGCAACGCGTGATCTCGGGCGATGTTCCGAACCATCGAGGCGCCGGGCCAAGACGGCGCAGGCGGCGATTAACGCCGTTGCGAGATTCCGCGCCGACGGTTGCTAGGATTCGCACCTCGGCAATGTTATCCTCAAAGCTTGTCCTCTGTTGCGTCTGGAGTAGCCCATGGCCCCCCGCGCCAATTGGAAGGGTTTTCTGCGTCTGTCGCTCGTGACCTGCCCGGTCGCGCTCTATCCGGCCACTTCCGATACCGAGAAGGTCTCGTTCAACCAGATCAATCGCAAGACCGGCCACCGCATCAAGTACCTCAAGGTCGACGCCGAGACCGGGGACGAGGTGACTTCCGACGACATCGTCAAGGGCTACAAGGTCGACACCGATACCTATATCGAGGTCACCAAGGACGAGCTCGACGACATCGCGCTCGACTCCACCCACACGATCGAGATCGACGAGTTCGTGCCCAAGGCCGACATCGACAACCGCTATCTGATCCGCCCCTATTATCTCGTGCCGGACGGCAAGGTCGGCCATGACGCCTATGCAGTGATCCGCGAGACCATCCGCAGCATGGACAAGGTCGCGATCGGCCGCGTGGTGCTGACCAACCGCGAGCACATCATCGCGCTGGAGCCGCTCGAGAACGGACTGATGGGCACGCTGCTGCGCTACCCCTACGAGGTCCGCAGCGAAAAGGAGTATTTCGACGACATCCAGGACGTGAAGCTGACCAGGGACATGCTCGACCTCGCAAAGCACATCGTCGAGAAGAAGTCGGGTGCGTTCGAGCCCGAGCTGTTCGAGGATCACTACGAGACGGCGCTGATCGATCTCATCAACAAGAAGCGCAGCGGCATGCCGATCGCCGCCAAGGCCGCACCGAAGACCGGCGGCAACGTCATCAATCTGATGGACGCGCTGAAGAAGAGCATCGCGAGCGAGAAGGACGCCGGGCCCGCGGCGAAGGTCGCCAAGGAGGCCGTCAAGGCCAAAAAGCCCAAGAAGCGCGTCGAGGGCCAGCGCGAAATGCTGCTGCCGATATCAGGCAAGGGCAAGGACGCTGCAGCCAAGGCCCCCAAGGACGCCCCGAAGAAGGCCGACAAGCCGGTGCGCGCGCCGGCGCGGGCGAAGAAGGCCGGCTAGCCCCGTTCCCCCTTTCGATCGCGCCCTGATGTTTCCTCTCGTCGATCCGGCGGCCTGACATGCCCTGGTCGGCGGCGTTCGACGATCCGGTACGCGTGAGCAGCAAGCGCAAGCTGCTCACGCTCCAGGATGCCGCGGACTACATCATGCAGCTGCCTGAGGATACCCAACACGAGGCGCACTGGCAGACCGCCGTCGAGACCCTGATCAACGCGGCCGAGACCGGCGGCGGCTGGGTGATGTTCGCCCGCATCGCCATGTTGCGGGCGCTGAATGCGGACGGTCGCCGAAGATGAGCGCAACGTCCTGGCCGGTCCGTTCGACGAACAGGCTCAACGATCAGTTAAGCGGCCCGCACAATCCCGCCCTGCGGACCCTGCGCCAGGGCAGCGGCGCCTCGGGGGCCGCCGACTTCACTCCATTTGAACGGATCGGCGGAACCTAAATTTAATGGATGCCGTCGTATCAGCAGAGGCGCGATCGCCCGGGTTTGATACTTTATGGCGCGCACAAAGACTTATTCGATCGATTTGCAAGTCCGATAACGACGCGACCATCCATCGGATCGGATCAACGGGAGTTGCCAATGCGTCTGCTTAGGTCCTTTCTTGCCGATGAGAATGGCGCTACCGCAATCGAGTACGGCCTGATCGCCGCAGGGATCGCTCTGGCAATCGTAACCATCGTCAACAGCACGGGCGCTGTACTGCTCAACAACAAGTTCAACTCGATCAGCTCGGCAATGAAGTAACGGCCGGCCCTGCCCCGAGGCACGGCGCGCCCCACCTGGCGGCGCGTCTTCCGGACCTCGGGCCCATGATCTGGGTCAACAGCATCGGGACTGCGACGTCTAAGCATGGAGGTCCAACTCCCTGCCGCCGGTCCGTCCATGCCTCCAGACCTTCCGCACTCCCAACTGAAGATCCGCCGCGTCCGCCTCGACACCGGCCGCGAGAACGTCGTCGTCGTCTCCCGGCACTCCAAGGCACTGCGCGCCGAGCTCTTCCGCGGCTTCAGCCGCGTCGAGCTTCGTCACGGCGGCAAGGTGCTGCTGGCGACCTTGCTGATCACGGACGACGATACGCTGGCGACATCCGACGAGATCGGCCTCTCCGAACCGGCGTTCCGGCGCTTCGCGGAAGTGGTCGGGACGCCGGTCACCGTGAGGCCCGCCTCGCCTCCTGACAGTCTGGAAGCGGTGCGTGCGAAGATCCGCGGACGAACCTTGAGCCAGGCCGAGATCGGCGCGATCATCAGCGATCTCGCACATTATCGCTACTCCGACATGGAGATCGCCGCCTTCCTGATCGGATCGGCGAGCTTCATCACCAGCGACGAGCTTCTTGCCCTCACCGGCGCAATGGCGCAGGCCGGCACGCAATTGGTCTGGCCGACCCCCGTCGTCGTGGACAAGCATTGCATCGGTGGCATCCCCGGCAACCGCACCTCGATGGTCGTGGTGCCGATCGTCGCCGCTCATGGCCTGCCGATTCCGAAGACCTCCTCGCGCGCCATCACCTCGCCCGCCGGCACGGCCGACACGATGGAGGTGCTGTCGCGGGTGAACATCGGTGTCGAGGAGATGAAGGCGATCGTCTCGTCCTGCAACGGCTGCCTGATCTGGGGCGGACACGTGAACCTGTCGCCGGCCGACGACGTCCTGATCTCGGTCGAGCGCCCCCTGAGCCTGGATACGCGCGAGCAGATGGTCGCTTCCATCATGTCCAAGAAGATCGCGGCAGGCTCGACCCATCTGTTGATCGACATTCCGGTCGGACCGACCGCGAAGGTCACCGGCGGCGTCGAAGCCATGCGGCTGCGCAAGCTGTTCGAGTTCGTCGGCGACCGCTTCGGCCGCGCGGTCGAGGTGATCACGACCGACGGCAGCCAGCCGATCGGCCACGGCATCGGGCCGGTGCTCGAAGCCAACGACGTCATGGCGGTGCTCGGCAACGAGCCGGGTGCGCCGCGCGATCTGCGCGAGAAGTCGCTCCGGCTCGCCGCCCATCTCCTGGAATACGATCCGAAGCTGCGCGGCGGCGCCGGCTATGCGAGGGCGCGCGAGCTGCTCGACAGCGGCGCGGCGCTGAAGCAGATGCAGAAGATCATCGACGCACAGGGGCCATCGACATGCAGCAGCGAGCTCGGACCGCTCAGCCTGGACGTGGAGGCACCGCGTGACGGCATCGTGTCCGCGATCGACTGCCTGCGCATGAACCGCCTCGCCCGCACCGCCGGCGCGCCGCTGGACAAGGGTGCCGGCATCCGCCTCTTCAAGAAGATCGGCGATCGCGTCGAGCAGGGCGAGCCACTCTATCGCGTCTACACGTTCGACCGCCCCGAGCACGATCTGGTTGCCGCCGCGGCCGCTGAGCAGACTGGTTATGTCGTCAACGGTCACGAGGCGCCGCAGGGCAAGACGGCGCCGTGAGCACGATCGCGCTCCAGACATTGTCCGGCGCCGGCGATGCGGCGAAGCGCCTTGCGGCGCGGCTCGGGCTTTCCTGCGACGGAATCGCCGTGCATCGCTTTCCAGACGGCGAGCTGCGCGTCGCCGTCGCGCCGGCGGCCGACACCACGATCCTCTACGCCCCGCTCGATCAACCCAACGACAAGCTGATCACGCTGTTGTTCGCTGCGGAGGCCCTGCGGCGCAACGGCGCGACGCGGCTGGTCCTGGTCGCGCCCTATCTCTGCTACATGCGGCAGGACGCTGCATTCCATGCGGGCGAAGCCATCAGCCAGCGTGTCATGGGCCATCTGCTTGCAGCGACCGTGAACCGTGTCGTCACCGTGGACGCGCATCTGCATCGCACGCCCGACATCAGGTCCGTCTTTCCAGGCATCGAAGCGGAGAACCTGTCCGCCATGCCGGCCATCGCGAACGCACTGGCGGCGGGCGGCATCGACCCCGCAACCGTCGTGATCGGACCCGACATGGAATCCGAGCCCTGGGTGAGCGATGTCGCGAGCCGGCTGCGGTTGCAGCATACGGTGGCGAGAAAGATTCGGCACGGCGATCGCTCGGTTGCCATCGGCTTTGCCGATCCCGGCCTGCTCTCGGGCCGGCCGGCGCTTCTCGTCGACGACATCGTCTCGTCCGGGACGACGCTGATCGCCGCGGCGAAGGCTCTGGCGGCGATGGGTGCGACCGCAGTCGATGCGGTGGTGACGCATGCGCTGTTTCCACCCGCGATGATCCCTGCATTCGCAGAGGCCGGCATCCGCTCGATACGCTCGACCGACAGCGTGCCGCATCCGACCAATGCGATTGCGCTCGACGAAATTCTTGCAGCCGCGTTGCGGTCCGAACTGACCACGCCACATCATCCGGAGACGACGCCATGAGCATCACCGTTCGATTTTGCGGTGCCGCCCGCACCGTGACCGGGTCGAGCTATCTGTTCGAGACAGCGTCGGGCCGCTTCCTGGTCGATTGCGGCCTGTTCCAGGGCCAGAAGACGCTGAAGGAGCTGAACTACGGCGCCTTTCCGTTTCGCCCCGCCGACATCGACGCCGTGCTGCTGACGCATGCCCATATCGACCATAGCGGCCTGTTGCCGAAGCTCGTGCGCGCCGGCTTCGAGGGACCGATCCTGGCGACGCGCGGCACCATCGATCTCTGCTCCTACATGCTGCCCGACGCCGGCAGCATCCAGGAATCGGAGGTCACGCAGCTCAACCGGCGCAACGCCTCGCGCGGGCGCAAGCAGGTCGCGCCGATCTACACGCAGGCCGATGCGATCGCATCGTTGCAATCGTTTCGCCCGGTCGACTATGAGAGCTGGACCGACGTGATCCCCGGCGTGCGCGCGCGCTACTGGAACGCCGGCCATCTGCTCGGCTCGGCCTCCATCGAGCTCGAAATCGCCGAGCATGGCAAGCCACGCCCGCTGCGCGTGCTGCTCTCCGGCGACGTCGGACCGGAGGCCAAGCTGCTTCAGCCCGATCCCGAAGCGCCGACCGACTTCGACTACGTCATCTCGGAATCGACCTATGG
>NZ_JAEMSD010000490.1:3388-5031 GCF_016462955.1 Bradyrhizobium sp. | reverse complement strand
CACCGCCATCACCTTGCTCATGGGAGGTCGCTCGGACGTCTCGATGGTCCGTCCGGGTGCGACAGAGGCGGTGGTCGAGGCCCGGTTCGACCTGCCAACGGGCGAGCACATACTTCGCAGGGTCATCCCCGCCGCAGGACGCTCGCGTTCCTATATCGACGGACGCCTGGCCACTCGTGCGGAGTTGGCAGAGTTCGGCGCCCAGCTCGTCGACGAAAAGGGCAATGTCACCGTCAAGACCGACGCGGTTCGTCAAGCCCTTGAATTCTACAAGAAGCTGATCAGCTTCCTGCCGCCCGACGTTGCAGCCTGGGATGACGCATCCAACAACAAATGGCTGGTCTCCGGCAGGGGCGCGATGATCATGAACCCGCCGAGCGCCTGGGCCGTTGCCAAACGCGACGCGCCGCAGGTTGCGGAGCAATGCTGGACCCACGGCTTCCCGGCGGGGCCGAAGGGGCGCTTCGCTCCCTACCTGCCGTACTTCTGGAGCATCTGGAATTTCTCCAAGAACAAGGAGGCCGCGAAGAGCCTTCTGGTTCAGCTGTCGAAGCCGGCCGCCATCGAAAAGATGGTCAACGCAAGCGGCGGCTACGATCTGCCGGCCTACGAGAAGCTGACGACCTTGAAGGTTTGGCAGGAAGAAGGGCCGCCGAAAGGCACGCTCTATCACTACCCGAACCCCTACAAGCATCAGACGCTGTCGATTGCAGCCTCGCCCGCGCCGCCGAAGATCGCACAGCAGATCTACGCACAGGCCACGCTGACCAAGATGTGCCTGCGCTATCACCAGGGCGAAGCGATGGAAAAGACGCTCGCCTGGGCCGAAGGCGAGTGCGAAGGCTTCATGCGGGGCTGAGGACAGGGTGTCGCCGCAAGCGATCGCTGGTCGTCTTGCGGCGACGCCTCCTCCCGCCTTGGCACGGAGCGAGGACAGCCCTCGCACGTGCCGACATCGAATTCTTTAGAACTGAACTGCGCGAGGAATATGCATCATGGCGGATGTGGCATTGCGGCCGGACGGGATTGGCGCCACGCGATCGGCGCGAAAACGCTCCGGCTTGCAGAAGGCGCTCAAGCGCAGATCGACCGCAGCGTTCCTGATGACGCTACCGCTGATCATCCTCATCGCACTTCTGGTGATCTATCCCGCGTTCTATTCGCTGCATCTGGCGACCCTGAACAAGTCGATGCAGAGATTCATCGGTCTCGGCAACTTCGAGTTCCTGTTCAAGCGCGACACGTTCTGGCTGGTCGTCAAGCAATCCTGCATCTTCGCCATCACCGCCGTGATCTTCAAGGCGCTGATCGGATTCATCGTCGCGCACTTCGTCCACAACATTCCGGCCAAGGGCCAGCGCAAATGGCGCGGCATGCTGCTGGTGCCGTGGGTGATCCCGCCCGCCATGAGCACGCTGGCATGGCTCTGGCTGTTCGATCCCTCCTACAGCGCGTTCAACTATACGCTGTCGTTCTTCGGAATAGGCCCGATCCCGTGGACCGGCGACGCCGCCTGGGCGCGCTTCTCCGTCATTCTGGTCAACGTCTGGTACGGCGCGCCGTTCTTCATGATCATGTATCTGGCGTCGCTGAAATCGGTGCCGGACCAGCTCTATGAGGCCGCGGCGATCGACGGCGCCAAG
>NZ_JAEMSD010000490.1:0-3378 GCF_016462955.1 Bradyrhizobium sp. | reverse complement strand
TCACGACACTGTTCTCGCTGATCGTCACCTTCGCCAATTTCGACATCGTGCGTATCCTGACCGCCGGCGGCCCGCTCGACCACACCCACATCTTCGCCACCTGGGCGTTCAGAATCGGCATCGAAGGAAGCGACATTCCACTCGGTGCCAGCGTCTCCCTGTTCATGGTGCCAATCCTGGCGGTCGCAGCGATCTTCATCCTGCGGGACGTCAACAAGCGCGGGAATGAAGCCTGATGAGCTCAGTCACGATCGACAAGGCCGCGCCGACACGCACGGTCAAGTACGGCAGCATGAGCCGCGACCGCAAATGGGCGCTGCGATGGTCGTATTTCTTCCTGACGCTGTTTGCGATCTTCTCGCTGCTGCCGCCCATCTACATGCTGATCACCTCGCTCAAGAGCAGCGCGGAGATCTCGGCGGCGACCAATCCCTGGTGGGTGTTTCACCCCACTCTCGAGAACTATGTCGGCCTGCTGACGTCGAACCAGTTCCTGCGGTTCTTCTGGAATTCGGCGCTGGTCTCGATCTTCGTGGTCACCATCACCATGCTGATCAGCGTGCCCGCGGCGTTCGCCCTCGCCCGGATGCGGTTCTGGGGCTCGGCCACGCTGGCGACCGGCGTGTTCCTGACCTACCTCATTCCGGACAGCCTGCTGTTCATTCCGTTGTTCAAGGTGTTCGCCCTGTTCGGCGACTGGACCGGCATCCAGCTCATCAACCGCTGGTATGTGCTGCTCTTCATCTATCCAACGCTGACGGTCCCGTTCTGCACCTGGATCATGATCGGCTATTTCGCCTCGATCCCCAAGGAGCTTGACGAAGCCGCCATCATCGACGGCGCGTCCTGGTTCCAGACCCTGACGCGGATCTTCATTCCGGTCGCGCTGCCGGGGCTGATCGCCGCGACCATCTTCGCCTTCACCGTGTCCTGGGCGCAATTCCTCTATCCGCTGGTGTTCACGACCTCCACGGATCAGCTCGTTCTGCCCGTCGGCATCATCACCACGCTGATCAAGGGCGACGTGTTCAACTGGGGGCAGATCATGACCGGCGCGCTGCTCGGCGCCGCACCGCCGCTGATCATCTACGCCTTCCTGATGGACTACTACATTGCCGGCCTCACCGCCGGTGCGACAAAGGGTTGAAAGCGAGGGGTTGAACTGAAATGGCCGACGTTTCCTTGCGTAAGGTGGTCAAGCGTTACGACGATGTCGAAGCCGTGCGCGGCATCGACCTCGACATTGCCGATCACGAGTTCATCGTGCTGGTCGGCCCCTCCGGCTGCGGCAAGTCGACCACGCTGCGGATGATCGCGGGCCTCGAGGACATCAGCGACGGCGACATCATGATCGGCGGCGACGTCGTCAACGACGTGCCGCCGAAGGACCGCGACATCGCCATGGTGTTCCAGAACTACGCGCTCTACCCGCACATGACGGTCGCGGAGAACATGTCGTTCGGACTGCGCCTGAAGCACTATCCCAAGGCAGAGATCAAGGCGCGGGTGACGGAAGCCGCCCGTCTCCTCGACATCACCGACCTGATCGACCGCAAGCCGAAGCAGCTGTCCGGCGGCCAGCGTCAGCGCGTCGCGATGGGACGGGCCATCGTGCGCAATCCGAAAGTCTTCCTGTTCGACGAGCCGCTGTCCAATCTCGACGCGAAACTCCGCGTGCAGATGCGGATCGAGATCAAGAAGGTGCACCAGAAGGTGCGCACCACGACCGTCTACGTCACCCACGACCAGGTCGAGGCGATGACGTTGGCCGACCGCGTCGTGGTGATGAACAAGGGGCGCATCGAGCAGATCGGCACGCCGAACGAGCTCTACCACAAGCCGGCGACCCGCTTCGTCGCGGGCTTCATCGGCTCGCCGGCGATGAACTTCATCCCGTGCCGTCTCGAGGATGCCGGCGGCACGCTCCAGATCCGTCTCGCCGACCGCCTTGCCTTCCCGCTGCCGCCGGCCCGTGCCGCGCGCTATAATGCGCTGCCGCGCACCGAGAAGCTGCTGCTCGGCCTGCGGCCCGAGCATCTCACCGAGGCGCACGCGCATCTGGAGCCGGGCGTCGAGACTTTCGACACCGTGCTCGAGGTCACCGAGCCGATGGGAATGGAGACGCTGGTTTATTTCGGGCTCGAGGGCACCCCGGTCTGCGGCCGCGTCAATCCCAATGCCGGCGCCAAGGATGGGGCACCCATGCGCCTGGCGATGGACCTCAACAACATGCACCTGCTAAATGAAGAGACCGGCGTCGTGTTGTGACGCCATCTCAACAAGCGTAAGGCAGGCAGGGGAGCGATGGCGACCAACAAGAAGAAGATTTTCGTTACACAAACCTTGTCGCAAGGGGCACGCGCCCTCCTCACCCAGCGGGACGATATCGAGCTCGTCGAGTTTGCGAACCTGATCTCGGCGAAGGACTTCGAGGCGTTGTTGAAGAGCCATGCCCCCGTCCACGGCGTGGCCCTCGGCGCCACCGCCTTCGGAGAGACCGAGCTCGAAGCCGCCGGGGACATGAAGGTGGTCACCCGCATCGGCGTCGGCTACGACGCCGTCGACGTGCCCGCCCTCTCCCGCCGCAAGGTGCCGTTGATGGTCGCCGGCAGCGCCAATTCGCCCTCGGTCGCGGAAGCTGCGCTGTTCATGATGCTGACGCTGGCCAAGCGTGCGCAGGAATTGCACTCCTGCGTCAAGGACGGCAAATGGGCCGACCGCCTCGGCATGCTGCCGTTCGACCTCTACGGCAAGACCGTGCTGATCGTCGGCTTCGGCCGCATCGGCAGCCGCACCGCCAAGCGCTGTTTGGCGTTCGAGATGAAGGTGCAGGTCTACGACCCCTACAAGGACGCCGCCGACATCAAGGCCGCCGGCTGCGAGCCCGCCACCGACCTCGACGCCGCGCTCGCGGGCGCCGACTTCGTCACCATCCATTGCCCGAAGACGCCGGAGACCGTCGGCCTGTTCGATGCCGACAGGATCGGCCGGATGAAACCGAGCTCCTACCTCATCAACACCGCGCGCGGCGGCATCGTGAAGGAAGCGGCGCTGTACGACGCCCTGGTCTCCGGCAAGCTCGCCGGAGCCGGCATCGACGTGTTCGAGGTCGAGCCGCCGCCGGTCAGCAACGCGCTGTTTGCGCTGCCCAACGTCATCATCGCCCCGCACGTTGCCGGCGTCACGGTCGAGGCGGTCCAGCGCAAGAGCGAGCAGACCGCGCGCAACATTCTCAGTGTGCTCGACGGCGATCCCATCCGGCAGAACGTCATCAACCAGGACGTGCTCAGCTGAGCGAGCGTTGGGCGGGCGGCCCATCCCGCCCGCCTCCAGGACGCCAGAAAGCGTCCCATTTTGGTGCAGATCGGGCCCCAACTC
>NZ_JAEMSD010000073.1 GCF_016462955.1 Bradyrhizobium sp. | reverse complement strand
GCACTCGGCCTCGGCACCACCTTTCCGGTCTGCGTGGTCTCGGTGCAGAATTCGGTCGCCCGGCCGCAGGTCGGAACCATCACCGGCGCGTTGAACTTCTTCCGCTCGCTGATGTCGTCCTTCACGGTCGCGGCGTTCGCGGCGATCCTGCTGATCGCGCTGGGTGCCGACATTCCGCTCGCCGGCGAGCACCATGTCGCAGGCGGCATCCCTGCCATTCCCGCCGAGGACATGCGGCATGCGTTCCGCTACGTCTTTGGCGCCGCGACGGCGCTGATGACGGGTGCTGCGCTGTGCCTGATCGCGATGGAGGAGCGGCCGCTGGCCGGTCCCACCGTGACCAAGCACGTCGAGATGGCGGAGTGAGCGGCTCCGCCGGCTGAGCATGATCCGTTGGACCACCGCGGCGCGCGCCTCGTCCTTCGAGGCGCCCGCGGGCCTTCAGGATGAAACTAGGCGGCATCGGTGCTCATTGAAACCAGCGCAACGCATTCGGTCTCATCCTGAGGGCCCGCCCACGGCGGGCGTCTCGAAGGATGGCCACAGGCGATATCGCTCTATGCGATTGCCTGCATGTTCAAGGAGCGCCCGTCTCACGTCCCCGGCCGCGACACCTCGGTCTCCTTGCTGGTGATGAACTCCAGCAGCACGGGGATGCCCTCCTGTGTCTTCTGGATGCCGCGCCTGATCGCGGGGACGATGTCCTCGGGCTTCGTCACCCGCTCGCCATAGCCGCCGAAGGCGCGTGCCATAGCGGCGTAGTCGCCGGAAATGTCGGTCGAGCGGTATTTCTCGGTCGAGACCGGCATCACCTTCAACTCGATCGCCATGGAAAAATTGTTGAGCAGGATCGACATGATCGGGATGCGCTCGCGCACCGCGGTCTCGAAATCCATGCCGGTGAAACCGATGGCGGCATCGCCCCAGACGTTGATGCAGAGCTTGTCGGGCTTTGCGAGCTTGGCTCCCATCGCGAGGCCGAGGCCATAGCCGAGTTGCGTCGTCTTGCCCCAGCCGAGATAGGTGAGGGGTTTTGTCGATTTCCAGAACGGCGATAGCTGGTCGCGCGGGCTGCCGGCATCATGGGTGATGATGGTGTTGTCGATGTCGACGGTATGCTGAAGGTCCCACAGCACGCGGTAGGGGCTGAGCGGTGCCTCGTTGCTGGTGAGCTTCGGCATCCACTTCGCCAGCCACTCCTTGTGCGAGGCCGCGATCTCGGCCGCAACAGCCGAGGCATCGCGATCCGACGTGACGGTCCGGCCGATCTCTTCGAGCAGCGCGTCGAGCACGAGCCCGGCGTCGCCGACGAGTCCGATCCTGGCCTCCACGTCCTTGTTGAGATGGTTCGGATCGAGCGTCGAATGGATGATTGTCTTGCCCTTCGGCATCGCGATGCCGAAATTGGTCTCCGTGAACGAGCAGCCGATGCCGAAGATGACGTCGGCCTCAGCGAGGAATTTCGGCACCGCGCGCGGCACCGCGAGCCCGCCCGAGCCGAGCGACAGCGGATGCGTCTCCGGAAACGATGATTTACCCCCTAGGCTGGTGGTGACGGGGATCGCCAGCCGCTCGGCCAGCCGTTTCAGCTGCGGCCAGGCCTCGGCATAATGCACGCCCTGGCCGGCATAGATCACCGGCCGCTTCGCATTGACGAGCAGGCTGGCGGCCTCCTTCACATGCACGGGGTCGGCGCCGTAGCGCGTGCGCAGCACCGGCGTGTAGTTCAGCGGCTCCGGCACCTCCTCGTTCCACATGTCCGAGGGAATCTCGACGATCACGGGGCCGCCGCGGCCGTTCTTCAGCTTGGTGAAGGCGCGGCGAAAGATGTTGACGACCTCAGCGGCCAGGATGATCGGCTCGGACGATTTCGCGAACGGCTTCATCGCCTCGCTGGAATTGAAGTTCGGCTCGACATGCGCAAGACGGCGCTGATAGCCCATCGGCAGCACCAGCACCGGCACGGATTCGCCGAAGCACTGTGCGACGCCGCCCATCGCGTTCTCCGCGCCCGGCCCGTGCTGCATGCAGAAGGCCCCGATGCTGCGTCCCGACGTAACCCGCGAGATCGCATCCGCCATGTGGATGCCGACGCGCTCCTGCCGCACCATGACGGGTCGGATCTCGGCCTTGGCCGCGTGCTCGATCAGATGGTTGACCGGATAGCCGCAGAGGATCTCGATCCCCTCGCGCCGCATGATTTCTGCGATGGCGGTACCGAGCTTCATGGCGTCTCTCTCCTTGGGCCTGGCCGGTTGGTCCGGCTGATTGACCGAGAGAGGATCAGGAATTTACGGTGGCGTAAAGCGCGTGCGGGGAGCGTGGCGGTAGGCCAGCTATGCATCGCGAGTGTGAACAGGCCCCGACTGTTGACGATGGCCGCGGTCGCGCGCGGTCGGCCTCGTGCGTTGCAGCAAGCGTGAGGCAGCAAGCAGGTCCGGCGTCTGGAAGCCTTCGGTGAAGTCGTCATGGATCGGGGCAAGCAGTCGGACAGCCTTGGCTCTGCGGCCGGTCGCAATCCAGTGTGAAGCGAGATCGGTGGCGATGCGCAGCGAGAACGTCTTTGCGCCGATGGCTCGCGCCTCCGTGAGGGCCTGTTGCAGCCGCTTCTCGGCGCGCAGCGGCTCGCCGGCCTGGAAAAGGACCGCCGCGTCGACGCGCTGAAGTTCTGCCCGGCACCAGCGCTCGCCTTGACGCTCCTGATGGCCGATCGCCCGCGTGATCGCCTCGCGCGCCTCCGCGAGCCGGCCTTGCCGTAAGTATGCGCGAGCGAGGAATGCGAGATAGCTGCCGATCCGCATCAGGAAGCGACATTCGATCAATTCTTCGATCGCTGTGCGAATGTCCTCCACTGCACGCGGATCGCCGCGCACGTCGCGAAGACAAGCCGAGAAATAACGCTCGACCGGAACCCAGCGTGAGATGCGCTCGCGCTCCAGGTTGCGACGCAGACGCTCGGTGAAGCCCGCGAGCGCGTCCAGATTTCCGGTTTCGAGCGCGACGGGAAGTGCGGCGAGCCCGAGTGCATTGGACTGCGACACCCAGTGGCCGCTGCGGTCGGCAGCGTCGACGGCATCGCGCGCCAGTCTTGCTGCGGTATCGGCCTGCCCTTGCATCCAGGCGACGAAGGGCAGATTGAAGCGGACGGTGATGAAGCGGTAGACCTCGTTCGCGTCCTTGCGCGAACGGCCCTCTGCCAGCGAATGGGTTGCGGCGAGACGATCGAGTACCGGGCGGCTCTTGCTCAGTTCGCCGGCAAAGGCATGGGCCCAGGCCAGCGCGCGGTCGGCTTCGGACGTTGCGGTCAGGTCGCGGTCGCGGTCGGCCAGGCCTGTTGCCTCCTCGAGACAGGTTATCGCGCGCGGGACCTCGCCGATCTGCAGCAGATAAAACGCAAAACCCACCAGCGCGCGCTGCTGATACTCGATGCTGCCCGCCAGCCTTGCAAAGGCGATCGCATCAAGCCAGGCGACCTCGTTCTCGTTCGACATCTTGCGCGCGTAGAACAGGCTCCACCCGAGAGCGCAGGCGAGCTTTGCCTTCGACAGATCATCGCACGGAACGGTCTTCGCCAAGGCGAGCGCATCCTTGAAGCGCGCCTGCGCTTCCGACAGGATGGAGGTTTCCGACCACAAGGTGATCGCTGCAACCGTGAGCCTGATCCCGAGGGCAGGATCGCCGTCTTCACCGGTCGCCCACGACAGCGCGGCGCGCAGGTCGGCGATGCGGCCAAGGTAGCGCTGTGTCCAATCGGTCGGCTCGCGCCAGTTCCACTCCTGTTCCGATTGTTCGAAGAGAGCGAGGACGCGCTGCGCGTGGCGGCGCTGCGCATTGCCGCAGGCAGGATCGGTCTGACGCTGCTCGGCGGCATAGCGCCGAGTGCTATCAAGCAGGCGATAGCGCAGGCTTGAGCCCCGAGCCTGTGCGCTCAGAAGCGATTTGGCCACGAGGCTGCCAAGGCCGGTGACGACGTCGACGGGCGAGAGCCCTGCCGCCTCCGCGACGAAGATCGCATCCTCGGCCTCGAAGGCGTCGCTGAAGACCGACAGCAGGCCGAACAGCCTCGCCTCCCTCTGCGACAGCAGCTTGTAGCTCCAATCGATCGTCGCCATCAGGGTTTCGTGGCGCGGCGGCGCGCCATCGGCCGCAGGGGCACGGAAACGCAAGGTGTGGTCGAGCTGCTCCACCAATTGCCGAGGATTGAACCTGCCGATCTGGGCCGCCGCCAGTTCGATGGCCAGCGGAAGGCCGTCGAGCGCGTGGCAGATCGAGGCGACCGCCTCGCAATCATCGTCGACGACCTGGTAGTCGGACCATTCGGCAGCGCGGCTGACGAACAACTGCACCGCCGGAAACCTGAGGGCATGATCGAGGGGCACGCCGTGGCCGGGCTTCGGCGAGGCCAGCGAGCCAAGCCGGACGACATGCTCGGTGGTGGTGCCGAGCGGCTCGCGGCTCGTCGCAAGCAGCCTGGACGGCGATGTGTCCGCCATGAACCTGCCGGCGAAGATGGTTGCGGCGGGCAGCACATGCTCGCAATTGTCGAGGATGAGCAGCATCTGCCGCGGTCGCAGATAATCGAGGACCGCAGCCAGACTGTTGTCCGTATTCCCCCTGATACCAAGTGCCGTCACCAGCGCCGAGCCGAACAGCGTGGGATCAGAAATCGTGGCGAGATCGACGAAGCAGATGCCGTCGCGGCATTGTGGCGCAAATGTCCGGGCGACGGCCAGGGCAATTGTCGTTTTGCCGACGCCCCCTGCGCCAGCCAGGGTCACTTGCTTGTTGTCAGTGAGCAAATCGGCGATCTCGACGATTTCCGCTTCACGACCGACGATGCCGCGCAACAACGGCGGCCGGGGCAAGGGCACCGGCTCGGCGAGCGCCGGATCGTCCTCGATCTCGCCCATGCTGATTTGCACTTCGGCGATGAACTTGTACCCGCGGCGTGCCACCGTCGCGATGTAGACGGGCTCGATCTGGGTATCTCCCAGCGAACGCCGCAAGCTCCACATGTTGACCTTGAGATTGCTGTCGTGGACGAAGGTGCCCGGCCAGGCCGCGGCCATCAATTCATTCTTGCTGACGAGCTCGCCGCAGTGCTGCACCAGCAACTGCAAGAGTTCGAATGCGCGCCCGCCCAGTTTGACCGGACGTCCGTCGAGAAGCAGCAACTGGCGCCGGGGAAGCAGCCGAAAGCGGCCGAAGCAGTATGCAAGCTCCTGTCGGTCTGTGCCCCGTTGTCGTGTCTCCGTGGCAGCCCGCATTGCTCATTCCAGTCGATCGATCAGATCGCCCTGCAATTATCATGCGCTGCACACTTGTTGAAGAGAGCCGTTCTGATTGGGCCCGCCATTGGTCCGGAACACGCTGCGACAAAACAGCTCGCCGGCCGCCACGTGCTCGGTTGCGAGGCCTTCGACTATTTTTTGGGCTTTGCAAGAACAGCCATGTGCATGACCTCGACGCCGCCGTCGGCAAGTTCCGGCAGCTTGGCGAACCAGTCCTTCACGTATGGCATCGCGTTGTGCGCGTCGAAATCGGCGCGGCTGGCGAAGATCTCGTAAAATATGAAATGGCCCGGCTTGGCGCGGTCTTCCTGCAGGAAGTACACCAGGTTCTTGGGATCGCCGCGAACCAGGTCGATCAGCGGCAAGGTGGCGGCGCGCAGCAGATCTTCTTTTCCGGGCTTGGCGCGCACCTGCGCCACCACGGAATAGGCGCCGTCGGGAACCTGCTGGTAGCGAACGCCCGGCGCTTCCTGAGCTGCGGCAGAGAGGGTCGCGATGGCGAACAGGAGGGCCGCAAGCAAGATACGAGGGACAGTTTGCATGATGAAGACATCCTCTGCATGTGAGGTGAGCGGCGGGCGACCAGGTCAGGGCCGCTGACCGGTTACCTGCCGCGTCCAAGGAATTAGCGCACGATCTTCTGTTGCCGTTTTGCCAGGGCCTCGCTGAAGCGCTGCTTGACGGGGCCGAGCGCCTTGACGAACTCGAGTTGCTCGCCTTCAGGTCCCTTGCAGTAGATCAGCTCCCAACCGTTCGAAGGTTCGGCGGTGACCCGGTTCGTGTTGGCGCTGCGGGGCGCGGCCTTGCGCTCCGTCTCCGTCATGACGCGGATGGTGCGGTTCGCTCTCACCTGCGTCATGCCGCGGCGCGCGGACTCGGCTTCGAGGTCGGCGATGAACTTGTTGAAGTCGACATCGTCGCGAACGTAGAAGCAGATGTGCATCATGCGCGGAAAAGCCGGGCTCATATGCTCCAGCGGCTCGGCAAAGCTCTTCGCGCTGCCGATGGGCTGCTCGGCCTCGCGATACTGCAGCAGTTCGAGCACCATGTTGTCGAACTGGATGAAGCGGACATCGAGCCGCTGGGCTCCGCTGCGCAGGTCGGGCACGCCGATCGTTCGCGGATTGACGCCGCGCGCATTCGCGTCGATTTCCTGGTCGGCCAGCAGCGTGTTCTGCACTTCATCGCCCTGGAAGTCGCCGTGGCGGAACACCTCGGTGCCGCCGAGCACCTCCGTATAGAATTGATAGGCGCGCTCCATGTTCTGGACCGTCAGCCCGAAATGCTGGACGCCCTGGAGCCGCGCGCCGAGCGGCGCCTCGTCGCGCTGCGCATCCTGTGTCGCGGCCCGTGCGTCGATTGTCGTGCCGGCGACGAGGCCGGTGATGACGGCGGCGCCGGCGGTTTGAAGCAAGGCGCGGCGGTCCATGTCGGTGGCGTTGTGGGCTGCATCTGTCATGTTGCTCTCCTTGATCGTTCCGTGGGTTGTTCAATCAGCGGCGGGAAGCGGAGCTGCGGGGCTAACCAGCCCCTCGGAGCGCAGCTCGCGCCAGAAGTCCGCCGGGATGGCTTCCTCGAGCGCTGCGCGATCCTCGGCGATGCGGCCCGGGCGGCTCGCACCGGGAATGACGGCGGCGACCACGGGATTGGCGAGTGCGAACTGCAAGCCGGCCGCCTTCATGCTGATCCGATAGCGATCTGCGATCGCCCTGATCCGCGCCACCTTGTTGAGGATCTCCGGAGGTGCCGGCGCATACTCGAAGTTCGGCCCGCCGACGAGCGCGCCCGAACTGTAGGGGCCGCCGACGACGATCGCGAGCTCATGCTCCGCAACCATCGGCATCACCCGTTGAAGCGCCTTGGCATGATCGAGCAGCGTGTAGCGGCCCGCGAGCAGGAATCCGTCGGGGCGTGGCTCTTCGAGTGCGAGCAGCAGCTCGATCGGCTCGACCCGGTTGACGCCAAGCCCCCACGCCTTGATCACGCCTTCGTCGCGCAGCCGGTCGAGCGCCTTGAACGCGCCCTTGCGGGCGCTTTCGAACACCGACAGCCACTCGTCGCCATAAAAATCCTGCGCAACGTCGTGCACGAAAGCGACGTCGATGTGGGAGGTACCGAGCCGCTTCAGGCTGTCCTCGATCGAGCGCAGCGTTCCATCCCTGGAATAGTCGTTCACGATCCTGTTCGGGCGACCGTATTTGAACACGCCGCCCTTCTCGCCGAGGTCGCGCACACTGACATCCTCGATCTCGTCCAGGATCAGGCGCCCGACCTTGGTGCTGAGGACATAGTCGGTCCGCGGCCGGCCGGCGAGCGCGGCGGCGATGCGGATCTCGGCCAGACCCGCGCCGTAGAACGGCGCGGTGTCGAAGTAGCGGATGCCGTCTTCCCAGGCGGCATTCACCGTCGCGAGCGCTTCCTGCTCCGGGATGTCGCGGAACATGTTGCCGAGCGGCGCGGCGCCGAAGCCCAGTTTTCCGGGCAGAATATCCTTGAGGGCCATGGTGCGAGTCCTTGTCTATCCATGTGCGGCGCGGCCGATCTCAGTCGGTCGCTGACGTGTCTGCGCTTCTGATGAAGGCCGCCACTTCGCGCGGATGCGACAGCATCACCGCATGGCTGCTCTTCATCTCCGTCACCTTCGCGCCCGAACGCTTGGCCATGGTGCGCTGCGCCGTCGGCGGAATCATGTGATCCTCGCTCGTCACCATGTAATGGGTCGGCTTCGTCTTCCAGGCCACGCGATCGACCTTGGTCTGCACCGCCTGGAGTCCCCAGGGCAGTTGCGCCGCGGCCATGAAGCGGGTCGTGGCCGCATCGACGTCGGCCGCGAAAGAGGTGGGGAATTTCTCGCGCTCGACGAGGAGATAATTGCCCTCGGTGACCAGCGGAGCCTTGTGCTCGCCAGCGGGCACTGGAGCTTCCGCCAGCGTGCTGACCGATTCACCGGCGTCGGGAGCGAAGGCCGCGAGATAGACCAGGCTGCGTACCTTCGAATTGTCGCCGGCCTCCGTGATGACCATTCCGCCGTAGGAATGTCCGACGAGAATGACCGGATGCCGGGCCTTGGCGATCACGCGTTCGGTCTCCGCGACATCGTCGCGCAGGGTGATCGTCGGCTGCTGCACCACGAGCACCTCATAGCCCGCGTCCGCGAGGATGTTGTAGGTGTCCTTCCAGCCCGAGCCATCGACGAATGCGCCGTGGACGAGGACGATGGAAACGGTCTTCTCGGCAGCGACCGCGGGAGCGGCGGTTGCGATCGACATTGCAGCGAGTGCGGAGATCAGCGGCTTCATCTCAGGCTCCTATCCTCGATACGGCGACATCGCCGTTGATGGGCCCTTCACTAGCGCACACCCGCATTGCGGTATTTCCGATTCCTGCGCGATGACGCACGCATCTTGCTGATGTGCGACGAGATCGGGCTTCCGAGTCGAGATGCACTGGCTCCAAGCCCTTGCCTTGTCTGGCTTTTACCTCTTTTAACCGCGCCGCCTCTGGACTCTGCTGCCGCGGCTTGTGAGTAATAAGCTACCGGCGTGGCAGTAACCGGGGCTGCAAATCTCCACTGGATGGAATGATCGCTCTCGCGCGATACGGGGCCGGGAATCGCCGCAACGAAGCGGAGGTCGTAATGGCGCTCGTGACGCATGGAGATCACAAGTACAAGAACAGCGAGAAGCTCGCTGAGGCCAATGATTGGCCGGGCTTGAGCATCGAGCATCGCAAGTTCGAGGCGGGCTGTCAGGCAACGCCCGTTCCCATCTGCACCGAGCTCGTCATGCTGCTGTCGGGCGGAGGCATGGTGTGCCGCGCCGGAAACGGCGAAGTCCAGAAGAGTCTCGCACGGCCGGGCATGAGTTATCTCGTGCCCGTGGGGACGCAGGAGAGCCATCTCGAGCTTTCCGACCGAATGGAATGTCTTCTTCTCTATCTGCCGCCGGCGCTGCTGGACCACAGCGCACTTGCGGATTTCGGCGTCGATCCGGCAAAGGTCGAGATCGCCTATGCTCACGGTCTGGCGGACCAGGTGCTCTTCCACATCTGCGCGCCGCTTCGCGATCTGCTCCATCGCCCGCGCCAGCCGACCGACGCGCTGTTCGTGGACGGGATCCAGGTTGCGCTTGCGGCGCATCTTCTGGGCAACTACACCATCGATCGTTGGCGCGCGCCCGACAAGTCGCCGGCGCTCGACCCGCGGCGCCTCCAGCGCGTGCTGGACTATATCGAGGCGTCTCTCGGCAGCGATATCAGGCTGGAGGATCTGGCGGCCCAGGCCTGCCTCAGCCCCTATCATTTTTCCCGGCTGTTTCGCGAGGCGACCGGACTGTCACCGCATCGTTACGTGACCGATCGCAGAGTCCAGGCGGCGCGGCAAGAACTCGCGCGCGACCGTTTCTCCCTGGTCGAGATTGCCCTCGAATTCGGCTTCGGCTCGCAGGCCAATTTCACGCGCGTGTTCAGGAAGGCTGCAAATCTCACCCCGGGACAGTATCGCGAATTGTGCTGCGGCGGGGCCGAGACGGAAGCCGACCAGGGCGAGACCGCATCCCGCAGGATTTGCGCATGATCCCGCAGGATCCGGAAATATTCATCGACGTGTATCGAGCAGTGCTGTTGTGGCGGCCTGCCAGGCGAGAGGATGTATCGATATGATCGAGCTCACGGTGGACGGGATCAAGCGCCAGGTGGACGTCGTTCCCGAGATGCCGCTGTTGTGGGTGCTGCGCGACGAACTCGGCATCACCAGCGCCAAATACGGCTGCGGCGTCGCGCAATGCGGCGCTTGCACCGTTCACATCGACGGCCTGGCCGTGCGGTCCTGCCAGTCGCATATCGGCGAGGTCGCGGGCAAATCGGTCGTGACGCTCGAAGGCCTGGACAACAGGGATCAGCACCCGGTCTTGCAGGCCTGGATCGAGCATCAGGTGCCGCAATGCGGCTACTGCCAGACCGGACAGATCATGCAGGCGATCTCGCTTCTTGGATTGATCCCGAGGCCCACCGACGAGCAGATCGATCAGGTGATGTCCGGCAATCTCTGCCGCTGCGGCACCTATCCGCGCATCCGCGCTGCGATCCACGCGGCTGCGGCGGCGAGCAAGACGGCGGAGAAGTGAGATGGGCCACATGCAGACCCTTTCGCGTCGGGCCTTCGTCTTTGGCTCTGCTACGGTCGCAGGCGGCATTGCGTTCGGCGCCTACGGCAATGTCGAGGCCGCGGCCGCGAGCACCGACGGCAATCCGCTGGCCACGGGCCTCGGCCCAAATTCGGTGACCTTCAATCCCTGGGTCGAGATCAGCCCGGACAAGATCACGCTGATCGCGCAACATGCCGACATCGGCCAGGGCGTCGGATCGGTGCAGCCGATCATGATCGCCGAAGAGATGGATCTCGACCCCGGCCAGTTCGAAATCCGGTTCGCCGGCCCGAGCCCCGCCTATTTCAACACGGGCTTCGCCGACGAGTTCGCGCCGTTCGTGGCTGCGGACCAGAGTCCGGCCGCGGAGGAAGCGCGCGCCGCCACGCTCGAATGGCTGCGCAAGTCCGGCCTGCAGATGACGGGTGGATCGAGCACGATCCCGGACACCTACGAGAAGTTGCGTGTTGCCGGCGCGGTCGCACGCGAGACGCTCAAGGCCGCCGCGGCCAAGCGTTCTGGCGTGGCGATAGCCGACCTTCGCACGCAATCGGGTCATGTGATCCTGCCCAACGGAAGCAAGATCGCCTTTGTCGCGCTCGCGGCCGAGGCGTCCAAAATTCCGCCGGTCCTCGACGCAAAGCCGCGCGACCCATCCAAATGGCGCATGCTCGGCAAGCCGATGATGCGGCTCGACGTCCGCGCGAAGGTGATGGGCGAGCTGAAGTTCGGCATCGATATGAAGATGGACGGCATGCTCTACGCGTCCGTCAAGCTGAACCCGAACAAGGGCCAGCCGATTAAGTCGTATGACGCCAGCAAGGCGCGGACGATGCCGGGCGTCAAGAAGGTGCTGGAGATCAAGAACGGAGTCGCGGTGATCGCGACCAACAGCTGGTACGCGATGAAGGCGGTCGACGCCATCGCCTGCGAGTGGGCGCCCTCGGCCTATCCCGCCGAGCAGGCCGATCATTGGAAGGTTCTGGAATCCTCGTTCAAGCCCGAGTTCCTGGGCAAGGAGTGGAAGAAGATCGGCGACATCGACGCCGGCCTGAAGACGGGCAAGCTCGTCGAAGCCGAGTATCGCGCACCCTATGTGGCCCATCAACCGCTGGAGCCGCTGAACGGCATCGGCCTCGTCACCGACAAGGGCATGGAGATCTGGGTCGGCCACCAGAGTCCCCGCTTCGTGCAATGGGTCGCGGCGACGGCGATCGGCCTCAAGCCGGAGCAGATCACCTTCCACAACCAATGGACCGGCGGAAGCTTCGGCCACCGTCTGGAATATGAGAACATCGGCGTGCTCGCCCAGATCGCCAACCAGATGAAGGGCACGCCGATCAAGCTCGTGTTCTCGCGCGAGGAAGATTTCCTCCAGGACATTCCGCGGCAGATTGCGATCGCACGGCACCGCGGCAGCGTCGACAAAAGCAGGATCGTCGCCGCCGATCTGCAGCTGGCTTCGACCACGCCGCTCAAGGGACTGCTCGAGCGTTCGGGCACGCCGTCGAAAGATCCAGACGGGCAATTGGCTGCCGGCCTGTGGAACGTCTACTACGATATCCCCAATTTCCGGGCCACCAGCTACGAGGCCCGAGGATTGTCGCCAAGTACGACATGGCGTTCGGTCGGCGCCTCGACATCCGGTTTCTTCACCGAGAGCTTCATCGACGAATTGATCCATGCGGCCGGTCTCGACCCGATGAAGGCGCGCATCGCGATGTGCACCGTGCCGCATTATCGCAAAGTGCTGGAGACCGTCGCGGAGATGTCGGACTGGAAAGGACCGCTCGGCAACGGTCGTGGCCGCGGCGTTGCTTTCGTGGAGTCCTTCGGGACACCCGTCGCTGAAGTCGTCGAGGTGACGGCGACGGAGCGAGGCATCCGGATCGACAAGGTCTGGGTTGCGGCCGACGTCGGCAAGGTCGTCGATCCCGTCAATTTCGAGAACCAGGTCCAGGGCGGCGTGGTCTGGGGGCTTGGCCACGCCATGAACTGCGAGCTCACCTACTCAAAAGGCGCGGTGCAGCAGACCAATTACAACCACCATGAGGCGATGCGGATCTACCAATGCCCGATCATCGAAGTGCGGGGGCTGGAGAACGATCCGAAGGTGAGGGGGGTCGGCGAGCCGCCGGTGCCACCCGCCGCGCCTGCGCTCGCCAATGCGATCTTCGCCGCGACCGGAAAACGCATCCGCGAAATGCCGTTCAACAAGTTCATCGATTTCGTGTGAGGGAAGCCATGAAGACATCTCTGATGGCGCTGGTCCTCGCGACGTCGGCCATTGCAGCCTTGACCGGGATCGTCGCGGCCAAGGATGAGGCCACCAAGGATCTGCTGCCGCCGGGTAGCGTCAGCCGCGCCGAGGGCCTCGCTGCCTGGAAGCGGATCGAGGCCGTCGTGACGCATCCACGGTGTGCCAACTGCCACGTCGATGCCAAGGCCATACCGATCTGGACGCCGGCCGGCGAAACCAAGTCTCGCCCGCATGGCATGAACATTCATGGCGGCGAGAGCCGCATCGGCGCGGAAGCGATCCCGTGCTCGACCTGTCACATGACCTCGACCCAGGCGAACGAGCCGGCGCCGGCTCCGCCGCGCGCCGGGATCGACTGGCAGCTCGCGCCGGTGGCCTTCATCTGGTTCGGCAAGAGCGGCGCCGAGATCTGCGCCCAGATGAAGGATCCCAAGCGCAATGGCGGCCGTGACGCCGCCGGCCTCGTCGAGCATTTGCGGCACGATGCGTCGCTGAGCGGCTTCATCCCGCGCGGCTGGGCGCCCGGAGCCGGCCGCTCGACGCCGCCGGGCACCTTCGAGGATCACGTCAAGGACATGGCGATGTGGGGCGCGGCCGGGCAGCCCTGTCCGAACTGACCGTTCCCTGCGTGGCGCCGGGGCGATCCCGATCGAAAGGAGAAAACCATGACCCAGCATGTCCTCTTCATCGTCACCAACGCAGCCGTAATCGGTCCGCATAGCCGCAAGACCGGTTTCTTTTTCGCCGAGGTCGCCCATCCGTTCGAAGTGCTCGACAAGGCTGGGGTCGCGGTGGAGTTCGCGTCGCCCGCCGGCGGATGGACGCCCTACGACGCGTACGATGAGAAAGATCCCGCCCAGAAGGAGTTTCTCGCGAGCAAAGCGTTTCGCCGCTTGAATCACAGCCGCAGATTGTCAGAGGTGGACGCCGCCGATTACGACGCCATCCTGGTGCCCGGCGGTCTTGGGCCCATGGTGGACATCCAGCGCAATGCAGCGGTCCAGCATGCCGTTGTGCGGGCCTGGAGCACCGGCAAGATCGTCGCCGCTGTCTGTCACGGGCCGTGCGCGCTGCTTGGCGTCGACCTTGGCGATGGGGTCCCTTTCGTGCGCGGCAAGAAGCTCACCTCCTTCTCTAAGAAGGAAGAGTACGATTACGCCCGCGATGACGTGCCTTACGAGCTCGAGGATGCGTTGAGGGCGGAGGGTGCCGCGTACTCGTCGGCGGCCAACTGGCAGCCTCACGTCGTCGTCGACGGCCGGCTGATCACGGGGCAGAACCCGGCGTCGGCCGGAGTGCTGGGAAAGGAGTTGCTGGCCGCCCTCAAGGACAGGAGCAGTGCTGCGAAAACCTGAAGATTGCAGTGTCCGGAATTCCAGAGGGATGGGCTCGGCTCTGAAGCTGCGCTTGCTTTCGCATGGGGAGCTATCGAATGACGCAATCGCCAGCCAAGATTACCGCTATCCTGGTTGCTCGCCCGGGCAAGTCTGCTGAACTCGGCGCATTGCTCGTCGGTATGGCACCGCATTCCAGAGCTGAGCCCGGCAACTTGCATTGGGATGTCTGGCGCGACGTATCGAACGAAGATCGCTACGTTCTCGACGAACTGTACCGCGACGTTGCGGCCGTCGAAGCTCACCGAGCCTCGCCGCATTACCAGGCTTACCTCGCCAAAATTCCCGAACTGGCTGATCGGACGGCAGTGGTCTTGGAAGCGGTCGAGGTTGGCGACAGGTGAGCGGCATCGGCGAACCTTCGAAGTAACCGCATTTCTATTTGCAGCAGGGCTATCTCGTTTGCGAGTTTCCTCTCGGTCATCCTTCGAGACGCCCGCTTGAGGCGGGCTCCTCAGGATGAGGGCGGAGTGCGCAGCAGCTATTTCAACGAGCACTGATGCTGATGAGCCTCGTCCTGAGGAGGCGCGTCAGCGCCGTCTCGAAGGACGGGGCGTGCGCGCAGGCCGCCGCCACAAGTCTACCCGATTGCCCTGCTATCTGCAGTTCCGGCAGATCATCAGCTTTCGCTGCAACGCCCCATCTTCCTGATCGAGGCCATTCGCATCCGGATTGGACCTGGCGTCCGTCGCTGCGCGTGAACGCACAGGCGGCGTCATGCGGCTCGGGGTGTCGACGTCATCGACGGTGCCGACGCTGAAGCCATCGTAGTCGGCGGCTTGATTCGGCCTCGATTGAGGCCCTCCGATCACGGAAGGCTCTCTGCTGGGCGCCGCCGGCGGAGTTCTCGTCACCCGCGCGGGCTTGGTGACACTCGGGCGTGGCGGCGATGCATCGGGCGGGGCAAGCGAAACCGGCGGCGCGGCCGAAGTCTGGCTTCTCGCGCTGTCGTGCGGCCAGACGGCGACAAGCATGAGGCCGAGAGCCAGCAGCATCACGCTTCTCATCCGCATCCTTCGGGCAGTGGCGGTTGATCGATTGACAACATGGCTCGTCGAGCCCACTCCGCCGAAGAATATCAGCTCTCGTAAGGTCTTCAAAGCGCCGAGGCCTGAATGGAGCGAGGCGCCATCCAGGCCATCCGCCGGCGTTGGCCAGTTTTGGTGCGCTCCGTCCGGGCCACAATGGGTTGCGTTGCCTGTCGGGCAGAACACCCCAGCGCTAGGTCGATAGCCGCCCGCTAAAATATTCGCATTTACAGAAATTCGATTTCGCCGTACAAGCCGGAACATCCTGCCCGCCACGAGGGGCGTTTCGCGATCGTCACGAGACGCGGGCCGGGATGCGGTGGCCGCGACGGCGTCGGCGCGCAAGGGTGGTTGCAGGGCGGCGAAATCCGTGAGCAACGACAGGCGCGGTACGACACGGCGCTGACAGCATCCCTTGTTCGGTCTCGGCGGCGAGCGCACGCCAGCTGTCGGGAATGCGGACGGGGATGTGCGCGGACGGAGAAGTCGTGTGGTCCTGACGCCCGGGGTCTGTGCGTCAAGTCATGTGGTGATGTTTCACGGCCCAACCGGGCACGTACATCAGCCATCTGCATGGCGACGGGGGCAATAGTGCATCGCTCCCCGGGGAGAGCACGAAGGACACCGTGAAAACCATCGCGCAGGGAAGGCCGGATGTCCGGCGACCTGTCGTCCACCCCCGTGCGCGTTCTCATCGCACACGCGGGACTTCGGGTGCCAGCCGGCGCCCAGCCTTCCCTGCGCCCTCGCTTTCGATGAGGGCGAAAGAGGACAGCAAAGCTCGGGCTCAGCAAGCCGCGAGCGTGAGAACCCGTGCGTCTGCGATGGCAATCCTCTCGATGGCGAATCTCACGTGCCCCACGCGCGGCCCATCAAAGCTCGCGCTCGATGCCGGATTAGAAGCGGTAGGTCGCCGTTCCCAGGATGGTGCGTCCGAGGCCGTAATAGCAATCGCCGCGCGCATAGCAGGCCGCCACGTAGCGTTCGTCACCAATGTTGTTGACGTTGAGCTGCAGCCTGTATTTGCCGGGATCGTAGGCCACCATCATGTCGAACAGCGTGTAGGACGGGATCGTATACGTATTGGTTTCCTCGTAGGAGTCGCCGATGTAGCGCACGCCGGCACCCACCGTCACGTCGTGCAGGCCGAGCGCGCTCAGGCGATACTTGCCCCAGAGCGAGGCCTGGTTGGCGGGGACGCCCTCCACCGTCTTGCCGTCGTTGTCGCCCCGCTCGACCTTGGCGGCGATGTAGGAATAGCTGGCGATCACGTCGAGATCAGGAGTGATCTTGCCGATGACCTCGATCTCCGCGCCGCGAATGCGGACTTGGCCGATCTGGCTCGATGCGAACGGATTGGATGGATCGTTCGATGCCGACAGCCGGTTCTTCTCCACCGTGTCGTAGATCGCGCCATTGATCGCAAGGCCCGGCATCGGCGTGTATTTGAAGCCGACCTCGTAGGTTTCGCCGCGCTGGTCCTTGCAGGGACCATCGAGACAGGTGCTGCCGCCATAGGTTGGGCTGAAGGACACCGGATTGAACGACTGGGCCCAGGTGACGTAGGGATTGAATCCGAACGGCGTCTCGTACATCAGGCTGGCGCGGCCGGTCGTTGCCGACCTGTCGCTGTCGGCGCCGGTATACCGCGTGCTGGCATAGTCCTGCCGGATCCCGATCGTCGCCAGCCAGGGCCCGAGCCGCATCTGGTCCTGAGCGTAGAGTCCGGTCTGGGTCTGTTCTGCATCCGATGCCCGCGTCAGCGCAGGCACGGGAACGCTGGTATAGACGGGCGAATAGAGATCGAACGGCGTCGCGTCGAAGCCGGAGCCGGTGGACGACCGCGCATAGAGGCTGCGATAGTCGACGCCGAACAGCACCTTGTGCTGGAGCGCTCCGGTGATGGCCTTGATCTGCAAATTATTGTCGAGCGTGATATTGTCGTTCGACGTCTGCTGGTTGTAGCTGTAGCGATTCACTGTGCGCCTGGAGGCGTCGAGGAAGGGATCGGCCGAGAATGCGTTCGCGTAGACCGAACGATAGACGCCGTCGACGTGTGCATAGCGGAAATTCTGCGTGAATTTCACGGCATCGTTGAAGTTGTGTTCGAACAGGCTGCTGATCGCGCCGGTTTCGGTCTGATACACATCGTTGTTGGGGTCGCCGACGAAGCGGTTGCGGGGAATGTAGCCGTTGATGCCCGGCACGAGCGTGCCTTCTCGAGGAAGGAATCCGTTGGTCGTCCCGGTCTTGTCCTTCTGGTAGACGCCGAGCACGGTCCAGCTCGTGTTGGTCGTCGGCCGCCACGTCATGGACGGCGCGAGCAGCATGCGATCGTCTTGGACGTAGTCGACCTGAGTGTCGGCGTCGCGGAACAGGCCGACGAAGCGATACAGCCATTCACCGTCCTTGGTCACCTTGCCGGTCGAATCCATCTGAATCTGCTTGCGGCCGAAATTGTCGAACGAGACACCGGCTTCGTTGTAGGTTTCCGCGCGCGGGCGCTTGGAGATCAGATTGACGAGGCCTGCGGTGGACGTATCGCCATAGAGCACCGATGCCGGCCCGCGGAACACCTCGATGCGCTCGAGCATGTAGGGATCGACGCGCCATTCGTTGAAGTTGTTGCGGTTGTTCACCCGCGTGCCGTCGAGATAGACGTTGGGATCCTGCCCGCGGACCTTGAAATAGTCGTTGCGGGAATCCACGCCGCCCGGCTCGGCAAATACGCCGGGCACGTAGCGCAGAGTTTCCTGAATGCTGCTGACGCCCTGGTCGCGGACGCGCTCGGCGCTGACGACAGAGATCGACTGCGCGGTCTGGTTCAGCGGCGTGTCCGTCTTGGTTCCGGTCCCGCTCTGTGTCGCCAGATAGCCCTGCACCGGGCCGGTGGCGGTCTCCCCCGCCGCGGCGGGCTGCACGGCAACCTGCGCCGCAGCCGGCGCGTTGCCGGTCCGCGCAGCGTTGCGGCGTGTTCCCGTCGCGCGTGTCGTGGATGTGCGTTGAGGTCGCGCCGCGGGGCGTGGCCGGGCCTGTTCGACGACGACGGGAGGCAAATCAACAGACGTCTGCGCGATTGCCGAGGGATCGAACGCCAGAGTCGCAATTGCGACCGTGGAAGCACCAAACAGATAACTCGCGTTCTTCATTCCCACCACGCTTGCGCTCGATTCCAAAAGTCGAAACGGCTGGTAGCAACCGTGCCGATCCAGGAGCAAGACGAGGCCAGGCGTTTTGCAGGAATTCCAGATTGGATTCGTTCCAGACGATCGCGCGCTCATGTAACGAAGCGTGTCAATCGTTTCCGGCGAGCAATGATTGTAGGATCGGCAGTGCGTGAGCTGGAGACGCGCAGCCATAGGCGCGCAGGGGGCGGCGCAACCGTCAGCCAGAGGCCTTATCCTCTGTCCTCCAGCGCCCGTCGCAGCCTTCGGATGATGACGCCGCGGGCGCGGTCGTCGGCGGCGGCTGCAACACGATCGTTGATGTCGAGCATGAGCTCGGACATCTCGTTGTGCCAGTCGAGACGGGTCACGGCCTCCGGCGCGAGGCGCCGGCGGTGATCGGCGTCGAGCACGCGCGGCTCGGACGCGGCGAGCTCGTAGATGTCGTCGCGCATCGGCTGGTAGACCTTCGCCGCGGGAATGATGCGCTCGGCCACGCGCTCGGCGAGGCCCGCGACCGCCGCTTCCTCGCCGTGGACCAGGAACAGCCCGCGGGCGATGGGGCGCCGCGCCGCGATCCAGCTGGCCATGCCCGCGCCATCGGCATGGCCCGAATATTCGTCGATCATGCGGATGTGGGCCGCGACCTTGATCTCCTCGCCCTGGATGCGGACGGCCTTGGCGCCGTTCTGGAGGAAACGGCCGAGCGTGCCGTTGGCCTGGAAGCCGGCAAGCAGCACGGTCGCGCGTTCGTTCCACAGCCAGCGCTTCAGATGATGGCGGATGCGGCCTGCGTCGCACATTCCGCTCGCGGCGATGATGATGTGGAATCCCGACAGGCGCATGATCGCCTTGCTCTCGTCCGCGGTCTCGGTGAATTTGAGATGCGGCGAGTTGAGCAGGCGGCCGACATCGACGGTGGGGTCGAGGCTCTCGGCATGGCGGCGGAACACTTCGGTGGCGCGGATCGCGAGCGGGGAATCGAGGAAGATCGGGGCGATTGGAATCTCGCCGTGCTCCATCAGGT
>NZ_JAEMSD010000489.1 GCF_016462955.1 Bradyrhizobium sp. | reverse complement strand
GGCTTCCCCGAGCAGCGCCTTGAGGAACGCATCGTCGAAAGCCGCTTGCCCGGCATTTCTCAGACGCTGCGCCGCCAGATGGTCGGCTTCATCCACGAGATCCGCTCGCTGGACCTGAAGAAGCTGCCGTCGGTCAGCGAGACCATCGACTGGGCGCGCGTGCTGGTGCTGCTCCAGGCGTCCGAGCTCGATACCGAGATCGTCAAGGACACACTCAACGTCCTCCTGAAATACGAGACAGACATAGAGGCTGCGGCGCCGCAGGTGACGACCTTCATTGCCAAGGCGGCCCGGTCCAACGTCTTCGGTTGACGCCGATGCGCGACAATCTCCATCGCTTCTTTCGGGCGGCGCGCGGTGTCGGCGTTCACGTCTCGCCCGCCGAGAGCATCGACGCGATGCGGGCGGTCGCGCAGGTCGGCGTCTCCGACCGCGCTATCCTGCGCGACGCGCTGCTGCTGACGCTCGCCAAGTCGCAGGACGAGAAGCTCGCGCTCGGCGACTGTTTCGATCTCTTCTTCAGTCAGCCGGAGCCGCGGCAGGACCAGCCCGAGGCCGACAACGACGACACACCGCGGGACGCGGATCAGTCGCCCTCCTCCGGCGATGCCGGCCAAGGCGAGCGTCCCGAAGGTTTAAGCCAGCTCGCGCAGATGCTGCTGTCGCAGGACCGCAATACGATCGCTGCCGCGATCGCCAGCGCGTCCGCGGCGGCCTCCCTGTCCGACATCCGCTACTCCACTCAGCGCGGCATCTTCTCCAGCCGCATCCTCGATGCGATGGGCCTCCAGCGTCTGCGGGACGATCTGGAGAACCTGACCGCAACCAACCCGGCGCTGGCCGAGCGCCTGCGCGCCGCGCTCGATGCGCTACGGGAAGCCGTGCGCGACACGGTCTCCCAGGGGCTTGCGCTCTATGCGCGCGAGGAGGCCGAAAACCTTCGCAACGAGATCTTGCGCAATGCGCCGCTCGCGCGCATCGAGCGGCGCCAGGTCGCCGAGATGCGCGCTCTCATCCGCCAGATCGCGCGCCGTTTGCGCGAGCGCTACTCCAAGCCGCGCAAGCGCCAACGGCGCGGCCATCTCGACGTCCGCCGCACGCTGCGCCGCAACGCGGCCTGGGGCGGCGTGCCCTTCCTCACCGCATGGAAGCGCAAGCATCGCGACCGGCCGAAGATCGTGGCGCTTTGCGACGTCTCGGGCTCCGTTGCGCAGGTCTCCGATTTCTTTCTGCTGCTGATCCATTCCCTGCACGAGGTCGTCGACGATGTCCGTTCCTTCGCCTTTTCCTCGCATCTGATCGAGGTCAGCGAGGTCCTGGAATCGAAGTCTCCGGAGGAGGCGATGGCGGAGATCATGTCCAAGGTGGGTTTCGGCTCCTCGGACTACGGCTCTTCGCTGGTCGATTTCGAGAAGGAGTTCATGAGCACGCTGACGCCGCAAACCACGGTGATCGTGCTCGGCGATGCCCGCAGCAACAATCTCGACCCACGCGCCGACATTTTGCGCCGCATCTCCGAGCGCTCGAAGCGGCTGGTCTGGCTCAATCCGGAGGGGCGGCTGGCTTGGGGCTTCGGGGATTCAGAGATGCCGCGCTACGCGACCTTTTGCAGCGTCGTGCGCCAATGCGCCACAGCGCAGCAGCTCGAGCGCGCTGTGTCGGACATCGTCGCCACTTATCAGTAGACAGCGATAGCCCCCGCCGTCAGGCGGCGTTCAGCTCGATCTGCGCGAGATTGCACTCCCGAAAGTGATACGCGATTTCGTCGAGGGCGCGCTGCTCCCATTCCTCGGCTTGGGCGAGCCAGAACAGCCGACGCTCCGAATCGAGCGCTGCTCGCTCGCGGCACAAAAATTCCTGGCTACGAATTTCAACCAGCCTGTTCATGCACTCCACTCCTCCGTGTGAAGCCATTCCCCGCAAAGACAACGTACCAGAGTCCGCAGCCTCTTACCTCATCATTTCTGTGCATATCGCGACGCAGAATGGGACAGCCATACTTTCCATGCATCGCAGTAGTCGCACTGCACCATCAAACACAGATCATCAATTGGTGATCGAAAATCGGGACAATGCGTGCGTGAACGATCTTAACTCTTGTGGCGCAACGAGGTGCAGTAATTTGTGAAGATTCATTCTCAACGACGTACCGAATTCCCGACTCATTGTCGTCGCATGGTCTTCATGCGGCGCCGCTAACAGGGGCGCGTCTTTAAGATCGCCTGAGGCAAAATGAGCAACGACGTCGACTTTGATCTTTCGCCGGACCAATGGGACGCTCTGCGCACCCTTCGCAATCCGACGTCGTCCTGTCGTCCCTCGAAGGCTCCCTTGATCGAAAGCCTCATCAAGCTCGGCCTCGTTGTGGTCAATGACGGCGTGCCGGCAATGACGCCCACGGGACGCAAGGTGCTCGTGCGCGGCTCATGCCGCCTGCTTGATCTCGTGGCATAGGGGCGGGCGACCGGCAGAACTCGTCAATCCCACCGGAGGAGCGGTGTGCCGTAAGCCCGCCTCCAGACCGACAGAAAGCGCGGAAACCAGGAGTGGGCCACGGCGCCCTTGTAGGCCCAGGTGCGATACTTCAGACCCTGCTCCGACATCAGCTCCTGATAGCCGCCATGGACCTCGGTTGCGGTCCGGATGTCCCTCAATATGCCTTGCGCGCAAGCCCGGTAGGTATCGCTTCCAGCTGATTCATCATAGTCCAGCATGCGATCGGCGAATTCGACGTTGAACGTCGGCCAGGACGAGCGCCCCTGATAGGCCGGAGCTGCAATCTTGTGGATCATCTTGGTCCGCGGATTCTCCACCGACACCAGGAAGTGGAACGTGCTCGGTATGCGAAACCGTGGTTCGGCGATGATCAGATCCGTCGTCGCGGCAAACAGGGCACGTTCGCTCGCCTCGCTCATATTCCAGAATCCGCGATGCACGCCGACGAAATCCAGCGCGACCGAGGCGGCCGGCGTCCCCGCCGGACCATCCAGCGAATGCCTGATATAGCCGTCCTTGCCGAACAGGCGGAGCAGGCCCTTCTTGTATTGTGCGAGGTCGCGCCCGAGCAGCCGCTTCAGCTCGCTCTCTTCGACGATTCCCAGCTGCACACCCCAGACGAACGTCGTGTAGACGCAGGCGTTGGTGACGAACCGCCTGCGCTCGGCGCGCGTGTCGGTGGCCGCGGAGCGGGGCGCACTGGCGTCGCACAGCAGGTATCGCGCGCCGCTGTCATCGACCGGCTCCAGCTCGCTCGCAAGTTGGAGGATCGCCCGCTTCAGGTCGGCGCCGTATTCGGCCAGCAGCAGGCGGCCGGCATGTGCACATTGTGACATCGCCAGATAGGTCGATATCCTCTCCTCGGCTGAGATCATCTGCTGGAGACCGGCAAGGATGCCGAGCAGCGTATCCGAAGGTGGCGAGAAATAGTTTACGCCGAGATAGCGGCCGCGTCCCGCCGGGACGATCGTGGTGGTGACGACATCGGCGCGGACCGCCTGCAGCAGCAGGCGCACGCTCTTTTCAAGCAAGCGCACGCGGCGCACCGCGTCCTGCGGGTCCATGATGGTCTCGGGATCGAGCACGTCTGGATAAAACCAGGCGAAGTCGCGAGGATAATAGGCGGAAGCGTGGGGCGCGCCGGTGACGAGGAAGGCCTCGGTCAGCGAAAAGGCGCTATCCATCGAGTGCCGATAGAGGTCCTCGATGGCCGACAGCGAATGATGCGAATGTCTCAGGAACCGATCGCTGAGGAAGTTCACCGCCTGAAGCGCGTTGGCGACGAAGGACGCGGTCACGCCCTGATAAAACCGGTTTCCACGATGTGACGGCAAGGAGATATCGCTGTTCGTTGGCCTGGTCGTGATCCCCGACCATAGCCGGTCATCGTCACAAAAGTGACTGATTCGTGTCACGTCCTGATGACACGCGAGGTTTTGGGAAGTCAGGTCGAGCCAGCGCCGGCTTGCCGGGGGTTGAAATTCTCGACGACCCGCAGCAGCACCCGCGCGCCCGCGTCGGCGTCGGCGAGCTCGACATGCTCGTCCGGGTGATGGCTGATGCCGCCGCGACACCGGACGAAGATCATGCCGACATCGGCAATGTCGATCATCGCCATCCCGTCGTGCCCTGCCCCGCTCGGCAGCTCGAACACGGCGAAGCCTTCGGCTTCGATCGCCGACGCGATCTGGTCCTGGAGCCATGGTGCGCAAGGCGCGGTGCGGTTTTCGTGGGTAACATCGAGCTGAAGTGTCAATTGCCGGCGCTTGGCAATCGCCTCGATCTGGCGAACGATATCCGCGACCGCACGCTTGCGGTGCATGTCGGTGGGCGCCCGGATGTCGATGGTGAACGACACCTCGCCTGGAATGACGTTGGTCGCGCCGGGCCTCGCCTGGATGTAGCCGACAGTACCGACCAGGCCGTCCGGGTCGGTGCGGCAAAATTGTTCGACCGCTCCGATGCATTCGGCCGCCCCGGCGAGCGCGTCGCGCCGGAGCGCCATCGGCACGGTGCCGGCGTGGCCGGCCATGCCGGTCAGCCGCGCGGCAAGGCGCGTGGCGCCGGCAATTGCGGTGACGACGCCTACGGGCAGGTTCTGCGCTTCCAGCACCGGTCCCTGCTCGATGTGCAATTCGAGATAGGCAAGCAGCTCGCGTCGCGTCCGTGCGGCCGCGCCGATCCGGTCGGGATCCAGGCCGAACTGCACGAGCGCATCGCGCATTGACACGCCGTCGCCATCGCGCGCGTTCAGCACACCCTCGTCAAAGGTGCCGGCCACCGCACGGCTGCCAAGCAATGTCGAGGCAAAGCGTACCCCCTCCTCGTCGGCAAATCCGACCACCTCGATCGCAAACGGCAGGCGCTTGCCGCGACGGTTGAGATCGGCGACGCAGGAGATTGCGGTGATCACCCCCAGCGGCCCGTCCCATTTGCCGGCATCGCGCACGGTGTCGTAATGCGAGCCCAGCATCAGGCAGGGCGCCCCGGGCCGGTCGCCTTCGTAGCGACCGCAGACGTTGCCGATCGCGTCGATGCGCGCGCT
>NZ_JAEMSD010000488.1 GCF_016462955.1 Bradyrhizobium sp. | reverse complement strand
CCGACAGCGGCTTGGCCTCGACGGTGAGGTTGCCTTGCGCGATCTCATTGGCGAGGTCCGCCGTGGCATTCAGATTCGCTGTCATCGCATTGAGCGATGTCACGAGATCACCGAGTTCGTCATTGCTGGAAACGGCGATCTTCTGGCTGAGGTCGCCGACCGCCACCGCATTGGCGAGGCCGACTGCACGGGCGAGCCCGCGGCTGATATTGACGGCGATCCAGGTCGCAGCAGCGACCGCGATCAGAAGCGAGGCGATGACCAGGCTGATCAGCAGCATCTCGGCCCGCACACCATCCTGCTTTGACTGCTCCGCCTGGTCGGCCATGTTCTTCTTGGCGCTCTTGATGTAGCCGTCGGCGCCCTCCAGCGCATCTTCGACCAGCTTGCGCCCTTCGTGCATCGAGCGATCCAGGGCTTTCGCCTTGTCGGTGCGAGCCAGCCTGACTGTCTCGTCCTGGAACGCGTTCATCCTGCCGAATGCCGCCGAAAACCTGTCGATCAGCTTCTTTCCGCCTTCGCTCGCGGCGGCGTAGATCTCGTCCTTCGACTTGTTGACTGCTTCGCGGGTCTTGACGAGATCAGCGGCAGCCTCGTCATACCCAGCGTCCGTCGCGGCGAGGATGGCGTTCTTCTCGTCGCGCAACAGGAACAGCACGCCCTCCTTGAGTTCGGCAGCCCTCTCGATGCGATTGGAGCGGCTGACCAGCTGGTCGGCGGTCGCGATCATCTCGGACAATTTGATGTAGCCGACCGCTCCGGCGATCATGGACAGCGCGATGACCACGCCGAACGCGCTCGCTAGCTTGGCTTTGACGGTAAATCTCATTTTCTGTCTCACAGCTTATGGGTGCTCGCGATCTGCTACGCTTCGCACTAAATCTCAGGCGGCCCGCGGTGCCTCCGCGCCGGCCCCGCCAGGAATCTCGTCGTTGGCCATCAGCTTGGCCAGATCGAAGATCACGACGAACTTCTCCCCCTTTCGGCCGATGCCGGCGGCATAGTCCGACTGCCATTTTCCGCCGACCTCCGGGATGGGCTCGATTGCCTGCTCGTCGATGTCAGTCACCTCGAACACGCAGTCGGCGACGAAGCCGACGCCGACCAGCCGGTCCTTCATCGGCACGTCGAGGATGATGATGCGGGTGGCTTCGGTTGCCGGAACGCTCGGCAGGCCGAGCTTGGTCCTGAGGTCGACGATCGGATATCCGGCGCCGCGCACGTCGATCATGCCGAGCAGGAAAGCCGGCGCGTGCGGCAGCCGCGAAATCGGCCGCATGTCGAGGATTTCTCGGACGTTGCGGATGCTGATGCCGAACGTCTCGCCGGCAAGACCGAGAGTCAGATATTGCGATGTTGCGGCCATGATGCATCCATTCGATCAAGTATCGGGCTGCGGCCCCGTCGGGACCTTGCCGGTTAGCGTTGAAACTCTGCGTCGCGATCGTCGTCGGCTTGATCCATATCGAAGGCAAAGCCGCCACCGCCGACCTTGAGGGCCCGGGCGGGCCTGGCCGTCGGCTTTCTGGCTCCGACGTCGGCCGCCGCCATTTTCGCCGCCTTGGCCCGGAGCTGACCGACGACACGATCGATCTCCCGCGGAGCGACCTTGCCTTTCTCACTCTCCTCGATCCGGAAGAACGAGATCGTCGACTGCAACTGCTCGGCCTGCGAGGCCAGTTCCTCGGACGTCGAGGACACCTGCTCGGAGGCACTGGCGTTCTGCTGGCCGACCTTGTCGAGCTGCTGGATCGCCTGGTTGATCTGGGCCGCACCGACATCCTGCTCGCGGCAGGCGGCCGTGATCTCCTGGACCAGTTCGGCCGTCTTCTTGATGTCGGGAACGAGCTTGGAGAGCATCCCGCCAGCTTCCTGGGCGACCTTCACGCTTTCGGTCGAGAGGGTGCCGATCTCGGCGGCAGCGGCCTGGCTGCGTTCGGCGAGCTTGCGCACCTCGGACGCCACCACGGCAAAGCCCTTGCCGTGCTCGCCGGCGCGGGCGGCCTCGACCGCCGCGTTAAGCGCCAGCAGGTCGGTCTGCCGCGCAATCTCCTGCACGATGGTGATCTTTTCCGCGATGGTCTGCATCGCCTGAACGGCACGCCCGACGGCTGCACCGCTGGCTTCTGCGTCCTTGGCCGATTGCGCGGCGATCCGCTCGGTCTGGTTGGCATTGTCGGCATTCTGCTTCACGTTGGAGGCCATCTCTTCCATCGAGGAGGAGGCTTCCTCGGCGGATGAGGCTTGCTCGGTCGCGCCCTGCGAGAGCTGCTCGGCACTTGCGGACAGCTCCTGGCTTCCGGCCGAGACGTTCTCGGCCGCCGTGAGTGCCTCCGACACGATCTGCCGAAGCCGACTGACCATGGTCTCCAGCGCAATGCCGAGCTTGTCCTTGTCGGACAGGCGCTTGACGTCGACGGTCAGATTGCCGCGGGCGATCTCGTGGGCGATTTCCGCGCTTGCATTGAGGCTGGCGATCATGCGTTCCAGCGCAATACCGAGCGTGTCCTTGTCGGACAGGCGCTTGGCCTGGACAGCCAGATTGCCCTGCGCGACCTCCTCGGCCACGATGGCCGTGGCATTCAGGTTCGCCGTCATGGCATTGAGTGCCTTGAGGAGATCGCCGACCTCGTCGTTGGTCTTCGCCTCGACCGTCTGGGTGAGGTCCCCGGTGGCGACCGCATTGGCTAGGCCGACTGCGCGCATCAGGGAGCGGCTGATGCTGAGTGCGATGAAGATCGCGGCGGCAGCGCCGAGAAGCAGAGACAAGATGACGATGCTGATCAGCAGCACCTGGGCCCGGCTGCTTTCCTGCTTCGCCTCGTCGGCGCGCTCAGTCATCGACTTCTTTAGGTAGTCGAGATATTCGTCGAGGACGTGGGTGGCATCCAATAGATGCCGACGCACTTCGGTGGCCGAGTGCTCCGCCGCCTTCGCCCGGTCCGTGCGGGCCAGCTTGAGCGTTTCGTCCTCGGCAGCATTCATTGCGACGTGAATCGCCGAGAAGCGGTCAATCATCTTCCGACCCGTCTCGGAGGCCACGGCGTAGATCTCGTCCCGAGTCTTGGCCATGTCCCCGCGAACCTTACGGACCTCGGCAGCGTATCGCTCCAGTTCGGCATCCGACTGCGCTAGCAAAGCGTTCTTTTCGGCCCGGATCTGCAGCAGGAGCCCGCGCTCCAACTCCGCAGCCTTGCTTGAGCGTCCGGCTGCCCCAAGGAGGAGCTCCGTCTTCGCGGCAATATCGCTCAGCTTCCAGGCCGCGATTCCGCCGGCGACAACGGACAGCACGAGAACGGCTCCAAAGGCGGAGGCGAGTTTTGCCTTGACTGTGAATCTCATTTTCGTCGTCCCTCGGGTACGGCCCAGTTTGATTTTGACAGGAGGCGAGCCCGACAGCCCGCGTCCCGCAAGAACGTCTAGCGCTGAAACTCGGCGTCGCGCTCGTCGCCGCCGTCATCCATGTCGAAGGCGAACCCGCCTCCGCCCGCGACCTTCAGGGCCTTTGCAGGCCTGCTTGCCGGTGCCTTGCCGCGGCGATCGACCGCCGCCATCTTCGCGGCCTTGGCGCGAAGCTGACCAACGGCCCGGTCGACTTCCGGAGCAGCCATCGGCTTGCGCCCAGAGTCTTCGATACGGAAGAAGGCGATCGTCGACTGCAGCTGCTCGGCCTGCGAAGCCAGCTCCTCGGAGGTCGAGGACACCTGTTCGGAGGCGCTGGCGTTCTGCTGACCGACCTTGTCGAGCTGCTGGATCGCCTGATTGATCTGCGAGGAGCCGACGTCCTGCTCGCGGCAGGCGGCGGTGATTTCCTGGACGAGCTCGGCCGTCTTCTTGATGTCGGGCACGAGCTTGCCCAGCATTTCGCCGGCTTCCTGCGCAACCTTGACGGTCTCGGTCGAGAGGGTGCCGATTTCGGCGGCGGCCGCCTGGCTCCGCTCGGCGAGCTTGCGCACTTCGGACGCCACCACGGCGAAGCCCTTGCCGTGCTCGCCGGCGCGAGCCGCTTCGACGGCTGCGTTCAACGCGAGCAGATCGGTCTGGCGTGCAATTTCCTGCACGATGGTAATCTTCTCGGCGATCGTCTGCATCGCATCCACGGCGCGGCCTACGGCAGCTCCGGACGCTTCCGCGTCCTTGGCCGACTGCGCAGCGATCTTCTCGGTCTGGTTGGCGTTGTCGGCGTTCTGCTTCACATTCGAGGCCATCTCTTCCATCGAGGAGGACGCCTCTTCCGCCGACGAGGCCTGCTCGGTGGCTCCTTGCGAGAGCTGCTCGGCGCTGGCGGAAAGCTCCTGGCTGCCCGCAGAAACGTTCTGCGCCGCCGTCAGGGCCTCCGACACGACCTGCCGAAGCTTCTCCACCATGCCGTTCAGGGAACGAATGAGATCGCCGATTTCATCGTTGCTGGCCGAGGGAATGGTCTCGGTGAGGTTACCGGCGGCGACCGCTCCTGCAAGACCGACGGCGCGGCTGAGCGAACGGCTGATGCTGATCGCCATCCACAGCGCTGCAAGGACCGCTATCACGAGCGATGCGACGACGAGCGCGATGACGATCATCTGGCCCTTGGCAGCGTCCGCCCGGGTAATCTCGGCCTCATCGGCCATGCTCTTCTTCGTGAACACGACGTAGGCGTCGATTGCCTCGACGGCCTCGGCGATCGCCTTTCGTCCCTCGTGAACCGTCCGATCGGCCGCCTTCGGGCGATCAGTCTTGATCAGCTTGATCGTGAGGTCCTGCTCGCTGTTCATCTTGTCGTAGGCGGCGGCAAATTTCTCGAGCAGCCGCTTTCCGCCTTCGCTGGCGAGGGCGTAGACTTCCTCTCTCAACTTAGTGTTCGCCGCACGCATCTTGGGGATGTCGGCGAGGAACATGTCGGTCTCGTTCTCGGGCGCGATGATCGCATTCTTCTCCGCTCTAACCTGCGACAGAAGATTGATCTCGATCTGCGCGCCCATCTGCATGCGATTTGCACGCGAGATCAGCGCCTCAGATCCGCTAATCATGTCGGTGAGCTTGAGATAAGCTACGCCGCCCGCGATCATC
>NZ_JAEMSD010000072.1:17744-19436 GCF_016462955.1 Bradyrhizobium sp. | reverse complement strand
GCGGCGCGCCGATCGTCTACAACACGCTGATCAACGCGCCGGATGCTCCCAAGGGAACTGCCGCCCGCCGCGTCGTCGGCCTGATCGCAGGCGCGGCGCCGCCGGTCGCGGTGCTGGAAGGCGCGGAAAGCATCGGTATCAAGCTGACGCATGTCTACGGCCTGACCGAGGTCTACGGCCCCGCCTCTGTCTGCGCCGAGCAGCCCGGCTGGGACGAACTTCCGCCCGCCGAACGCGCACGCATGAAGCGGCGGCAGGGCGTGCCCTACCCGCTCCAGGAAAGCGTCACCGTCATCAACCCTCAGACGATGCGGCAAGTGCCGCGCGATGGCGAAACCATCGGCGAGGTCATGTTCCGTGGCAACATCGTGATGAAGGGCTATCTCAGGAACGAGAAGGCGACCAGCGAGGCCTTCGAAGGCGGCTGGTTTCACACCGGCGATCTCGGCGTGCTCGACGAGCACGGCTACGTCATCATCAAGGACCGTTCGAAGGACATCATCATCTCCGGCGGCGAGAACATCTCCTCAGTCGAGGTCGAGGACATCCTCTACAAGCACCCGGCCGTGCTGTTCGCCGCCGTGGTCGCAAAGCCCGATCCGAAATGGGGTGAAGTACCTTGCGCCTTCGTCGAGCTGAAGGACGGCGCCAGCGCCAGCGAGGCCGACATCATCGCGTTCTGCCGATCGCACATGAGCGGCTTCAAGACGCCGAAGGCGGTCGTGTTCGGGCCCATTCCGAAGACGTCGACGGGCAAGATCCAGAAATTCCTGCTGCGCAACGAAGTCGGCTCGGCGAAAGCGATCTCGGCCTGAACAGCGTCCGAAGAGGTCTAGGCCGTCTCCAGCCGCAACCCGTCATAGGCCGGCACCACGCCGGCGGGCAGCGACTGCCGGATAACCTCGTAATCGACGTCGGCGGTCATGTTGGTGATCACCGCGCGCTTCGGCTTGAACCGCTCGATCCAGGACAGCGCGTCGTTGATGCTGAAATGGCTGACATGGCTGGTGTAGCGCAGGCCGTCGACGATCCAGAGATCCAGATTTTCCAGGGCGCCCCAGCTCTCGCGCGGGATGTCGTTGAGATCAGGGGTGTAGGCGGCGTCCCCGATGCGATAGCCGAGCGCTGGAATGTTGCCATGCTGCACCAGGAAGGCGGTCATCGTCACCGCGCCGCCCTTGCCCAGGACGGTCTGGCTTTCGCCCGCCTCGATCGAGTGCCGAGTCAGTATCGGCGGGTAGTCGCTGCCCTCAGGCGAGATGAAGCAATAGGAGAACCGCGACAGAATGTCCTTGGCGGTCGACTGATTGAAATAGGTCGGGATGCGCCGGCGCATGTGCATCACGACCGAACGCAGATCGTCCATGCCGTGAGTCTGATCGGCGTGCTCGTGGGTCAGGAACACGGCGTCGATGTGGTCGACGTTGGTGGAAAGCAATTGCTCGCGCAGATCCGGCGAAGTGTCGATCACGATCCGCGTGGTGCCGTGCTCGGAGGTCCGTTCGACCAGCAGTGAGCAACGCCGCCGGCGGTTCTTGGGATTGTTGGGATCGCAGGCACCCCAGCCGAGCGCCGGGCGGGGCACGCCGGCGGAGGAGCCGCAGCCCAGGATCGTCAAGGTCAGCGTCATGCGGCATCCAGTTTCAAGCGTTCACCTTCCAGCGTGCTTATGTATACATGCCCATTTCTTTC